>NZ_JAPPTM010000001.1:0-355106 GCF_027587105.1 Vibrio sp. RW
ATGCAAGTATTAAAGAAGATTAACTTTATTAAGAACAACGTTTACACAAAAACGAGCCTTTTGGGCTCGCTTTTAACTATCTGTTTTTATGATATATTACAACGGTTCTACCGACTGTTGACCAATAACGAATTCTTCGTTGATTGCCAAACAATTAAGGCATGCTAAAACATTATATAAAGGTAGCTAAAATTGGCATCTGGTAGATTGAAAAGACATGCTATTTCTTATTTCTCCAGATTTTATAGCCACTTTCTTGCGTTGCCTTACCAAGCAAGTGTGCTGCTACCGGGGCGGTGATTAATATAAACAACATAGTACCAATCACTCGTGAGATCACCGTAATATCGGGTATCGCAATTGCCACCGCCAATAACAGTGAAGCTAAGCCCACCGTGCCAGCTTTAGTTGCGGAGTGCATTCGCGTGTAAAGGTCAGGCATTCGTAAGATTCCAAGACTCGCGATGAGCGTAAACAAAGTTCCAAGACAGAGTAAAACCCCAACGATAATGTCCATTACACGTCTCCTTTTCTTTTGAAGATCAGCCTTGCAAACGCAATCGTCCCTAAGAAGGCTACTAGGCCGAGCGTGATAGCAATGTCCAACAAGGATTGCTGTCCGCTATCTAAGGTATAAACGGCAATAAAACCCACCGTTACGAATGAAATCAGATCAAGCGCTACCACTCGATCGGCCAAGGTTGGACCAAGCACTAAACGAATGAATGCCATCACGACACTAAGCAGTAACCCGATATAAGCGAACGTGATGCTTATTTCTAACCAACTGTCTGTTTGTAAAAAACTGTCTATCTGTAACCCATCAACCACGAGTCACCTCCAAAATCCGTTTTTCTAATCCGTCTTTTATTTCTCGAATTACCTTTTCATGCTCAGGTGCAAACATCGCGTGCACGACCATGTGCTTCTTATCTTGGGTGACATCCAAGCTCAAGCTTCCAGGAGTAAGAGAAACCATGTTTGCGAGTAACGAGATTTCTAAATCTGACTCAACATCTAACGGCACATACACGATATCCGGGTCACTTAAATGGGTTGGCGTAACCACATCCCATACAACCCTGGCCACCGATATCACCATTTCGTAACAGAAAAAAAGAAACAAGCCGACCAAAGCACGAAAACGTCGAAAATAACTGGTTTTCAATCCAAACGGTTGACTAAGTCGCAACGCCAAAAAGCCAACCACAAAGCCAAGAATGAAGTTCGTTCCTGTATAGTTGCCGTTGAGCAGCATCCATGCCAAGGCGAGAAATAAGTTCAAAAACAGATAAATCATTGGCTCCCTCCCTCCGTGTTCAATGCAACGCTTTGAGCTATTTCGCTGTCTGCTATTGCAGTGTCAGCCAACGTACTCTCTCCAAGAACCGCTTTTACATAGGCTTGTGGCTCAATCAACTGCTCTGCTGCGAGTTCCGCAAATTGGTAAAATGGCTCGGCGGCCAAACCAATAATCAGACTTAACGTGGTCAATGTGGCTATTGGCACGCAATACAATCCTTTGGTGTACTTGTTCATTGGCTGCGCTTTTAGTGTTTGTTGAGGCTTTTTCCAGAAAACCTCGTTCCAGATCTTGGTCATTGAGAACACTGTTAACAAACCAACTAAGAGTGCTGTCCCTGCAAGCCAATACAACTCAGTTTGCAAACTAGATTTGATGACAAGGAACTTGCCCCAAAAACCCGAAAGAGGTGGAAACCCCGCTAAAGAGAATGCAGGAATGAGAAACAAGAAAGCGAGCCAAGGCATGGCTTTATAGACGCCGCCTAATTGCCCAAGATTGCTCGAGCCATATTTACGCTCTATATAGCCGCCAATCAGGAACAAGTTTGCTTTCACTATGATGTGGTGGACTATGTAGAAAATTGCGCCAGCGATGGCGAGAGGCGTGTAGATCGCCAATCCCATGATCATGTAACCAATCTGGCTAATGATATGGAACGAAAGAATTTTTTTGATATTGAACTGACTTGCTGCGCCCAATACGCCGGTTAACATCGTCAATCCAGCAACCCACATCAAAGTCGGTTGCCAACCGCTCTCTGATAACGGGAAAATCAGGGTAAATACACGAATAAGCGCGTACACCCCAACCTTAGTCAATAACGCTGCAAACAGGGCAACAACGGCGCTTGGTAACGTATGATAAGAAGCAGGCAGCCAAGCAAAGACAGGAAATAACGCCGCTTTAATCGCAAACGCGAATAGGAACAGCGCCGCGAGCAAGGTTTTGGTGTCTGACGGAATCAATGTGGCTTTGGCATGTAAATCCGCGAGGTTCAAAGTCCCTGTAGCACCGTAGAGCAAGCCAATCACAAGCAAGAAGACCAAGGTCGAAATAAGATTGAGCATCACATACTTCACGGCTCCATCCACTTGTTGCTTTGATCCATCTAAGATCATCAAGCCAAACGATGCTATCAACATCACCTCAAACCAAACGTAGAGGTTGAAAATGTCGCCAGTAAGAAACGCGCCATACACTCCAGCCAACAACACATGCATCAGAGCATGAAACGTGCCGTAAGAAGGCTTGTCTTGCAGATCGCCCATGGCGTAGAACACGCTCACTACACCAATAATGGCTGTCACCATCACCATCGCTACTGCAAGATGATCCGCCACGAAGACAATGCCAAACGGCGCAGCCCATTGACCAAAAGCCACGGCTTGTGGATCGCCGTTGATAACATCGTGCGTCAACAATGCCGCAATCACTAAAGTCGCTAATGCGCTGGTGCCACTTATCGCATCCACCAGCGCTTTGTTACGTTTCGCACAGAAGATGGCAACGGCGGTAAGAAGCGAAATAACTACGGGTAACGTCAACCAAATCGTTGTCATTCATCCTCCTCAGAACGTCGCATCACATCAACATCTGCCGACCCCGCTTCTGAACATGCGCGGTAAAATAGCATCAATGCAAACACCAACAAGCCAAAGCCAATCACTATTGCGGTCAGAATTAAGGCTTGAGGAAGCGGGTTTGCGGCACCTTCTGGTGGTAATATTGAATTCGCTTCAATCAACGGCGGTAGTCCAGGGGTTAAACGTCCAGCCGTGAAAATCGCGATGTTCACCGCACTGCTTAACAAGATCAGACCGAATATTAAGCGTAAGATGTGTCGTTCCAGCATGAGATAGACACCAGCAGCGACAAACACACCGACCACGAGACTCCATAGTATTTCCATTAATCCAACTCCTCATTCACTCGTAGTAACATCCCCATCACGCCGCCAATGATGGCGAGGTAAATACCAACGTCGAATATCAATGGTGTGCCAAGCGGCAGAATGTCTTTCCACCACAAACCCGTTAAGAACGGCAAATTGAAAGCAAAGCTCATCAGGCCAGCCACAAAGCTTAAGAAAATGCCAAACAGAGCAATGCTAAATGGCGCGTAATACAAACGATCTCGAACGTACTTTGGCGACTCTGCAAACATCAGTAACGCAAAACCAATTACAGCGATCAGTGCACCGATAAAGCCACCACCCGGCTCGTTATGTCCGCGCAACAATAGGTAAAGTGAAAACACCAACATCAGCGCTGCCACGATGTGGGAGGTGGTGGCAAAAATCAGGGAATGGATACGGTTACGTTTGTGGTAGTGCGTTTTCAACAAACTAACCGCAGCGATACCCGCCATCACGACCACGATCACCTCACCCAACGTATCGAAGGCTCGGAAATCAACCAAAATCACGTTGACGATGTTGCGTCCATGCCCGCCAGGAACGCTATTCTCTGCGAAGAAATCAGCCAGAGTGGAATCTAGAGGTTGCGCAGTAATGTTGATCAGCAAGGCAGTGACCGACATACCAATCACACCCGCTATCGCCCCGTGTAGCAACTTTCGGCGAATAGGGTGTTGCGGCACCGTCATTAAGCCCGGAATATGACGTATCAACAGCACCACAAATACAACCATCAAGGTTTCAACCAACAATAAGGTTTTCGCGACATCTGGCGCGCTGTACAGCATAAAGACTAAGGTGGTCATAAAGCCCACAACACCAAGGGCTGAGACCGCCAACAAACGAGACGTGGTAAAGGTACAGACTAATGCAGCACCGATGAGTAGCAGAGCAATGCTGATCTCGTAAAAGCTAATGTCCGTTAATGCAGCAAAACGAGCTTGTGGGATCACCAACGGGCTGCTTAACAGCAATCCAGCGAGCACAATAAAGAACAACAACACATAGTGGCTCAAGCGCTTTTGCTGCAATAGCTGCGTTTGCCATTTCGCCAAACGCATCATGCCAGCCATAATTTTGTCGAAAACGGATTCGGCTGTTGGTAACACGGGCACCTTGCGCTGCCAACTCACCAACAGCCTTGGGTAGATTCGATACAAAACAAAGCCGAGTAACAAAGTTAATGCGCTCTGCGCCAACGGCAGATTCACGCCCTGCCACAGCTTGGCAGCTTGTGGTGCTGAATTCGGCAAACTCGATAAAACACCCGGAATAACCACATTGTTGTTAATCCAATCTAAGCCAAATAACGGCGCAAGCACACTGGCTATGGCAAGCAGCATCGCTGGCATCCAGAGCCCTTTACTAACTTCCACTTCCTTGGCTGGCGTTGGATTACCTTCATAAGTCGCAAAGAAAGGTTTCACGATCAGTGCTAACGCTAAAGCCACCATAATGACGTTAGCCAGAAGGAAGATAGCCAGAAGGAAGATAGCGGTGAGGATGACACTCACCTCCAGACCGGATTTGTACATGTACTCTTTACTCAAGAACCCGAGTAACGGTGGCACGCCCGATTTCGACAAAGCAGCGATGATTGCAGCTACGAGGCTGAATATTAACGCTGTTTTCAAACCATGCAGCATTCGAATGTCACGCGTTCCCGTCGCTTTATCGATATTGCCCACCACCATGAATAGCGCGGCTTTGTAGAATGAGTGAGCCAAGATAAACAGCAGCGCGGCCATCATCGCCAGTTCAGTTCCCATACCAATCAATAGCACCAATTTACCTAAGGCAACGTTCGTGCTGTATGCCAGCATCAACTTCAAATCAGTTTGCTTGAGCGCTAACAACGCACACCATATCGCGGTAAAGCCACCAAAAATGCCTAGCGTGTAAAACCAAATATCGCTGTGTGAATAGATAGGTGAAACACGGGAAAGCAAATACACCCCAGCCTTCACCATAGTGGCAGAATGAAGATAAGCGCTCACTGGCGTTGGCGCTGCCATGGCATTAGGTAACCAGAAGTGGAATGGAAACTGCGCCGATTTGGTAAACGCACCGAGCAAAATCAGAACCAATGAAGGCAGGAACCACTCATGTTGAGCTATCAGCGTACTTTGCGCAATGATAGTGCTTATCTCATAGCTGCCAGCCATTTCACCCAGTAGTATCAAACCTGCTAATAAAGCCAAACCACCAGCGCCAGTGACAATAAGAGATTGCAGCGCGTTCTTACGAGATTTGTCTTTCTCGTGATTAAAGCCAATCAAGAGATACGACGTGATGGTGGTTAATTCCCAAAACACGAATAGGAGCAGGATATTGTCGCTCGTGGCGACACCTAACATCGCTAACATAAATAGCGTTAAGTAGAGGTGAAAAGAGAATCGAGACGAATCCCCCTTGAGATAGGCCAGTGCATAAATCTGGATCAGTGCACCGATACCGCTGATCAAACATGCGAATAGGAAAGATAACCCATCCAACTTGAAGCTCAGGTTAACATCTAAACTAGGAACCCAATTCGCTTGCCAACTCACGCCTCCCGGCTCATACCAACTGATGAGTAAGAAGAAAATAACCATCGGCAGAACAGGAAAGATCATGAGAATCAACGAATGATCTTTTGAGCCTTGTCTGTGTTTTTTTTCTATTACGCTATTCAATATCGCCATCCATTTCGTTACGTTCACACGTGTATGGGGACTCATAGAATCAACGGAAAAACAGCCCTCTCCTGATACTTCAGGCTTCAACCACAATTGTTGATTTGGGTGTTAGAAAGATAATCCGAGCAAGACAGGTGAACGGATTATCTAGTTTGCGAAGGCTTTGAATAAGACCGATAAAATTAAGTCACGATCATCCATTCCAATATAAATAGCCCCCACTGGTTCGAACTATTTGCTGTCGAAAACGACATAGGAACGCATGTCAGTATGGGGATTGCTCTGGTCAAATAAAAAACTCGACTCCTCATTCACTGCAATCAGTGCGTCGTAGGAGCAGTCGCCGATATCGTTTCTCGGGCATGCATAAATGTGCGAGCGCTCAAGCATTTCAGTTTGGCAAATAGGACATAGTTTCTTCATACTATCCTCCACTAAGAAGTTATTAGTCTGTCGTGTACATGCTTACTTCAGTATTGCTATTTCCGCTTTCGAGATCAATTTGTTACTTGATTGGAGATATAAATCCCTCTGGTTTCATTGCCACTAAGGAGCAATTAATTGATTGAAGAATGTTCTCAGCAGTATTGCCAATCACATACCCAGAAATACCGGTTCGGGCTAAGGTTCCCATTACCAACACATCAACCTCTGCCTCATCAACACACTCCGGAATTTTGTCGTCCGGTTTACCATGCAGGTGATGAATAACCACCTCACCAGCAATACCAGAGTCGTCAATGAGTTGCTGCAGGGCTTGTTCATGACGTGCTTTCTCTTTAGAAACCTCCTCTGACAACTGCGCCTTATCTACTTGAATCCAAACATGATTGTCGAGGTAGTTCTCCAAATAATGTTCCCAACAAGAGATAATATGCAATCGGCTATCACAGGTATCCGCAATCGAACGAGAGAGCTCTAACAATCGACACGACAATGCCTTTTGCTCATCGTTTACAGCCTGGGGGTCGACCGCAACCGCAATGCGTCGTTTGTCTCTCGGTTTAAATATTGGTCGGTGCAACCATACTGGGCAAGGACATTTACGCAATAAAGTCATGTCTATCGCTTTAAAGCCTTCGGCCCCTTCACTGAGTGGCTCAGCCTCTTTAATGATCAGGTCATTGCGATTCACCATCGCTTCTTGAATGATGCAAACCGCCGGTTGTTCACTGCTTTTAACTCTCAGGGGAAACGGTACCTTCTCTTCAGAAATAACCAAATCTTCAAGCAAGTGTTTTACGCTCTGCTGAAGCGAATCATGCAAAGACTGTTCGTAGCTTTGTTGATATTGAACGAGATCGGTAGGGAAATCTGGACAGGCAATCAGGCCCGAAACCGGGACGCGATTGTTAGCCGCCATTCTGATCGCTTGACCCAGAGCGTCACTATGGCCGGGCAGCCCTTGCGTTGCAAAAAGTATGTTCTCGAATCGTCTCATACACACCTCCTTAGTTGATTAAATCTTAGTCAACCGCAACATTCTTTACTAGCACGTAATTGTAACATTAATTAATAAAATGATATTCGTTCTTATTCAGTCACTTATATATAAAACAATGAGAAATGAGTGAACCAATCAGCGTGCTGAGGGAACAATATGTAACAAAACACATCAATTCCTATTGGAAGTTTAAGTCAGAAACGACTTAGAGAGCATGATTGAATACGATGCTAAGACCAGATATCGTGCTGGTTCTATGAGCATATATTAAGTGATGACTCGTACTTATGTAGTGAAACGTAACGCTTCCGTAATGATCTACTTTCTGTCAAAAGAACTATTTTAATTACCTATGCGAGGAAATGTTAGTTGAAGATGATTTAATCCGAGAAACTAAAGGGTAAAGTCGTATGTATGTGAATTTTCCCCTTGCTAGTACAGAAAGAGGCAACGACGAGCTCGAATGCTATGCGTAACAAAACGATAGACACAAAAAAGCGAGCCACTTGGGCTCGCTGATTTTCAATATTTGTCTTGCTCAGGCTTTAGCTTCGATTACAGAAGCTCTACCGACTGTTGAGCAATCACAAATTCTTCATTGGTAGGAATAACCATTGCTACTGCACCTAGCATTTCCGACTTAGCAATGATGCCGTCAGAACCGAAGCGAGCTGCTTCATTACCCACAACGTCTTCAATAAAACCAAGAATCTTAAGGTTATTTAGGATCTCGCGACGAATTGGTAAAGAGTTCTCTCCGATGCCGCCCGTGAAGATGATGCCGTCTAGAGAATCTAGCGCTGCAAGGTAAGATGCAACGTACTTCGCTACACGGTAGGTAAATACCTCAAATGCAAGCTTAGCACCCTCATGTCCCTCCTCCATGGCTTCTATAATGCCACGAGCATCACTCGTTAGGCCAGACACGCCTAGAAAGCCAGACTCCTTGTTTAGAGAGTTGAATACTTGTTCTTGTGACCAACCTTTCTTCAGTAGATATTCGATAATACCTGGGTCTAGGTCACCACAACGTGTGCCCATCATTAGCCCAGAAAGTGGTGTGAAGCCCATAGAAGTATCAACACTGCTACCGTCTTTGATTGCACATACAGATGCGCCGTTACCTAAGTGAACAGAGATAAAACTAGATTCTTCAACTGGTTTATTCAGCATTTTTGAAGCTTCACGGCTAACGAAGTAGTGGCTAGTACCGTGGAAACCGTAACGGCGTACACCGAAATCTGTGTACAATTCTTTTGCTATTGCACCAGTAAATGCGCGTTGTGGCATTGTTTGGTGGAAAGCCGTATCAAATACCGCAAATTGAGGTAGAGAAGGGAAAGCTTCAATCGCAGCACGGATGCCAATAGCACCAGCAGGATTATGAAGGGGGGCTAGGTCTGATAGACTTTCAATTTCATTCGTTACTTCTTCAGTAATACGAACAGTCTGAGTGAACTTCTCACCACCGTGAACGATACGGTGACCAATCGCCACGATATCAGCAGTGAAGCCCAACTCTTCCATTAGACCAACCAATTTACCAATGGCAATTTTGTGGTGGTTATCTTCACCTTGAATGGCAATCTCAGTTTTCTCGCCTTGATATTTCCAGCTCATACGAGCATCTTCAAGACCAAAACACTCCCCTAAGCCACTTAAGACTGCTTCACCAGAAACAGAGTTAATGACTGCAAATTTTAGGGATGAGCTACCCGAGTTAATAACCAGAACAAACGAATTAGACATTGGATATGGATCCTGTTTTATTACGAATTGGATGAAGTGTTTACTTCAATTTTAGTTAAGCCCATTATTCAATAATTTTTGAATCTTTCAACTTTTGTTTTTAAAAAATCACCAAATGAACACAATTAAGTTGATCTTTATCATTAGTTTATTTATTTCGAGAATGAAATTAAAAAATAGTTGAATAAAAAATCAATAAGCTAACGAAATTATCGAGCGTTTTAACAAGCGGGGTTTACCCGTAATTTACTACGATTGATATTAAGTAGTTCAATGAGATAAACCGATGAGAACCTAAATTTTCGGACACAAAAAAGCCGAGCATCACGCTCGGCTTTTAAATTCAAGGTCTAGACTAAAGCGTCTAAGAAACAGGTTAATTAACCTTCGCTGCGCTCTGGACGACGGCCACGGTTACCAGCATTAGCATTGCCGTTTCCATGACCACGTTCACCACGGAAGTTACCACGGTGATCACCGCCACGGTTGCGGTCAAAACGACGTTCGCCATCACGACCACCAGCAGAGTTACCATCGCGTGCACCGTCACGGTTACCACGGTAGCCGCCACGACCGCCATTTCCACCTTCACGGTTACCACCTTCGCGATTGCCGCCTTCACGGTTACCACGGTAGCCGCCACCATCACGACCACCACGACCGCCACCACGGTTTCCATCACGACCGCCGCCGCCACGACGAGGCTCACGGAAGTCGTTGAAATCAACAACTACAGCGCCAGCTTCTTTTTGGCGAATACGAAGCTTGCTTAGCTTACCAGCCGTTTCTGAGTTCATTGCTTTAGGAAGCTGAACGTAAGTAGAACCTTGGTCTAGTTTGATAGCACCGATAGAACCTTTAGTTAAGCCAAGTTCATTTGCCAATGCACCAACGATATCTTTAACTTGAACACCTTGCTCACGACCAACTTGTAGTTGGTAAGTATCCCAATCTTGAGTATTGAAGTTACGACCACCACCGTCGCGGCCGTTGTCACGATCTTCACGGCGATCTTTACGACGATTTTTATCGCGCTCGATAGCAGCGATCATTGGGTCTTCGCCAACGTAGAATAATGGGCTCTTACCTTGCTGGCGCTTAAGAAGCATCGCAGCTAGTGTAGCAGCGTCTACTTCTAGAGACTCTTGAAGCGTAGAGATAAGACCTGCAAAGTTTTCTATTGCTTTGCTTTCTTTCTCAGTTTCTAGTTCAGCACCAAGCTTAGCAACACGAGCTGCGGCTACTTGATCACGTAGCGGAAGTTGGATCTCTTCCATAGATGACTTTGTTACGCGCTCGATAGTGCGAAGCATGCGAATTTGGTTAGTGCGAACGAGTAGGATCGCTTTACCTTTACGTCCAGCACGGCCAGTACGACCAATACGGTGGATGTAAGATTCAACATCAAATGGAATGTCGTAGTTGAATACGTGAGTAATACGTGGAACATCAAGACCACGTGCTACAACGTCAGTTGCAACTAGGATATCGATAACACCTTGTTTGATGTGATCAACAGTGCGCTCACGTAGAGACTGAGGAATATCACCGTGCAATGCAGCAGCTTTGAAGCCACGTGCAGATAGCCAATCAGCTAGACGCTCAGTGTCTTGACGAGTACGTACGAATACGATTGACGCGTCAGTTTCTTCAGTTTCAAGAAGACGAGACATTGCTTCGTCTTTCTCTACGCCTTTAACAACCCAGTAATTCTGCGCTACTTTATCAACGGTGTGGTTAGTACCAGCAACGTCAACTCGTGCAGGGTTACGTAGGTAACGGTCAACAATAGTCTTAACCATTGGAGGCATAGTTGCAGAGAAAAGTACACGTTGTGCAGTTTCTGGAGCTTGCTCAAGAATCCAAGTTACGTCATCTACAAAGCCCATTTTCAGCATTTCATCTGCTTCATCAAGAACAAATGTATGCGCTTCATCTAGGTGTAGACGGTCACGAGTTAGTAAGTCTTTAACACGACCTGGAGTACCAACAACAATGTGAGCACCGCGGCTTAGAGCACGCATTTGGTCAACAATTGAAGCACCACCGTAGATTTCAAGAACTTTAAGACCTTTAACATCACGACCAAGGTTTTTGATTTCCGCAGCAACTTGAATCGCTAGCTCACGAGTAGGAGCCATGATGATTGCTTGTGGTTTGTGTTGATTTAGGTTGATTTTGTTAAGTAAAGGCAGAGAGAATGCAGCTGTTTTACCAGTACCAGTCTGTGCTTTACCTAGTGCGTCACGGCCTTCGAGAAGAAGAGGAATAGCTGCTGCTTGGATTGGAGTTGGAGAAACGAAACCCATACTATCAAGAGCTGAAAGAATGTTATCGTTTAGGGCTAATTCATTAAATTGAATTACAGATTCGGACATTGGGATCCCACTATATATAAGTAAACAAAAGGTCCCGGGAGCTCTACCAATTCCAATACTGATCCAATCAGATACTGATTCCATTCAGAGTTACGAAGCAGTAATAAAACACTTCAAGCCATTAGGGACGTCTAAGGGAGGCGGATTATTCCCTAAATGCATAAAAAAATCCAGAAAAAATTGAAATACATCACATATTTTTCGGTTTTATACCATTATTGACTACCATATCGTCAAAACTTGATGAATATCTCGCCACGGCTTGCTTCAATCGTCAAATTGATAGACTTAAATGAGTGCGCAATTAATTCACTCCCACTTCGGCTTTAAGTAGTAATCGAGCCTCGCAATCATTATAGTATGCTCAAGTATCCTCGTTAGATAAAAGTAAGATGTTTCAAGATAATCCTCTACTCGCTCAGCTAAAACAGCAAATCCAAGAAACCCTCCCTAAAAAGGAAGGTACGATCAAAGCCACTGAGAAAGGGTTTGGTTTTCTCGAAGTCGATAGCAAAACAAGCTACTTCATCCCGCCTCCGTACATGAAAAAATGTGTGCATGGCGACAAAGTCATTGCCATCATTCGTACAGAGAAAGAACGCGAAGTAGCCGAGCCAGAGGAACTGGTTGAACAAGGTCTTACTCGCTTCATCGCACGAGTTAAGCTTTTTAAAGGCCGACTGAACGTTGTTCCTGATCACCCGCAACTGAAAAAGCTGCAACTTAAAGCGAAAGCAATGAAGGGATTAAACCCTGAAACGCTAAAAGAAGGTGACTGGGTTGTTGCTCACATCGTTCAGCACCCATTAAAAGGTGACAACGGCTTTCTGGCTCAGATCTCTGAAAAAATCACAGACGCTGATGATAAGATCGCTCCTTGGTGGGTTACGCTGGCACAGAACGATCTGCCAAACAGTGAGCCTGCAGGCATCGACAACTGGCAGATCAATGATGACGCCGATCTTGAACGTGTAGACATGACTCACGTACCTTTTGTGACTATCGATGGCGAAAGCACAAAAGATATGGACGATGCGCTTTACGCGAAAAAGAAAGAGAACGGCGATTTTGAACTGACTATCGCGATTGCTGATCCTACTGCTTACATCTCTCCTGATGATGCAATGGATAAAGTGGCTCGTGAGCGCGGTTTCACGATTTACCTTCCGGGTCGTAACATCCCAATGTTGCCTCGTGATCTTGCAGACAACTTGTGCTCACTTATCGAAAACGAAGTTCGCCCTGCTCTATGCTGCACAGTAACGGTATCTAAAGATGGCGTTATTGGCGACGACATCAACTTCTTCGCTGCCAACATCAAGTCTCACGCTCGTCTTGCCTACGACAACGTATCAGACTGGCTAGAGACCGGTGCATCAGAGAAATGGCAACCATCAGAAGAGATTGCTGTAATTGTTTCTGATCTTCACCAATTTGCTCAAGCACGTTCAGCATGGCGCTCAGCAAACGCTGTTGTGTTCCCAGATCGCCCTGACTACCGCTTTGAACTTAGCGAAGATAACGATGTTGTTGCTATCCACGCTGACATGCGTCGCAGTGCAAACAAGCTGGTTGAAGAATCAATGATCAGCGCAAACATCTGTGCAGGTCGAGTATTAAAAGAAAGCTTCAACCAAGGTGTGTTTAACTGCCATTCTGGTTTTAAGGCTGAGAAAGTCGCTGACGTGCTTGAGCTAGTAAACCCGCAAGCGGAAACACCATTCACTGAAGAGCAAATCGTTTCTCTAGAAGGTTTTGCTACTCTACGTCGTTGGTTGGGTTCTTTGGACAACAGCTACTACGACAACCGTATTCGTAAATTCCAAGCGTACAGCGAAATCAGCAATGAGCCTGCGCCGCACTACGCTATGGGTTTAGACATTTACGCAACTTGGACTTCTCCAATCCGTAAATACGGTGACATGATTAACCATCGTATGCTTAAAGCGCACATTTTAGGTAAAGCGCCAATTCAAACACCGGATGAAACTATCGGTGATGAGCTTGCCTTACACCGCCGTCACCACGGTATGGCCGAGCGCAATGTTGGCGATTGGTTATATGCTCGTACTCTAGCGAATGCTCCAGCAGATGAAACTCGCTTCCAAGCAGAGATCTTCGACATTAACCGTGCCGGTATGCGTGTGCGCCTGCTTGAGAATGGTGCCGCTGCATTTATCCCTGGTTCTCTTATTATTGATAATAAAGAAAGAATCGAATGCAACAGTGATATGGGCACTGTATCTGTCGATAAAGAAATGGTATACAAACTGGGAGACGTTTTAGAAGTAGTTCTCTCTGAAGTTAATCAGGAAAACCGTAACTTAGTAGCAAAACCGACTCAAGTTTTTGCAGACTTACCTAACGAACCTGAAACGACCAATGGAACAGAAGCTTAAATTCTTCTAAGTTCAACTTTCTAAAGGCGCTAATTGTTAGCGCCTTTTTTGTAAATGTCTCATGCTTAAACAATACTTAAAAAAGCAATCAAATTACAACCTCAAAGAAGCACGCTATGCCATCAATCACTATTACTCAGTTTAACAATTTTATCCCCAGAAAACGGGAGCGTTACCCCATTTCAAAAAACGGTATCTTCATGGTATCGAAGGGCAGTATTTCTTTCATGCTGCCTAACGGCACTGAAGCCTCGTTACAAGCTGGCGATTTCACACTTTACAATTCTGGTCAGATTAAAGACATCACAGTTAACACTGAAAATGGTGAATTCAGCGCAACCTGCTTAGACTTTGACTCGGCTATTTACCAAAATTTCATCAATCAGTTCAGCGATTTAGACTCGGCTCAACTCCCAGAAAAGTACCTTAAGTTCAATCAAACTGACACTGAGATCTGTCATTTAAAAGAGCTGATTATATCGCTTGCTGACTCGTCTTCTCAAAATGACTATGCACTTGTTCAACTGAGTTTGGCTCTATTATCCCTAATGGTAGAGAAGTATCCTGCATTACTAGTCCTCATTGCACGAGCTTCCAGTTTAACAGTGGTGCAAAAGGTTATACATTACATCGAGCAGAACATTGAAAATAACATTTCGTTAGAATCACTAGCCAGTTACATGGAGATGTCCCCTGCCACTCTGAAACGCCGCTTGTCTGCTGAAAATCTGTCGTTTTCAAATCTACTGAAGATAAAGCGAATCGCCCATGCTGCAACACAACTCAGAACATCGAATAAGTCGATTACTCAAGTAGCTTATGAATCTGGCTTTAAAAGTGCAGCTCACTTCAGTACCGCATTTAAAACACATCACGGTCAAACACCAAAAGATTTCCGGGCAGTAATAGCGCAAGCACAACTGCAAAAAATAAAACCGTGAGTCTAAAAATGTTGCTGGACGTATTGGTTGGAAGTGTCTTAATTAAAAACTTATGCAGACAATTCCACACTGGCATTACACCATCAAAAAGCAAAAGAGTTATGACCAGAAGTACGATTTAGGATCTTTTTCTATTTCAGTTAGAATTGCATCAAGATCCTTCGATTTAGGAAGATAGGGATAAGGTCCCCAATTTACTGAATCTGTTTCCGTATCATCTTCAAGTGGCACTGTCACCCACCAACAAGATAGCGACTCATCAAAGGTAACGCGAGCGATCTCATTTATATAATAGCTATGAGATGAATCAAGCAAGTAATGCGCCTGAGAAAACAGTACGCCTCTCTCACACTCTTCATATAGAGACTTGCCTAGCTCTACGGGTAAGCTACAATTTCGAGAAGTACAGATCCTTTCAGCCCCAATTAAAAGACGATTCAGCTCTATATGAATGACGGACATAACACCTCTTCTAACTTCATACAAACTCTCAAAGTTTAGAGTCCATATATACACTTTAGGACTCAACAAACATTTTAGCGAACAAGAGCGAGTAAAATATCAACCGTAATCCCATCAACAAACCCGGACCTCCTAACCAAATCCTGTTTTCATAAACCAAGCCAGCAGCCATTAAGCAAGCTTATCGAATTTCACAAAAGCGTCACATAACCGACTTATCATGCTCTACATATATTATTCACTAGGAGTTGTTTATGTTACGAGTCGCGCTTGCCTCTCTTTTGTCTTTGGCCCTATCTTCTCAAGCCGCTTTTGCACAAGAAACCAATATTTCGGGGTCCACTTCGGTGTCACGAGTGATGGATGTATTAGCTGAGGAGTACAACAAGACTCACCCTAATAACTATATTGCAGTTCAGGGGATTGGTTCCACAGCTGGTATTACCATGGTTGATAAAGGTGTGTCTGACATCGGTATGAGCTCACGCTACTTAACCGAGCTTGAACAAAACGAGAAATTGACGGTATTTCCAATTGCCTTTGATGGCCTAGCCGTGGTGACCAACCGTTCAAATGCTGTGAGTAACGTTACTCGCGATCAGTTATTCGATATCTACAAAGGCAAAATCACTAACTGGAAAGCCGTAGGGGGAGCAGATAAGCCTATCGCAGTTGTGACTCGCGAAGCGTCTTCTGGTTCACGCTACAGCTTCGAGAGCTTACTTGGTTTAACGAAAATCATTAATGACCGCCTAGTGTCTGACATCAACCCAAATAACTTGGTTGTGAACAGCAATAGCATGGTGAAAACGATTGTTAACCATAACCCACACGCCATTGGTTTTATCTCTGTTGGTTCTGTCGACCGCTCGATTAAAGCAATCACATTTGAAGGCGTAGAGCCAACATCTAAGAACATTGCCAACCACAGCTATGAATTGGCTCGTCCATTCTTGTTGCTGCACAAAACAGACTCTGTTTCTGAAGAAAGCCAAGATTTCATCAAATTCGTGACATCGAAACGCGGGCAAGATCTTATCGAGGAGTACGGCTACATACGCATTAAGTAAGCGAAATGCTTTAGTGATGTTATTAATGATGCAGGCAAGATCGATTTGATATGGCACAAACACAAAGAGAGAGCATTACGCTCTCTCTTTTTTAGGAATCTATAGATATCGCTTAGAAGTGAAGTTGAATCACCGAAACGATAACAGCACCTGGACGACGAATGCCTTCGATCTCTACACGAATTTCACGTTCAATTTCTAAGCCTTTGTTAATTGGCGTCACTTTTGTTAGCGTACTTTTAGCACGAACGTTACTGCCTGACTTTACAGGGTATGGGAAACGTACTTGGTTAAGACCAATGTTTACAACCATCTTCGCTGTCGGGAATTGAGACTTGTCAGGGTCAACACTGTCAGTCAGTCTAGGAAGCAGTGACAAAGTTAAAAAACCATGTGCAATAGTTGTTTTGAACGGAGAATCTGTTTCTGCCTTAGAAGGCTCAGTATGAATCCACTGCATATCTTCTGTCACAAGGCCGAACTGGTTAATGCGCTCTTGACTTACATTGATCCAGTCGCCAGTATGAATGACTTGTCCGATTTGCTGGTTAAGCTCATCAAACACAAGCTGCGCTTCTGGCTTTAACACGATCGGCTGTTCTATCGGCATCTCTGGTGTATCTTCATTTACTGCAGGTTTATGGTGATCACGAACCCACGCAAAGAAATGGCTATTTTGCGTACGATTAAGAAAGTCGTCCCAGTAATCTCTAAGAGCTGGAGACATCCATTGCATAAACTCTGAGTGTTGCGAAGACATGCTATCGCCTCGGTGTTTAAATAAATCAATGACTTTCATCAGAACCTCAATTCACAAAAAATTCAATACAATCCGTTAATTTTGAAACACTTCACATTATTGTGCAAACATTTTCGAGCATACAACCGTTAGCTCAACCTTGTTTTTTAATTTAAAACAATCACTTATAAATAAAACATCATTTTATTAGACAGCCCAAATTAGAGTGTTAGTTCTGTCACATAACAAACATTTTGTTATATAAACAAGACTTGCCATTCCAAATGTGAATAAAAAAGACCTAGCTCAACACTAAGTCTTAATTTTTATATATGAATAACTCGTTTATTCATCATCGAGTGGAATCAACTTGGTATTACCACCGTGTGCTTTCTCACGCTTACGTTGCACGAATGCGTAGAAGCCAGGGATTAGGAACGTACCCGCCAGTAATACACATAACAGGCCGCCGATCAGTGAAATACCCAGAGAGTTCTGGCTCACGTGCCCGGCACCCGCAGCGAAGATCAGTGGGAAGATGCCTAAGATGAACGACCAAGACGTCATATTTACAGCACGGAAACGCAGAGTACCGCCCTTCACTGCCGCATCTTCAATTGACGCATCTTTGTCTTCACGCTCAACTTTCGCGAATTCCACAATCAAGATTGCGTTCTTCGCGGCCAAGGCTATCAAGAGAACCAAACCAATTTGTGCATATAGGTTCAACGGTGTGCCCGTTAGGTTCAACGCCAAGAAGGAACCTAATGTTGCGACCGGTACCACTAGGATAATCGCAATCGGTATGGTCCAACTCTCGTATTGAGCCACCATGAACAAGTAGATGAAGATCAGTGCCAATGCAAACGCAAAGATCGCTTGGTTACCTGCGAGTACTTCTTGGTAAGCCATACCCGTCCATTCGTACTGGTAGCCTTGAGGCAGTACGTCAGCTGCAACACGTTCCATCGCCGCAATCGCATCACCACTTGAGTAACCCGGCGCTGGTTGGCCTTGGATCACTGCACTGCGGTACATGTTGTAACGCCATGCGACATCTGGTTCAAAGATCTGGTCGTAAGTCACAAGCGTACTTAGCGGGATCATCTCGCCATTAGACGAACGCACGTGGAATCGTTGGAGATCATCCATGCTGCTACGATGTTCACTGTCCGCTTGCATGGTTACACGGAAGTTCTTACCAAACATGGTGAAATCATTCACATACAGAGAACCTAGGTTACCTTGTAGTGTTTGGAAGATTTCCGACAACGGAATACCAAGTTGCTGCGCTTTCTCACGGTCAATGTCGACATAATAGTGCGGTACATTGGCACGGAAGGTACTGAATGTATGTGAAATCTCAGGCTGTTTAGCGGCCTCAGCAATCACGTCATTCATTACCATCGCTAGATCAGTTCGGCTACGGCCTAAGGTATCTTCAAGAACAAACTCAAATCCAGACGCTGCACCCATGCCCGGCACCGCAGGAGGCCCCATGGCAAACACAATAGCTTGAGGCAGCTCAGTCGCTGCTCGGCCATTAATACGTTGTGAGATAGCCTGCGCTGAATGTTGACCATCCAATGCATTACGCATGTCCCAATCATGGAGCTTGATGAACATCGACGCACCATTCGATGCAGATGCACCTGTCATGAATGCGTAGCCGTTAACCAGTGTTACACCATCAACACCCGGCTCTTGCTCAACCATCTCTAGTAATTGCTCAGTCACATCTTCTGTACGAGACAGTGATGCCGCGTCAGGAAGCTGCACGTTAACTAGCAAAATACCTTTATCTTCTTGAGGTACGAACGCCGTAGACGTTGTTTTCGCGAAGTAAGTAACAGCAGCCAAAGCCACTACAAAGAAAGTGAACAGCAAAACGCCTTTCTTAACTAAGAAGACAGCAATTTGACCGTATTTGTTAGTAACGGATTCTAGACCACGGTTAAACACTTGGTACCAACGTGCTGTGTTACCGCCACCTTGTTTGAGAACCAATGAACACAATGCTGGTGACAGCGTTAATGCGTTAATCGAAGAGATAACAACGGCGATACAGATAGTGAGCGCGAACTGACGATACATGATGCCGGTAATACCTGGCAGCATCGCGACTGGAATGAATACCGCTAACAGTACCAAAGTAGACGTAATGATCGGACCCGTTACTTCTTTCATTGCGATAAGTGTGGCTTTACGTGGTGAAATCGTTGGATCTTTGGCCATTGTGGTATCAACGTTCTCGATAACCAAGATCGCATCATCGACTACAATACCAATCGCCAATATCAAACCGAACAGGGTTACCGTGTTGATGGTAAAACCCGTCATCTGCATGATGGCAAACGTACCGATCAAAGATACTGGAATCGCGACGACAGGAATCAAGGTTGCACGCGCACTACCCAAGAACAGATAAGTCACTGCGATAACCAGTAAGATAGCTTCGATCAGCGTTTTTACTACCCCTTTGATCGATTCGGCAACGAACAATGTGGTGTCATAACTCGCTTCATAAGCAACACCTTCAGGGAAGTTTTCGCTTAGGTTCTCCAGCATCGTCATGACCGCTTTACCACTTTCCAGCGCATTCGCGTCTGACTGAAGTGACAGTGCTACGATTGAAGCGTCTTGACCACGGTATTTACCATTGCCATCGTAGAACTTTTTACCAAGCTCAACACGCGCCACGTCTTTTAAATAAACCGTCGAACCGTCTTGATTTGCGCGAAGCACTACATTTTCAAACTCATCAGCCGTTTCTAGTCGGCCTTTTGTTACCAAGTTGAACTGCACTTCTTGCGCGTTGTTATAAGGTGCTGCGCCAATACGGCCAGCAGCGACTTGAACGTTCTGTTCCGCCAATGCGCGATTCACATCAGAGGTGGTGATATTGAGGTTAGCCATTTTTTCAGGATCTAACCAAACACGCATTGCGTATTCACCGCCACCCAATACATTCACTTCACTAATACCAGTAACACGCGCTAACTGGTCTTTAACGTTTAAGTTGATGTAGTTGATCAGGAATTGATCGTCATATTCACCGTTTGGCGAGTAGAAGTTCAATACCATCAACAGGTCAGGTGAACGCTTCTTAACCGTTACGCCGACCATTCTAACTTCTTGTGGAAGCTTGGATTCGATTTGAGCAACTCGGTTCTGAACGTTGACCTGAGCCATGTCTGGATCGGTACCAACATCAAAGGTCACATTAAGGTTGTATGAACCATCATTAGCACTCTTAGAAGACATGTAGATCATATTTTCAACACCGTTAACCGATGTTTCTATGGGGTCGGCTATCGCCTGTTCTACTACTTCCGCACTTGCACCAGTATAGAAAGCTGACACACTAACAGAAGGCGGGCTAATTTTTGGATATTCAGCCACTGGCAAGATAGCGAGAGAGATCGCACCCGCCAGCGTTAAAATTATGGATATGACAAGGGCAAACTTAGGCCTTTGAATAAAGAAACGACTCAACATAAATAGCTCCCTTACTCAGCTTGGTCAACAGAAGGCTGAATGCGAACAGACATACCGTTACGCACACGCTGTAAGCCTTGAGTGATGACCGCGTCGTCCCTCTCTAGTCCAGAACGAACAATCACGCCATCTTCAATCTGACGACCCATCTCGATGTTTCTGCGCTCAGCCACTGGAGCCGCTTCGCCTTCAACTAGCACCATGACAAAGTCGCCCTCAAGGTCGGTTTGAACCGCGCGGCGAGGAATAGTCACTACATCAATAGATTGTTTCTCACGAAGATTAACACGAACGTGCTGACCCGGAAGCAGTTGTTGATCTGGGTTATTAGCAATCGCACGCATCGCGATAGTACCGGTATTAAGGTTGATACGGTTGCCCAAGAAGTCGAGTTCACCGAGGTGTTCGAATGCTTTACCATTTTCAAGCATGATCTGAACTTCAACACGAGCAGAATCGCTGCTGCCGTCGCCTTCAATACGGTCCATACCCAGCTCAATACGCTCACGCTCACTAATGCTGAACGAAGCATGGATTGGATCTAAGCTAACCAAAGTCGTAAGAACACCTGAAGATGGTGACACTAAGTCACCTTTACTCACTTTGGTGTCACTGATTCTTCCAGAGAAAGGCGCGATAATTTTGGTGTGAGAAAGTTGGACATTTGCGGCATTTAGCTGAGCTTGGCTTGCTTCAAGCTGAGCTCGAGAACCCAGTAGGTTTGCCGTCAATGCATCAAATTCCGATTGAGAAATACTGCCTTTAGGAAGTAGGTTTTTACCACGGTTGAAATCAAGTTCGGCCTTTTTAAGGTTTGCATTCGCTTGAGCGACAGACGCTTTCGCATTGGCGACTTCAGCTTCAAATGACGATGGCTCAATCAAGTAAAGTAATTGGCCCTTCTCGACCATTTGACCTTCTTTGAAATGACGGCTTTTTAGATACCCTGAAACCTGAGCCGTGATCGCCGTATCTTCTACGGCTTCAATACGACCGATGTACGACTTACTTTGCTGGTGAGACACAACGCTAACATCCTGTACAGCTACGAGAGGTAAAGGCGCTTGCTTGGCATTCTGAGCATCTTGCCCACATCCAACAAGAATAATTGAGCTTGCAAGAGCCGTAAGGATTAACTTTTTACGCATGGTTATACCGTCACTTATGAGAAATTGAACAGCATAAAAGTTACGTAACACAAATGTCTAAAATGTCCGAGGAGTATCAATTATCACTTGAAAAGTGTTTCAACGTGTAAAAAGCAACCTGATGCTTATAAAACACTTACAAACAAGTAACAATTTTACACCAAATCGCCCTTCCCACTTTTATCAACTAGGTATATTGACTAACATCATGTATCTTCGTACATAAGCATTCATATTTAATTACTTAAGGTAATTCTCATGATTTCAAAATGGGCTAAACGTTTCTATCAAATGGCAGAGCTGGTTGGCTCTTGGAGTAAAGATCCATCCACTCAAGTTGGTGCTGTCATCACCAAACACAACCGTATCGTTTCAGTAGGCTTTAATGGCTACCCTCATGGCGTATCTGATAGTGCTGATACTGATGATCGTGAAATGAAATACCTAAAAACGTTGCATGCAGAAGAAAACGCAATCTTGTTCGCTAAGCGTGATTTAGACAGTTGTGAAATCTGGGTGACTCACTTCCCTTGTCCAAACTGTGCAGCAAAGATCATCCAAACGGGTATCTCCGCGGTTCACTGCCCAGAGCAAAGTGAAGACTTCCTTTCTCGTTGGGGAGATAAAATCAAAGTTAGCCAAGATATGTTTGAACAAGCTGGTGTACAAGTCGATTGGTTGCCAATCGCAGACTTAGACTAACTTCGGTTAGTTGAGCTGTTTATTGATTCAAAAGACACAAAAAAGCCGAGAGTCGATGATATCGCTCTCGGCTTTCTTTATATTCGGCTAGTTTCATTCACAAAAGAAACGAGGATTAGGCGGTAACTGGAAACTCTTCAGCGTACGCTTCCATAAAATCTTTGCGAATATCTTGCTCTAGGTGGACCGCTTTTTCGGTTGGGCAGAAAATCATAAAGTGAACTTCTTGCTCACCCGTAGGACTGCTAGTGATATGGATATGAGGTTCTGAGCCTGGAAGATCGACACCTGCGTGTTTCTCAATCATACCGTTATAACGGCGCGCAACATCAATAAACTCCTCACAATGCTCTTCAATTTTAACGATAAGATCTGGCAACATCGGATACAAGTTGACAAAATCCCTCACCGTCACTGAGAAGTTGTGATAGACGTACCGCTTCATGAAATTAAGATTCTTCACGGGATAAGTGAAAAACATACTGTTGGGTAGTGTTGCTGTCTTACCTGTGAAGTGATACTGCCCGTGATAAAGGTCAATTTCCTGGATCACAGTCGCCATCAGATTATGCTCGATCACCTCACCACTGATTTTCCCTACCTCAATCCAATCACCGATTCGAAATGAGCGTGAGCTTGCCCGTTGAATTGAGCCAGTGAAGCACAAGATAATCTCTTTCGAGGCTACAACGATCGCGACGGCGATAGCGGTTACCGACAGTGCAAATTCGCTGATTTCAGATTTCCACAAAACAAACATCGTAAACACAACCACGGCAACCGTACCGTTCTTAGTTCGTGACATCCAATTGCGTTGGTCTTCGCTAAGAAAAGCAACATCACCTCGAATTTGAGACAAAGTGATTCGGCGAATAATCAAAATAATGCAAATGATCAGCGCACTAAAAATAAACTTATGAGTGAGTAGAAAGTCTATTGCTTGCCACATCTTTTCCATTACTTATCCTTTTAGCATTACAACAATTAGCTTTATAACGGCTAGCTATACAACAACTAACAGCTTTACAACGATTAGCGAAAAACTGTGCTATGAAAAAGCACCCAATTGTAGAACGCTCTTTCATGCTGATATCAGCTATAGATAAGGCTATCATTTTATCTGGGCAGAAGTAATAAATTGGCCAAAAGTTTCACACCAAATCACAACGGTATTAAATCGATTAAGATCAACACCTTCGGGAAGCTCAACCATAAATCGGTCGAATGTTTTTACATCTCCAACTCTCAATAGCTCGCTCTTGCTGTCATTGAAGGCTTGTTCGGTTTCAATAAATTTAGGAGAGAGGTAAACCTTGTAATCCGGCCCCGGAGCCAGCTCGCCTTCAAACGCAATCGCATTTTCAGACACCGAGACGATGCCCTCTCCCCAATGCAAGAAATCACTGTCTTGGCGATCTTTACTAAATTCGCCCGTATAAATAGCTTGTTGTGAGATCGCTTCAACTGAACTCGAAGATGGAGAATCAGGCTCAATCAAAATAGGCAATGCATAAACACCTAGCCCAAAACCAACAGCACCCACGGCTAGGTGGGTGCAAAGTAAAACTAACTTTTTCATCGCGTACTCCCTTATGCTTAAAGAGAGTATTATTGAATACTCTCAAAAATACAAAGAGATATCGCGTTATAGGCTGCTATTTCTGGTAATGCAGAGCAGTACGCTGAGACAGTTCCACAATCACTTTTACCGCCTGTTCCATACCTTGAATGGTAATGAACTCATGAATACCGTGGAAGTTATAGCCGCCAGTAAAGATATTCGGACATGGTAATCCCATGAACGATAAGCGAGCACCGTCTGTACCGCCTCGAATAGGCTTGATCATCGGATCAACATCGCACTCAATCATTGCTTGCTTTGCCAACTCAATAATATGTTGATGCGGCTCAACCATCTCTTTCATATTAAAGTAGCTGTCTGTTAGCACTAACTCGACATGGCCTTTCTCAAGACGCTCGTTCAGTTCATCCACTCTCTGCTGCATGAATATCTTACGCGCTTCTACACCATCACGTTCA
Source organism: Vibrio sp. RW (assembly GCF_027587105.1). Taxonomy (NCBI): domain Bacteria; kingdom Pseudomonadati; phylum Pseudomonadota; class Gammaproteobacteria; order Vibrionales; family Vibrionaceae; genus Vibrio; species Vibrio sp. RW. The sequence continues at coordinate 24,470 of NZ_JAPPTM010000001.1, forward strand.
AAATCACGGATGATGTAACCCAACTCAGAGCGCGCAACGCCCATTTTAGCCGATTTCAAATGATAGAAACCTTCATAACCTTCGGTACATTCTGGTGTTTCTCGCGCCGGCATCATCAGTTGGAATTGAGCTGCAATGTTCATCGCGTTGACCATCTTACCTTTTGCGGTACCTGGGTGAACGTTGACACCATGACAGATAACATCGGCGCTGGTCGCGTTGAAGTTCTCAAATTCCAACTCACCGACAGGGCCACCATCAATGGTGTATGCCCATTCAGCGCCAAACTTATCAACATCAAACAGGTTTGCACCACGGCCGATCTCTTCGTCTGGCGTGAATCCAATACAAATATCGCCATGTTTGATGTCTGGGTTCGCTTTGAGATAAGCAATCGCACTGATTATTTCAGCAATACCTGCTTTATTGTCGGCACCCAGTAAAGTCGTGCCATCGGTCGTAATAAGGTCATGACCATGCAGAGCATCGAGGTCTGGGTATTGGCTTGGGTTTAAGCATTCTCCACTTGTGCCTAGCTCAATCGTTCCACCTTGATAATCTTTAATCACCTGCGGTTTCACGTTCGCGCCTGATGCGTCAGGAGCGGTATCCATGTGGGCGACAAAACCAATCGCAGGTACTGGGTAATCAACGTTCGACGGCAGTTTCGCCATCAAATAGCCATTTTCATCTAAAGAAACATCCACTAACTCTAATGCGATCAATTCTGACTTTAAGGCTTCAGCAAAGGTGATTTGACCCGGTGAACTTGGGCATTGCTGATTAGAAGGATCGGATTTGGTATCAAAAGTAACGTAATTCAGAAAACGTTCTACAAGCTTTTCCATAATTCATCTCACCATGGATTAAGTAATTGATTTACTGACTTAATATTTTGTATAGGTAAGTATTTTATTGTTAGGGAATTACCTACGCAGAGTCAGTAGCGAGGTTTTTCATCTTACGCCCCTGACCATCTATGTAATTGCTCTAAATCATTGTTGAGCGAAGTTAAATGAGCCGCCTATACTGTAAAAAGAGGGTTTCGTCAGTTCCAATATTGCATACGGATGATAAGCGATCGCTTTGTACGCATTCTACGCCCTTCGCTCTCAGCCTAACAAAAGTACAAAGTGGATGATGATCACAATTTATCCCTGATGCAGAATCTGTCATACGTTACACGGAGACACAGTTATGACGATTAATAAGTATTTTATTTTTTCTCCTCAAGCCTCTGAGGAAGCACTTCAACCTGTATTGACTGAGAAAGAAGTTCAAAGGCAGGAAGCTCTGAGGCTCGCGCAAACCCAAGGTGGGTTTGATACCAACGCGACCTCATAACTTGATAATACTCAGAACGTATTTATAGACCCCCTAAAAAAGAGCTCTACTTCTCTATGATGTAGAGCTTTTTGTCTTTAGGCCTTTCTTTCCTATTTCCAATAAGCCTTATTCAGGCGTCAGCCTATTCGCACTCTTTTACTTTCCGAACTTTATCTATAACTACTCGAGTACACTGCCATCTCATTTGTCACGCTGAAAAATGACTCATTAAACATCCCCCAGCCATACCTTGTCGTGCAATTTTGTGCTAATAATTCATATTCGTTTTCATTCCTCACTCGCCGTCTTTTCAAATGATTTTATGCGAGTACCAGAGAACTTAACCACAGGAATCCCGAATTCAATGGAATATTCAAAACTAGGAAGTAGTCAAATTCCCGTTTCCCGAATCTGCCTTGGTAGCATGACTTGGGGTCTGCAAAATACGCAACAGCAAGCCAACCAACAGATCGAATACGCACTGAGTCAAGGTATTAACTTTATTGATACCGCAGAGATGTACGCGGTGCCGCCTTCACCGGATACCTACGGTAAAACAGAAACGATTATCGGCAACTGGTTATCATGCAATCCACAGCGTCGCCAAGAATTAATCATCGCGAGTAAAATTGCGGGCCCAGGGCTGCCTTGGGTTCGAGATGGCGGCCCAATAACAGGTGAAGCCGTGATCGAAGCGGTGGATGCGTCATTAAAACGCTTACAAACCGACTACATTGATCTTTACCAACTTCACTGGCCAAATCGCACCACACCTCACTTTGGCAAACATATTCCAAATCACATTCGATTCAGCGATATCGACCGAAAACAGCATGAAACGGAGATGTTGGAGATCCTACAAGCATTAGCGAGCTGTATTAAAGCGGGTAAGATCCGCCATGTTGGCCTTTCAGATGACACCACTTGGGGCATTAACACGTATCTTAAGCTAAGTGAAAAACATGATTTGCCACGAATGATCTCTATTCAAAATGAGTTCAGCCTGCTACACGCGAAAGATTGGCCATATTTGATTGAGAACTGTGTGCATGAAGACGTCGCTTACCTGCCGTGGTCACCTTTGGCTGCTGGCATGTTAAGCGGTAAATACATTGATGGCGCAAGACCGAAAGGTAGTCGCTGGACATACATGCAGCGTAAAGGCATTTTCCGTGACACTGAATCTGCCAATGAAGCGGTGAAAGGTTATGTTGAAGTGGCGAACGCACATGGGTTTACGCCAAGCCAGCTAGCGTTAGCGTGGTGTAATCAAGTCGATGGTGTAACCTCGACCATAATTGGCGCAACCACCATGGAACAGTTGAAAGAAAACGTAGCCGCTTTTAGTAAGCCGCTATCAGAAGAGATTCTCACCGACATCAACACGGTGTTTAAGCGTTACCCTGCCCCATATTAATCATACGGGTCAGCTAATCTTCTCGGTTCAGGCTAGCCTTCTCACTTCAGCTTAACCTTGAGCAACTACATCAGACAAGAGCGCGCTATTTAGTGCGCTTTTCTTTTTTAAGTGGGTTGCTTTTGCTTTTTATGTGGATCGCATTGAGTCATCACGCTTTTGGTTATCCAACCTTTGCTCTATAATGCGCGGGCTTATATCTAGGATAAAAACATGATTTCAAAAAACCAATTAAAACTCCTTCGTGCTTTGGGCCAAAAGAAACAACGTAAAGCCCACTGCCTGTTTCTAGTTCAAGGTGAAAAGAACGTTCTTGAGCTGTTTAATAGTGACCTAGTCGTAAAGAACGTCTTTGCTACGGCTGATTTCTTATCTGAAAATCACGCGTCATTGATTGAGTTTGATTGTGTTGAAGCTTCGCTAGACGACCTAACCAAGGCAAGCACTTTGGTAAGTAACAACGCAGCGATTGCAGTGGTTGAGATTCCAAAGGTTAAATTACCAGAAGCGACAGGCTTAATGATTGCGCTGGATGGTGTTTCTGACCCAGGTAACCTAGGTACGATTATTCGTGTGGCAGACTGGTATGGCATCAAGCATATCGTTGCAAGCAGCGATTGCGCAGACCCATACAACCCTAAAACGATCAGTGCGACCATGGGTAGCTTTGGCCGAGTACACGTAAGCCAAACAGACTTACCTGAATACTTAGAGCAAGCGAGCCTGCCTGTTTACGGTGCGTTCTTAGAAGGTGAAAGCATTCATAAGACTGATTTCACTGCCAACGGCATTTTGCTGATGGGCAGTGAGTCTCACGGTATCCGTGAACATGCGGCTAAATACGTGACCGATAAGATTACGATTCCAGCATTCGGTGGCGCAGAGTCTTTGAACGTAGCAATGGCGACAGGTATTATTCTCGACAACATGCGTCGTCAACATAGCTAGACCTCTAGGCTAACGAGCTAATCGACAGTGTTCAGATATAAAAAAAGGCGTATTGATTAAATCAGTACGCCTTTTTATTTGAGTTATTTTCAACAATTACTTTTCTAACATTGCCAACTTATCAGACACACCATTCCACTTTTCAGCGTCATCCATCGGTGCGGTTACTTCCGTTTGCACAGGCCAAATCTCAGCGAGCTCTGCGTTCATTTCGATAAAGATCTTTTGATCTTCTGGCAGCTCATCTTCTTGGAAGATCGCTTGAGCATCACATTCAGGTACACATAAACCACAATCAATACACTCGATTGGGTTAATTACCATGAAATTCGGGCCTTCATGGAACGCATCTGCGGGGCACACGGCCACACAGTCTGTGTATTTACATTGAATACAATTATCGCCTACGACAAATGCCATGATGCTCTGCTCTATAAGTTAGTCAAAATTGAAGAATGGGGATAATACTCATCCCAAAGCAAAATTCAACATCATACGACTCTAATATCGTGTCTATTTGCTCCATGTTTCCAAATTAGTATGACAGATAAATCAATTTCTCGTAAAATGCGCGCCATTGTGAGCTTATCGCTTCTTTCAACATCAGCGTTTTCATCAAACTCTGTGTTTAGAAGTGGTCTAGCTAAGACACCTATAAAAAACGAGACATCGAAATGATACGTTTAACCGAAATTAAACTTCCACTAGACCACGAAGAGTCTGCTATTCAAGACGCAATTGAAGCGAAGCTTGGTATTAACTCTGATCAGGTACTTTCTTTTAATATCTTTAAACGTGGCTACGATGCTCGTAAGAAATCGAAGATCCTACTTATCTACACGCTGGATGTTCTCGTTGAAAACGAAGCTGAGCTGTTAGAGCAATTCATCAGCGATCCGCACGTAAAAGTCACTCCAGACATGGAATACAAATTCGTTGCTAAAGCCGTTGAAAACCAAACTGAGCGCCCTGTTGTTATCGGCTTTGGTCCTTGTGGTTTGTTCGCAGGCCTAGTGCTTGCTCAAATGGGCTTCAACCCAATTATCGTTGAACGTGGTAAAGAAGTTCGTGAACGTACTAAAGATACCTTTGGTTTCTGGCGTAAGCGCGCTCTGAACACAGAATCAAACGTGCAGTTTGGTGAAGGTGGCGCAGGTACATTCTCTGACGGTAAACTCTACAGCCAAGTGAAAGATCCAAAACACTACGGCCGTAAGGTAATCGAAGAGTTTGTTGCCGCTGGCGCACCAGAAGAAATTCTATACGTAAGCAAGCCGCACATCGGTACCTTTAAACTGGTTACCATGATCGAAAAGATGCGCGCTTCTATCATTGAACTAGGTGGCGAAATCCGCTTCAGCACTCGCGTAGACGACGTTCACATGGAAGACGGTCAAATCACTGGTCTAACACTTTCTAATGGTGAAGAGATTAAGTCTCGCCACGTTGTACTGGCTGTTGGCCACAGTGCTCGTGACACGTTCGAAATGCTACACGACCGTGGCGTTTACATGGAAGCGAAGCCTTTCTCTGTGGGTTTCCGTATCGAACACAAGCAATCAATGATTGATGAAGCTCGTTTCGGCAAGAACGCTGGCAACCCAATTCTAGGTGCGGCGGACTACAAACTGGTTCACCACTGTAAGAATGGCCGCACTGTATACAGCTTCTGTATGTGCCCTGGTGGTACTGTGGTAGCTGCGACGTCTGAAGAAGGCCGCGTAGTAACAAACGGCATGAGCCAATACTCTCGCGCAGAGCGTAACGCAAACAGCGCGATCGTTGTTGGTATCGACCCAGAACGCGATTACCCAGGTGACGCACTGGCTGGTATCCGTTTACAGCGTGAACTAGAAAGCGGTGCTTATGTTCTTGGTGGCGAAAACTACGATGCACCAGCACAGAAAATCGGTGACTTCCTGAAAGGTCGCGATCCAAGTGCAATCGGTGAAGTACAGCCGTCTTTCACACCGGGTATCCACCTAACAGACATTTCAAAAGCGCTGCCTGATTTTGCTATCGAAGCGATTCGTGAAGCCATCCCAGCGTTCGAGAAGAAGATCAAAGGCTTCTCTACGCCAGACGGCCTACTAACAGGTGTTGAGACTCGTACCTCTTCTCCTGTTTGTATCAAACGCGGCAAAGACTACCAAAGCATCAACCTTAAGGGCTTCTTCCCTGCAGGTGAAGGCGCAGGCTACGCTGGTGGTATCCTATCTGCTGGTATCGACGGCATTAAGGCTGCGGAAGCTCTAGCACTGTCTATGGTTGAACAGAACCAAGCTGAGAAGGTTGATATTGCTTAACTGTTAGCCAAAACCAAAAAATCCAGTGCCCTAAACGCACTGGATTTTTTATGTGCATGTGACTAGCGGTACACGAGCAACATGGTAGAATGCCGCCATTAATCTTATCCTTGTATAAGATTGTTGAACCTTTCCATCGCTATTTAGCCAAATCATACCGAGAAACTTATGCCATTTTCCAAGCTTGGATTAAGCTCACCTATTGTTAAAGCCGTTGCAAAACAAGGCTATGAAAAGCCAACCTCGATTCAAGAAAAAGCAATTCCGATTGTTCTTTCTGGTAAGAACCTTATTGCGGCTGCACAAACAGGTACAGGTAAAACTGCGAGCTTTGTTCTCCCTATCTTAGAAATGCTAAGCAAAGGTGAAACACAACGTAAAAAACGTATTCGTGCGGTAATTCTGACACCAACTCGTGAGCTTGCGATTCAGGTTGAACAGAACATCACTAAGTACGCGAAGTTCCTAAACCTAACATCATTAGCGATGTACGGTGGCGTATCTTACCAGCACCAGAAAGATCGTCTGATTGAAGGCGTCGATATTCTGGTTGCAACGCCAGGCCGTTTGATCGATATGTACGGACAACGTGCCGTTCACTTTGATGAAGTTGAAGTTCTGGTTCTTGATGAGGCCGACCGCATGCTAGACATGGGTTTCATCGAAGACATCAACAAGATCATCGCGCGTTTGCCACAAGACATTCAAAATCTACTGTTCTCAGCAACGCTTTCAACGCCAGTTCGTGCGCTAGCGAAAAGTGCTATCAGTGAAGCGGAAGAGATTTCAATTGCGAAAACGGACGCGTCTAAAGCGAACATTGAGCAATGGTTGGTAACGGTAGATAAAGACCGTAAATCAGCACTGTTGAGCCACATGATTACCGAAGGTAATTGGGATCAAGCGCTTATCTTTATCGAGACCAAGCACGGTGCGGCTAAGTTGGTGGCTCAACTAGAGAAACGTGGCATTCAGGCTGAAGCTTTCCACAGTGGACGCAGCCAAGCGATCCGTGAAAAGATCTTGGCTGACTTCAAGAAAGGTCGCCTAAAATACTTGGTAGCGACTGGCGTTGCTGCTCGTGGTATCGATATCGATAACCTAAGCCGCGTAGTGAACTACGACTTGCCTTTCCCAGCAGACGACTATGTTCACCGTATTGGTCGTACTGGCCGTGCTGATGCGTCTGGCGAAGCGATCTCTTTCCTATCGAAAGACAACTTCAAAAACCTGTGCATTATTGAAAAGCGTCTTGGTCACCTGATTGAGCGTCGTGTAGTGGAAGGTTTCGAACCACGCAAAGAAGTGCCGATTTCAGTGTTGAACTTCGTACCTAAGAAGAAAAGAGAACAGCAACAAGACTAAGTAATTTCAGTTACAAAAAATGCAAAAGTCGCGTTAGCCAAACTGAAAATAAAACGAAGCCCTATGTGGCTTCGTTTTGTTCTTTGAAATACATATAAAGTTGAGGTAACAAGATGATCACTCCTATCGCCACAAGATTAACCCGCGGGCAAGACCTAAAGCTTGAGATCCAAAAGCTAGTGACCGCGCACAATATCTCGGCAGGCTCTATTGCGTCTTGTGTCGGGTGTGTTTCTCAGCTCAATATTCGTCTGGCTAATGCGAACAACACTAAGCTAATCAAAGCTCCGTTCGAAATCGTATCTGTAATGGCAACGCTAACGCCTAACCACCAGCACGTTCATATATCTGTTGCTGATGAGAATGGCGATGTGATTGGCGGGCATCTACTGGAGGGGACGATTATCGCAACCACGGCTGAATTGATTATTCACTGCTACGATACTTTGACCTTCAACAGAGAGCATGATGATTCGACGGGCTACACTGAACTCACTATCAGCAGTAACACGCAATAGAACAACACCACGCAATAGATTGCCCCGTAGCAGCACTAGCGCCCTATATAAAGCGATACAACTAAATAAATAGTATTAGGAAACACGATGGCTCCAAAGTCCGCAGACTCCGTTATCGTTCTCGATTTCGAAACAACAGGCTTATCTCCCAACATGGGTGACCGAGCGATTGAAATCGGTGCGGTTAAATTAGTTAACGGCGAAGTCGTCGACACCTTTCAGCAACTCATGAACCCAGGGTTTCGCGTTAGTGGGTTCATTGAAAGCTATACCGGAATCAGTAACCGTATGTTAAGCACGGCGGCCAGTTGCAGCGAAGTGATGGATGAGTTTGCAGACTTTATCCAAGGCAGCCAACTTGTCGCTCACAATGCCTCATTTGATAAGCGCTTTCTTGATGCAGAGTTAGATTTTATTGGCCGAGGCTATACAGGTAAGTTCGCTTGCTCAATGTTGATTGCTCGCCGCCTGATCCAAGATGCACCGACCCATAAGCTAGGCGACCTTGTCCGTTTTAAGAATATCGACAACGACGGTACTTTCCACAGAGCGTTAGCCGATTCAGAGATGACAGCACGCTTATGGTTATTAATGATTGATGAGTTGCAAAGCGACCACGGCATTCAACAGCCAAGCTTTCAATTGATGCAGAAAATATCGAAGACAGCGAAAGGCTCTATCCCAAAACTGTTGGTGAGCAATCGAGGTTAAAACCCTTACTATACGATAATGATTGAAAGGCTGATGGGTTTAACACGATCAGCCTTTTTAGTCACTAACGAAGCTTACCCGTGCCCTACTCCTGCAGTGTCACCAACGTTGATTTGAGACTTTCTAGTTCATTCATGAAATAAGACCATTGCTTATCACTGCTCACTGTGGCGATCTCGACTAAGAACCTAGCTGATGTCTGCATATTCTTATTAAGCTTAGATTCCAATTCGTCTGGATAATAAGCTTCGTTGTTCAAAAGCAGGTTCATAATAATTGGCTGCGTAATATGCAGATCGGTCTTCTTTTGCATCAGTGTCGATAGGTCTTGATAAGTGTTATTTTGATATTGGCGCCAGGTATCATTGGTATTAATCCACTCTTGAGACCAAGTTGAAATAATCTGTTGTTGCTCTTTCGATACCGATCCTAGCCATCGCTCTAGTCTCTCTTCTATTCGACTCCGATATCGTTCCCTCGAATCTTCATCATCCAATGATAACCTTTCTTCGTAATAGTCTTGCTGCTTTTCTCTGAAGTTCTTTAAGAATTCGTTATCTTGCTTAGGAGTAAACTGCATACTTAACCCGTAAACATCGGGAGCCAATTTATTAACGATAGAACGAATATGATGTTTAATTTGCTCACTCTGGTCAACGATAAACGCAGAATTAATATCGGAGCGAGCAATACTTTGAATCACTTCTAATTGCGAAATATACAACGGAAGTTGAGTTTCTTTATGCCATTGCTGTAATAAATCGAGGCGCTCTTCGAGCTCTGATTCTTGACTATTAGATAGTGAAACAAAATCTTCGATATAGCTAACCGCAAACCAACTGATATTGTTATAGGCGAATTTCGTCCCACACCCGGCAAATAGAAAGCACACAAATACGACTAACCAACGGCATTTCCTCATTACACCCTCTCATCATATGTTACTGGCCAACGAACACCAAAATGGTCTCATCAGATTACTGTTGACCTTATAACATTAGCTATAAAAGCACCTTATCGTAAAAACTTTCAGATAAATTGAGACTTCACCTTGCTAAACCGTCTATTTAGGCAAATGATTAAAATAAAGCTTACGACTAGCAGTGATATTATTCGACTTTTTATTGTTCATTGAGAACAATGCAATACATATTAACGGTATGTATTTTGCATAAATCATAATGGTTAGTATTTGGGAGGCAAGCTATGGCCGCTATTCCTCATCATACAAGCGAATTAGAATATGAGCTTTGCTATTTTGACGCTGGAAAAATAACCACAATTACGATATTCGCTAATAATCGACAGGAAGCGATGACTTGGTATCTTAGCGAAGGAAAACATATCAACGATCTTTATTCCATCAGACCTGATGAATAGATCAACTGTGGAACCCCCTTTACTGCATTGTCGTTAATATTACACTTTGCAGTAAAGGGCTTTAGTCTCGAATTACTTCAGGATTCGGGCACGGAATTGACGCCCCTTCATTTTCCCTGATTCTATTTTACCTAGCGCTTTCTTAGACACCGATCTTTCTACCGCTACGTAGGCACGCATTGCAAACAAGTTGATCTTACCTACTGATTTTCCATCAATACCACCTTGACCAGTCAATGCGCCAAGAATATCACCCGCACGAAGCTTGGCTTTCTTACCGCCATCAATCTGGATGGTTACCATGTTTGAGTAGTAAGGCTTAGCAATTGGTTTTGCTGGTAACTCAGATGGTTCTATCGGCATGTCCATGTACTCATCAATTTGAGCAACACGGTACATCTCTTTTTCGCTAAAGAAACTGATAGCTACGCCTTTGCTTCCTGCACGGCCAGTACGACCAATACGGTGTACGTGAACTTCAGGGTCGCGAGATAGCTCAAAGTTGAATACAGCATCTAGGTTATCGACATCAAGGCCACGAGCCGCAACGTCTGTCGCGACTAGAATAGAGATCGTTTTGTTTGAGAACTGAACCAAAGCTTGGTCACGTTCACGCTGCTCCATGTCGCCATGAAGCTCGATAACGCTGAAACCACGATGGCTTAGCTCATCGTTTACGTTCTGTACTTCTTTCTTAGTGTTACAGAACACAACCGCTGATTCTGGTTGATGATGAAGAAGAAGTAACTCTAACGCGTCATCACGAGCTTCAGTCCCTTCCACTTTGTAGAAGTGTTGCTGAATGCTTGAGTGATCATGCGTTGATTCAACCTTCACCATTTCTGGATCACGCATAATACGGTCTGCAACAGATTTGATCTGTTTAGGGAAAGTTGCACTGAAGAGCAGAGTTTGACGCTCTTTTGGAGCCGCTTCAATCACTGCATCCAAAGCGTCTTGGAAACCCATTTCTAGCATGCGGTCGGCTTCATCCAACACAAGCGTGTTCAACTCAGATAGGTCAATACGATCTTTTTCTAGATGATCAAGGATACGGCCAGGCGTGCCCACAAGAATGTGTGCGCCATGCTCTAGTGAACCAATCTGTGGGCCCATTGGCATACCGCCACATAATGTCAGCACTTTAATATTGTGAATACCACGAGCAAGAGTACGGATCTCTTTTGCAACTTGGTCTGCAAGCTCACGAGTCGGACATAACACTAAAGACTGAACACGGAAACGCTTAACGCGTAGGTTCTGCAGCACGCCTAAACCAAAAGCGGCTGTTTTACCTGAACCCGTTTTACCCTGACCGATAACGTCCTTGCCAGTTAGGATAGTAGGAAGACTTAACGCTTGGATCGGCGTCATTTCAGTATAACCAAGCGAATCTAACGTATTTAGAAGCTCTGGTTTAAGGGCGATTGAAGAGAATTTTGAAGTGCTCAATGGAAATATCCAACTGGTGAAAAACAGAGTGCATTATGAGTGTTTTTGAAAATTATTCCACCTTAATCACAGTTTTGAAGAAACATGTTAGGCAGACACAAAAAAGCCAGCTTTGTTAGCTGGCTTATCGTCATTTTCGAATTACTTCCTATGGCACACCGTGACCTTTAGATGCAACCCAAACGCGATACCATTGTTCGCGAGTCAGTTCAATTTTCAATGCATCAACGGCTGTCTTCACACGTTCAATCTTACCTGAACCGATAATCGCAATTGGATTAGACGGTAAACGGCGAACCCAAGCGTAAATCACTTGGTCAATGCTGTCTGCACCCACTTCTTGGCGAATCGCTTCTAGTTCATCACGTACGCGAATCGCTTGTTCTGAATCGCCATTGAAAATGCTACCACCACCTAAACAAGACCACGCCATTGGGCGTATACGATTCATCTGCAGTTGATCTAAGGTGCCATCATGGGCAACTTCGAAGTTCAGTGGGTTAATTTCGACTTGGTTGGTAATGAGTGGCTTACCTAGTCGAGATTGCAACAGTTCAAACTGGCGCGGTGAAAAGTTTGATACACCGAAGTGTTTAACTTTGCCGACCTTATGCAATTCTGCAAAAGCTTCTGCAACCTCATCCGCATCCATAAGTACATCAGGGCGATGAATCAGTAATACATCAAGTTCGCTTACACCCAAACGTTCTAGAGAATTATTTACGGATTGGTAAATATGGTGTGCGCTGGTGTCATAGTGATTGATCTTACGATCAGGAGTATGGTCACCACACAAGTTGATATCGCACTTGGTGACGATTTGGATCTCACCACGAAGGCTTGGCTCAAGCGCTAATGCCTCACCAAATAACTTTTCACATTGGTAGTTACCGTAAATATCGGCGTGATCAACCGTTGTGATACCAAGATCAATATGCTGCTTAAGGAAAGTCAGGCGTTGTTGCGGGGTCATGCCCCACTCTGCTGTACGCCAGTATCCTTGCACCAGCTCAGAGAGTTCTAAGCCTTGCGGCGCTGTCGTTACTTTTGCAACCATGGGTTGTCTCCTTTATCAATACTGAGCGTATCCTAAGCTCGTTTTACTGAAGGCTCAACGTATAACAATTGGCAAAACTAAACGCTTACTAAAAATGTGAGAGCCACATGAAAAACGAACACAGAAATGAAGAATAGCTTGCTGTCTGCCCATGAACCGTTAACCCAAAAGGCTTGTTGCTCTAATGAAATACGAGAGCATCTATAAATTTGAGCCATTAAAAACGATTTAGTTCAACGGTTAGGTCGCCACCATCAGTATGTAACTGAACCCAAGGCTCTGAGGTACGAGAAGAAGATGATGAGGAAGAACGAGGAACATTCCATAGGCTCATTTGCTCGAATGAATGGTGTGGCGCATTAATAAATTCAACGAGCTGCTTATCTACCTCACCAAAACCTACGCCTTCACGTTCCGCTTGTTCGAGTTGAGCGACGACATCGAACTCATCTTCCCCTATACGAATTGAACTCAGAGCAAAGCCATCTTGACGAAGGTAAGCCTGAAGCTTCGTATAACTTAATGTTGAATACGGTAGGCTTAAGCGTACCACTTCGATACTCGATTCACCCAACTCCAGTTCAACGTAAACATCCAGATCGTAATATTTAGTTTGGTCACTGCACAACATAGTGCCTTCGATCTCGCCGCAATCCATAAGGTCGATATCATTAATATAGTGTTGGGAACTCGGTTGAACTGAGCTACTGTTGAACACAGTTCGCAGCCACCAAGCCTCGGTCGCTTGTGCGGAGAATGCAATTGCATTCAAAACCAGAAACAAAGGTAGGGTTGAGGCAGGAAAAATTCTCATTAATTGTGCTTATTTTGCGCGGTAAGAATCGTCCATTATACGCGACCGATCAGCAAACAAACGCCTGAACCACAAATTTTAGGCGAAAAAAACGGGCATACATGCCCGCTAAATAAATTCTATCGCTGAATAACGTAATCCGTCACGTTGAGAACCATTACGGAACTAACAATACCATTCCGTCGACTCACATACAGAGCGTCATACCAATTATTTATAGCCACCTTCGATCGCTGGCTCTTCAAGCGATAGTCTTACTTTATTACGTTGAATGGCTTCAGGCGGCAAACTGATGAAACCATATTGGTTCAACACGCCTTGATGCTCTTCCGACAAAGTCAGCCCAACAAAGAACTTCTCTTGCTCGGTAAGTCCTTTGTGATGCGCTGGAATGTTCAGGTACATATAATAAACCGTTGCTAACGGGTAGCGACCAGAGAGGATCGTTTCCTTATTTAAGTCATAGTTCACGCCTAGGTTATCGACCACGCTCAACCATTTCACATCCGAGATTTGGTCCGAGTAAACGGTATAACCAATTGCCGCTTCTTCGCCTTCAATCTTATTAACAAGCTCAGGCAGATCCGCTAAAAATTGAGTATTCGCATATTCCCCGTCAGTGCTACACTCGACCCAACTCGAAAACGTAGTATGGCCTTGCAGATTGTGGTCGATAGCAAAAGGCAACATGTGGGTATCTAAGCTTTCACCATCGCGAATATCACTGCTTGGTTTCCATTTAGGATGTTTAAGCTCATTAGAACAACCAAACACATCTATTAATTCTGCGACAGTGATTGACGTCGCTGGGTTATTCTCATTCGCTAGAATCGCAATCACATCAGCGGTAAACATCAGTTCTGTTGGCCTATAACCATAACGCATGTCAAATCTAGCCATCTCTTTGTCAGTCCACTTTTTAGAAGTGATACCGACACGGGAGCGCTGCATGATCATCTGCTCTGGAACACTGTCACTCAGTAAAAGCTCTAGATCGATTTCTTGGCTTTTAAGCAAATCTTCAACGAGCCCCTGCATATTTGGTTCAATCGCCACCAAACCAATATCACGGACATCATTAGCCGATACCGATACCGATACCGAAAGAAGCACAGGCACAGCAGCAAGCAATACGCCCGATTTATTAGATAGACGTTTCATTACAGGCCCCCTACTGGATCAATCGATGTCTTAGATTCAACATCGCTATTACTGTCGAGTTGCATCTCTGAGGTGAATATATTCCAAGATGGGTTAACTTCCATGCTCTCTGTTTTTAACACCGCTATCGTTCTGCGCTTACGCTTGTGAAGGTGCTGAGTTAAGCTGGTTATCTGAGTAAATTCTTGTTCGAAAATTCGCTCACCATCGATGCCTCTGTCAATCAGAGCGTCTCGAATCACGCCAGTCCTTTTCTTGGCCAATGCTTTGTTATAAACGTTGGTACCTTCTGAACTTGTGTCCCCCACTAAGGTAACGGAGGCGTCTGGCTGCTCACCCAGTAAACGCACTAATTCGTTGAGAACGGCTGTGTGCTCTGGTTTAAGGTCATATTTATCGAAATCAAATGCCACGCTTAAGACCTCAACATCTTCGATAATCTTCCAATCGGCACATCCTTTAATATCAACAAGTACGCCTTCTGGCGTATCAGCACAAAGGTCTCGCTGGTTTATCACACCATCGCGATCATTATCCGCTAAGTCATCAATTTGATGTCGAGTCATTGTGGTATCAGGCGTTTCCGCACATCCCATTAACAAGATAGAACTAAGTAGCGCTAGTTTAAAATATCTCATTACTTATTCTCCCCTTGCCACTCATCTGGATGTTCAATTCTTAATGCGTAAGTCAACATGCCCATCGCATTCAGTACTCGATATGCCGCTAACGTTTGATCGTATTCAGTGCTGATAAAGTTTCTTCGAGCTAAGAACACTTCCACTTTTGCATCAAGCACATCAAGCAAGCTTCGTCTGCCAACATTAAATTGTTGGATATAACCAAGCTCTGCAATTTTAGCTGCATCCACATTCTGTTGAAGTAGGGATTTTTGCTGTTCAAGCATCTTATATGCGTTCCAAGCTAGCTGAGTACCCTCTTTAACCTCACGCTCCGTTCTTAACCGTATCGCCCTAGCCTCTTCAACTCGCCAAGCCGATGATTCAACTCTAGAATCAGTAGAGAAGCCATTAAACAGGTCATAATCCATCGTTAGCATTAGTCGAGCATCTTCATCGACACCGCCTGGCGGGTTAGACACGTTGTCGTTTTTATTAGCATGAAGCTCAAGTTTCACCTCTGGATAGTAATCCCCTTTCTCGCGGCGCATCTCTTTACGAGCTGCGTCGATATCAAGCAAAGCGGCTTTGATTTCAGGGTGATTCTCTATCGCCTGTTCAAGGGCTACCTGCGCAGAACTCGGTAACAACGCGTAATCAAAACGTGGGGAAACCATATTGACCGCAGGCTTGCCGACTAGGCGTAGATACTGAGTTTGTAAATCAAACAGATTATTCTGAGCGGCAATTAGTGAAGATTGCGCGGTCGCGACACGCGCCGAGATCTGAGCCAGATCCGAGTTACTACTCAACCCTTTGCTCTTTTTATCTTGAATGTCTTGATAGATTTCTTGGTGCTCTTTTACGTTACGTTTAGAAAGATCCAAAAGCGTTTCGGCTTTCAGGATATCTAAGTAGTTTCTGACTACGTCTAACGATACATTTTCAGCTCGTGAAATCAGAGTTAAACGCTCTGCTTCTGCTTCGTACGTTAGTCGATCAACATTCGATGTGGTTTTAAAGCCATCGAACAGTAACTGAGATACTTTAACGCCAATTTCCGTTCGCGTTAGGCCACGGTCATCGGTATCAAGTTTGCTGCCGCTGTTATAACGCGTCTCTTCGTAACCCGCCGCCGCATAAAGGTTGACTTGTGGCATATATAAACCACCCGCAGCGTCTCCGTCTCTTATCACCGATTGATATCGGGAATACTGCGCCAATATCTCTGGACTATAGTCGATAGCAAACGCCACTGACTCTTCTAATGAAGCGGCTTGAGACAGCCCACTCATTAGCAAGCAAGAAGAGAGTAAGAATTTTGAATGCATTACACTTCCTTTTATATTTATGCTCTAACTCACTTCATCGTTCGCGAAGTGAGTTTTCCTTAGCTCGTAAAATAGGTTTTAACCAGTAATTCAACACTGTTTTTTCGCCAGTCAATATATCAACGGCAACTTGCATCCCTGGAATAATACTCAACGCAGAGTTGTGCTGTTGGCTTTCGTCTAACTGAACATGGGCTCGATAATAAGCATTGCCGTCTTCGGTTTGTAAGGCATCGGCACTGACATAAGTCACTTTACCTTTCAGACCGCCATAAATAACAAAGTCATAGGCTGTGAATTTCACTGTGGCATCCAATCCCTTATGAACAAATGCAATGTCTTGAGGAGAGATTTTAGCTTCAACAATCAGCTCGCTGTTTGACGGAATAATCTCAATAATAGGCTCCCCCGGACGGACGACACCACCGATAGTCCGAACAAAGATCTCTTTTACCGTGCCATCAACAGGCGCTAAAATTTGCGTTCGTTTAAGTTGGTCGGCGATCGCCTGTTGGCTTTCATTCAATTGAGCTATTTTGCTGGCCACTTCGTTCAATTGGCCTTGTACCTTAGTACGAAAATCCAATGCTAAGCTTCTATGATCGGCTATCGACTCTGAGTAAGCGGCTATCTGTTTTTGAGCCGCCACTTTTGAGCTAGCAATATCACCTTTCAGCTTGACCACATCGCGATTCAGTTTTAGCAATTCAACTTCTGCAACCGCACCACTCGCCACCACGTCTTTCAGCATGTTGCGCTCACGAATCACAATCTCGAGGCTGCTTTCGAGAGTCTGAATATTATTGAGCGTATCGACACGTGCTTGGTCTTGTTGCTCAATACGGAGTGCCGCCTCTTCCAATTCCGATTTCAACTGCCCTAAACGCTCTCGGTAGTTAGCTTTCGCGTTCATTAAGGCGGGATGGCTTGATACATCGACAGCAATATCTTGTGGCACCAAGACCACTCGCTCATACCACTCTTTTGCATCATTATTTAAAACGACCGTCGACAGCTCGGCCTTTAATCTTAATTGCTGAGCAAGTAAGGTGTCAGCTTGCTGGGCTGACTCTAAAAAAGCCGCTTTAAAACGTGTCTCTTCTAGCTTAGCCAGAGGTTGCCCTTTCACGACAGGTTGACCTTGTTGCACTAATATTTCTTGGACCAGCCCGCCCTCTAGACTTTGAATCGTTTGTACCGAGAGACTCGGCACAACTTTTCCTTCACCGATCACGACTTCCTCTAATGTTGCCCACATAGCCCAACCGATGATAGACACAATCAATACCGCACTGAGCCAGATCAGCTTACGAGAACGAAAGGCCAAATGATTGTTGGTCCATTGAATATCATTACTCATGACGACCTCCCTTCACCACCGAAACCGTTTTGAAGCGACTGGTTCCTTTGGGCGCACTTTTCTTTTGTAGAGAGAGAATGTCTTTTGGCTCACCCTCAGCCACGATCTGACCTTTATCTAATACAACCACACGATCACACATCATCAAGAAGGAAGATTTGTGTGAGCTGATCAGCATCGAGGTTTCTCTTGGCATACTTTGCAACGCATTGAAGAACTGTATCTCAGCTTGATTATCTAGCGCGCTGGTAGGTTCATCCATGATCAGTAATTTTGGACAGCGATAAAGCGCCCTTGCGATAGCCACAGCTTGACGTTGGCCTCCTGAAAGCAATCTACCACCTTCACCGACTGGCGTTTCTAAGCCGTTACTTAAGCGCCCCATATAGCCATTCAAACCTGATTGTTGCAGCGCTTGTCTTAGCTTTTCTTCATCGACGTTAGTTGCACCCAAAGTGACGTTGTCGTAGATACTGCCAAAGATAAGATTGGTAGTTTGCCCAACCCACCCCATGCTGCTACGCAAAACACTAGTCGGCCATAATTGCCCGTCAATCTCTTGATAGAAAGCTTGTCCTGTTGTTGGTAAGTACTGACGAGCAACGATTGATAACAGCGTGGTTTTTCCTGCACCTGCCGCACCAACAAGGCCGACACGTTCGCCCGGTTTTATCTCAAAAGAGAGTTCTTTTAACACTGGGCTTTGTGTTTCTGGGTAGGTAAACGTAACTTCATCCAACCTAACCCCACCATCAAAGTCACCTTTATCGATCACTTGGTGTTTAGACTCTTCTTGAGGTAACTCCATGATTTGATTCAGGCCTTCGACGGCCGATCGTGTTTGTTGGAATCTCAGCATTAAAAGAGAAAGTTGGTTCACCGAACTTGCAGCGCGTCCACTCAACATCACCACAGCGATCAAGCCACCCATGCTCAATAGGCCTTCAGAGATCTGATAAACACCGAAGATGATCAGAGTGATGGTGACGATCTGCTGGCTCGACTGAATAGAGTGCGTCACGATATTGGAGTAATGACGAGATTGAGTTTGCCATTGAGATAATGATGAAATTGTCTGCTCCCAACGCTTTTGAGTAATACCTTCAGCGTTGTTTTGCTTAATATCCGGAAGGGTTGTTAAACAATCAAACAGCTGTGCTTGTCTTTGTGTTGATAAACGTGCGGTTTCATCGAATGTTTTTTCGACTTTACCTTTCATCGCTACGCTCAACACAATCAATACCAACATAATGGCGACAGGAATGAACATCATCGCGCCACCGAGCCAACCGATAAGAAACAGGAAGAGCAAAGTGAATGGCAGATCGATTAACGTGACCAAAGAGATGGAGGTGAAGAAATCTTTAACGCTATCAAAATCTTGAAGCTGTCTAGCAAATGCGCCTACCGATTGCGGTCGGTTTTCTAACTTCATACCAAGGACTTTAGAGAACAGTTGAGAAGACAACTTGTTATCAATATAGCGCCCAGCCATGTCAGTCACAGAGCTTCGCGAGCTTCTCAATATCCAATCAAAAATAACGACAATACCAACGCCTGCCGCCAGAACCCAAAGCGTGTTAAACGCTTGATTTGGCACTACGCGGTCGTATACATTCATGGTAAAAAGAGGCACGACTAGCGCGAGCAAGTTGATCAAGAATGAAGCGATAAACAGGTCTCGATACCAAGGTTTCACTTCTTTGACGACACGCCATAACCAACGGGTATTGGATTTGTTCTCACTGCGTTCATGAGATTGAACACGAGAATCATCAAGCGCTTGAGCACCCACTTGCCACACATACGATTCCACTCGAGCAACCAAGTCTTTTAAGAGGGTTTGTTGGCTGGAATTGGTTTCACAATCCAATACTTGAAAGTCGCCACCGGAGCCTTGAGTGACGACAACGGGACTCCCTGTCGCAGAATCAACAGCAACAACAGGGAACTGACATTGAGTCAGTAATTCTTTTTTAACGTGGTTCAGAGTTAATCCCGATTTCTCAATCGCTCTTGGGAAAAGGGATTCATTAAGCCTGCCTTCATCTAAAGGTAGGCCAGACACTATTTTAGAAGGGTGGCTGCGAACATTAAAATGCTCACATAGCCACTCAACACAACCTAGCCAGCTGTCTTTTTGTTCTACCAATCTAAACTTCCTTTTATAGACTGTACATCTAACTTACAGCGTTAAATTATTGTCTTCTATCATTTTTTGTAAGATTTGCGCTTCTAGTGCACTGCCACTATCGCCCTGATAAAGATCGTCGTAAGTCACATCGGCTAACAAAATATTTTGTTGAACATCTTCGTCGCCATTAGGTTTAATAGAGATGGTCACACCTTCACCAGACTCTTCTAAATCTAAATATTGTGTTGCTCCTAGCCCTGTATTAAGCCCTAGGCTTCCCAAAATACCCGATAGGTCAATTACATCCGTGTCTGGAGACGCATCAAAATCTTGAACCACATCGTAGCTTGGTGTCTCAGCGCTGCCCAAACCTGATGGTTCAAACACAAAATTATCTGAGCCTGTACCACCGATGAGTAAGTCGTTGTCGTCTGTTGCGGTAATGGTAGAGTCGCCGTCAGCAACAAATTCAACCGATACCGTTTGAGGCAACCCTACCGCTTGGTTGTTACCTATCTCAGCAGAAGGTTCAATGGTGAGTTCAAATGGGTCAATACCATCATAACCGCCCGTAATTGCTAAATTAGGTACATCTGCTAAATCCACCACATATTGACCATCAACCATAGAGCCATGAGAGAAGGTCAAACCTGCAGGGATATCATAAATTGTAATGAAGCCCACTTCTGAATCAGCAGGGTTTACAAGAGAAAGGTCTAAACCAAGAGGAATCGTGCCACTTGCTTCTGCCACGATCGAAGAGTATTCAACGCTCAATAACGGTGCATCAGGCTCTGGTGTGATAATAAGCGCCATGTCTTGCGAGCTCGGGTCACCCGTATCGACCACTAACTCTCCGAGTACGGTATTTTGATCAACCGTTCGGCCTGTAATCGTAATATCGAGATTACCAAACGCATCGCCCGCAAAGAATTCGAGTTCATCGACAGAGCTTGATTTTACGATGATCGTCGCCTGTATGATGCCACCAACACTGGTGAAAGAACTGGTTTCAGAGCCAATTCGAATTCGATCTAGCCCAACTAAACCTGATGGATCCGAAGTCGAATTCACCGTCACGGTAATTGATAAGAACTCATCACTATTAGTCTCAAAGCTATTCGCATCAAGCGGAATAACAATGCCTTCGTCTTCACTGCCCGTCAGTTGTTCAGGTAGGTCGAAGAACTCAACCTTGTCACCAATAGGGTTCACACCAACCGTGAATTCAGATTCGGTATAACGAATTTCTGTGGTACCGATTTCTTGAGTAATCGCCTCAAGAACAAGATTCATATCACCACTAAAGTCTCTTGGTGGCAGAATGACTAGATTAGCTAACTGACTTGGATCGAGCTGCCACTCGTAAGTAGGGCTTCTATTAAAGGTACCGCCATCGGCGCCGTTGTTTGGAACCAGTTCGTAGCTATCGCCCACTTTTATCGCAACAACCGCACCTTCAGGCACACCTTTCAATGCCAACGACATATTTTCAGAGCCATCTTGGTCAATCAGCTCCGCGCTGAGTGATGACAGTGAAATGTAGTTGTCTTCGTCGCCGATAACATCCTCCGTCACCAAGTTCGCCGCATCAGCAACAGGTTCAACGGTGACCGTCACTACAGTCGTTTTATCTTGCGTATCCGTTTCGGTTACGCAATCCACTTCATCGGTAATATTGGCGGTTACCGTTAAGGTGATTTCGCCGCTGTAATGTTCAGGTGGTGTCACCAGCACATCATTCAAGCGGCTAGGATCGGTTACCGTCCAAGTACCATTGCCGTTATCAACCAACAAGCCAGTATCGGCAGGACTCTCCGATAGCATGCCGCCATTTGATACCGTTACTGTCAGAGTGTTAACGGTTTCTTTACCGGTAGCGCTGTTACCTTCACCTGTAATTAACTGGCCATCTTCAACACTATCACCAAGAACGAGCTCAAGATTAAGATCCGTAGCAATATCTTCTTGGATTGTTGTCGAATCGGCTGCAACCGTAATGTCATCGACAACAGGTAGTACTTGAATACTAATGGTTTGAGCTGTCGAGACTGTTTCCCCATTACACGGTGAGGTTTCAATCGTCTCTATAGTGAAATCAATACACCCAGCGAAGTCTTCGTCCAATCCGGTTAACGTCAGTTTCGAGAGACCATCGGCAGTAATCGAGTAACCGATCACTTCGCCAGCCGCGTCATACTCTGCAATCACGCCATCACCTGAAATCTCGACGCCTTCAGGGAGAGAGTCGGCAGGAATATAGAAAGAGATCGTATTGTCTGGGTCACTGGCAACATCAGTGTTTAACAAACCAGTAAGATCAATATCTTCTCCTTCAGGTGTTTTAATTTCACCATCGGGTTGGATTGGACTTGGAGGTCCAACAGGGTCACAAGAACCGCCCCCGCCGTCATGACCTGTAATCTGAATTTGGAATGAGGTATCAATATATTTCGAATCTTCGCCATCAATAACACGAGCACGTACCACAATATCTAAAACAGGCGTATCGCTTGGGCTGGAGATCGTCATACCACTCAAGATTTCTTGCGCCAACTCTTGGATAGAGTCACTCGTAAGACCGTTCGCAGAGATAATCCAGTTTCCTGAAATATCTTGAGCGGCTCCGTTCGGGTGATCGATAATCAGTGAATACCCATCAGGCACATCGATCAAGATATAATCTAAGTACTCTGAGCCATCCATATCAGCGTCAACAAAAGTAACGGCATCCGACACGTTGACCGGAGAACCGTCATCACTGGTGTACAGCTGACCTGAACTTTCTAAACGTGTATCTGACTCGACCCTCGCATCAACGGTAACACTAATGGATCCCGAGATATCTTTTACATCAGTTGCGCCCGTTGGCGACGTATCTGTCACTTCATAGGTAATTGGGATTGAGAACGTACCGCTCAAATCTTCCGTAGCGGTTACTGACAACCTGCCGCTGCTTAAAAGCTCGGATAGTGTTGGCGTCGTAGAGTCTAATAAACTTTCTAAATCTAACCCTGAAGCTGGTACGGCAATAACACTGCCATCGAAATAAAGAGTCAGATCAGCAGGAAGGCTATCAATCACATACCCCGTTAAAGATTCACTTCCATCAACATCTTGATTCACAGATGGTTCAAGATTCAATCCAATTTGACTGTCTTCAATACCTTGAGTACTCACTGTTTGGCCATCTTCTTGATCGACAATCGGTGCTAATTCTACCTTCAACGTCATCGGGAATTCGCCCGAATCACCATCAGGCTCTGTTGAAATAGCAATAACAGTTAGCTCTAACTCGCCACTGAAATCAGTAACAGGCTTGAGGTATAGGTCATTCAGTTGAGCGTTAGAGACCTGAAATACAGGGCCTGTTACATCGTCAATGTAGGCGATGGTTAACGACACTGACTCACCCAACGAATCCACCAGCAAGGTGCCGTCAGGAATATTGGTCAAAAGTATATTGATCTCTTCTGAAACGTCGTTATCAGAGGTTTGGACTACAAAATCGAGACGGATTAAACCATCTTCACTGAGTACCGATTGATTACTGATGACTTTGGTATCGCTGTCATATTCCCAGTGTGCATTGCCGCCATCCACAACAATAGGCTCATCGACGACTCCCTTGAGGAAAACATTGATGGTTTTGGTATCGCTAAGCGCGGTCACGTTAATTGGATCTAATGAATCAACGGTCGATTCCTTCGCCACCGCCGTAACCTTAATAAACAGATCTTCGGTAAATGAACTGATGTCTTCTTTTGGTACTAAATAAGCGATATCGTTCTCAATCGCGCCAGCAGAAACGAGATAAGTATTAGGACCAATCAGTTCAAATAGTCCGCCTTGAATAGACCAACCGTCTTGCACTTCGATTTGATAGCTTAACGATTCAGAACCATCGGTATCAGTCAACGCACCATTGATTACGCTCTTTAGGAAGATGCTTTCATCTTCCAGACCTTTGTAATCTTTAACCGATAAAATGGGAGTATCCGCATCCGGTGAGATGTCAATGACTACGGTATTAACAATATCGGCCGTTTTATCATCGGGGTTAGAAAATGTATTTCCGGCTTCGGTTGCAATCGCAGTAATCTCAAACTCGAATCGACCCGCTAGGTTTTCATCGGCTCTGATTTCCATTTTGTCGATTTGGGTCTGGGTGTACTCTTTACCTTCTTTAACGGCGTTTCCGTTCAAGGTGATATTCAGCCCATCTGGAATCCCACTAATGGTATAAGACAGTTCTTCAGATGTATCTTGGTCAACCAACTGAGCGGTGATATCTAATTTAATTGGGTCCGCATCATCTTCTACGGATTGGTAGGTAAATACAGAATCTGACCAATCCGGGGCATCCGCTACGGGTAAAACAGAAACGGCAATGTCGGCCGTGAGCTCTTTTGGTAGCGTATCGGTACTAATGACCGCGTTGATCGCCAAAATAACCGTCGACGTGGTATTGGATTCATGCAGAGCTGGACGATAGGTCAACTGTCCATTCGGGCCAGTAAACTGGCTATCAATCGCGGCTAGCTGACTTCCAGACAAGGTGACTTTGTCATCTACAACTTGAAGCAATACGCCATCAAGGTACAAGCTACCACCATTCAACGATGCTTCGGAGAACTCGATAGCCGTAACGGTTTCACTTTGGTCGATATCTCCAGTTGAAACACTGACGACTATAATCGCATCGTTATCTTCTGTTGTTTCAGAATCTTCATAACGAATAAAGCCTTCGTTATCGTCTAACACAAGCTCAGCGTTACTGACGACTTCATCGCCATCGGCATCTCGCACCAAGTAATCAATGTCATCGACTATCTTAGGGTCGGCAGGGTTGGTCGTTACATTTGGGTTCGTCGTTAGCTGGTAGCTACCATCTGATGAAAGAGTAAACTGACCGTACACATTGCCACTATCAAAATCGTTGATTAGATCAATAGTTATTGGGGTATCAGCATCTACAAAGGTGTAGGTAGTACCGCGATAATCGAAACTAACAATGGTTGCGCCATCAGCACCGGCAAACTCTTCCGTTAAAAACTGTCCGCTAAGGTTATCGCCTTCCACCAACTCAATAGAACCGCTTCGCGCAGTTGGAACTGCATCAGTTACGTTTACAGAATAAATAGCGGGATCTGAGCTATCGCCGTCAGCATCTGTGACAACCAATTCAAAATTCACGGCAAGATTATTTTCACCGTCACCCGTGGCATGATCGAGCGATCCATAAAGGTTAAATTCAGTAGTGCCATCGTTGTTAAAGCGAATTCGGAAGATATCGTTACCCGATGAATCTTGCGCATAATACCAACCATCGGCATTCACTTCCTGTAAGGAAATCGCTAACCCGCCACTGGTGTAACCAAGTGAATCAAATGCATCAGTATTAATTGATACGGAAGCAATATCGTCTGAGCCTTGAATTATGGATATTGATGGACTCTGATCTTCAGTACCGGCTTGTTCGTTGTCACCAATGAGTCCATCTTCATCAACAGATATACTGCCTACAACTGAGAATGCAGGATTCTTACCATCGTATATTTTAATGTCGGATTCTTGCGTGTCTCTTGAGCCATCAGAATCGATCGTGACGATAGAAGCTGGAACTGTCAGTTCGGTATCTTTTAAACCTGAGCCGTGATCAATGGATTGATAGAGCTCAATAACGACATCAACGTTTGTAGAGCCATTGGCTTCAAGGCTGAAGTTATCTGGTAATTTGATTTTGAAAACAGCACCGCCGTTACCAAGAACAGCATCAAAAGTACCATTACCGTTATCACGCCAAGTCAGCGCTTCACCATTACTGGTTACCGCTATACCATCGCTGTCGAGAACAGCTTGACCCGTGGTCACATCCAAACCTAAGAAAACCAGAGGGTCATTGCCAGCAGTAACCGCCAAACTCACGTTAGCTGTAGAAGCTACTCCCGATAGGGTGCTATCCGCGACAGGTACTTCACTCAGTTCAACCGTTCCCGAACCAATCGTCGGCTCACCGCCGTCAGTCACTGATACATTCAAGATTAATTGAGTTTCATCGTTGTCATCATCTCTTGCAGTGACGACAAAAGGTAGTTCGTCTGTAATATTGTCTTGGTCAAGCCCTTTGAAGAGTTCAAAGGTGTAAGTGACATCAGTATCAGCCTCACCTAGCGGAGAGGTAAAGCTCAATGTGAACGCTTTATTTTCAGCGCTTTCAGAACCAACATAACCAATCAGTTCATTTCCGTCTGCAGAGACCACATAGATGATTTGCTCCCCCCCACTAAATAACTGCGGCTGATCTCCAACATCAAAAAATACAGACTCGATAAAGTCACTCCCGACGTTGAGATTGAAAGTGCCAGTATCAGAAACACTGCCACTAATAAGATCAGATTCGTCCACAGCAGCATTGGTAGTTGAAGTTAGTACCGGATCGACTCCATCTTGGATTATCCAATCGAATTGCCCTTGCTCTAAAGCAGTACCATCTAAATCTTCCCCATCAATAATAAGTGGTAAAGTAATAGAATCGTTGCTGATCAGGTGGTTTATAGGCTGCTCTAACACTAATGTCACATCTGCTAGAACATCAATCCCACTAGCAACTGCGCTCAACGTCAGCGTGAATATTATTTCACCATTTGCTTGCGCGGTAATCGTTTTACCATCATTCGCTAACGTGTAAGTGAGAGGAAACTCATCATCTCCAGTCATCAAACCCAAGGCGTCTAGCTGAACCAGAGTATTAGCATTAAATACAATCGAAGCGGGATCTGGATTATCTGAGCCAGCGGAAAGGGTAAACTGACCGGCGACAGTTTGAACTCCATCAGACACATCACCTTCAGAGCTTGTCGTTGTCCCATCAACAACTAACCCTGCGTCACCATCAAAAATATCGATGACCGCAGTACCGTTTCCGAAATCATTACTGCTGTCACCAGCAACATAGTTAAAAGTGATGTTTTGAGCTTCAGTGTGGTCTAAATTCCTGTTGGCAACAAACGTCCAGTGGCCATTTGCAAAGACAGTTAAAACACCTTCATCAAGAGTAAATGAAACCGGAGCACTGCCTGATATTGTTTGGGTCGCCCCATCAACTTCGACACTTTTTATGGTTAGCTGGGTATCAAGATCGATATCGTTATTAAGTACATTACCGGATACCACCTCACCTTCAATAACTTCATAAGATTCATCAAAAATGAGTGGGTCCGAATCTTTAATAACAATAGGTAGATGACCAATAACGAGCTCAGTCGTACCGTCCGCATCCGTTTGCAAACCTTCAATAACCAGAGCGGTCTGAATTGAGTCTAATCCTGCTTCTTGATCAATCGCCTTATAGAAATTTATATTTACGTTGCTGCCAGATATAGCAGCATCGAATACAATCTCGCCATCGCTTCGTGTTCCAACTAGGCTTTGTTTGTCAGCCGATACCGCGATGGTGATCGATAGACCTTGAGAGGTTAATGACTCAGCTAGACTTTGATCATCACTAAACGAGAAGTCTGCAAAATCGATGCGAATATCAGATGTTTGTGTTTCATCGCCAAAAATACCGATGACGTTTTCCGAAAACACCACAGACTCAGGAAGAATAATCGTCGGCATGTCATCGATGGCTTCGTTACCGACTGTATTGAAAACTTTTGCGTCAATCGTCCATTCCGCAGACGAATCTAGGACAAAAATATCAATATTCTCCACCAGCCAGTTACCCGCAGAATCAACAACGCCTTCAAAGACTAGGGTCTGAGTCCCATCACTTACTTCAATGTAAACTGGCAGCCCTTCGGCAACATTGGTTGTACCCTGCATGGTGGTAAGTTGGCCACTACGAAATGCCAAAATGCTAAAGCCATCTAACGTATCAATATCAATAACTGGCGAAACGGTATCAATAACAATTACCCCTGCACTATTGACTGCAGTCGCTGGGTTACCTGCGATATCAATAGTGTCAGCCTCGATGGTAATGCTGCCATCAGAAAAACTCGTTAAATCGACGTCTTCCACAGACCAAGCGCCATTCACAACCGTTGCTGTCAGCACGATAACGTTAGTGGTGCTGTCTGAAATTCTTATGTTGACCGTTTGGCCATCCTCAACATTTTGGACAGTACCGAAGAATTTGGCGGATTGAATTTCGAAGCTGTTGAGAACGCCATCCCCTCCGTCATCAACATTCGCTGTAATACTCGCCAACGTATCCTTAACAATGGTGTCAGCCGCTGTAGTAGGGTTTCCGGCAATATCGATGGTGCTTGCAACAACAGTGAGTTCACCTTCGGCGAAATTGGAGTAATCCTGATTTTCGAGCGTCCAACTATTCCCAGAAACTACCGTTGAATAGCATACTGACAGACCTTCACTGTCTGTAATCGTGATTGAGATAGTTTGACCATCTTCAACATTGGTTACTGTACCTACCAAGGCACCATTATCGACTTCAAACTGGTTATAAAACTCGTCACCAAAACCATCAAAATCGACATCGATTGTGGCTAGGGTGTCTTTGATTGTGGAATCTTTGGCTGTGATGCTATTGCCAAAATCATCAGCAATGATCGCATCGACTTGAAGATCGCCTTCCGCGAGCGAAGCAAGATCGACGCCGTTGACGACATAGGCTTCATCATTTGTGATTGCGGTAGTGGTGACTGTGTTGCCGTTAACATCGGTTATCGTCAGAACAACAGTGCGCCCATCTCGAACATCCACAGCCGTGCCCGTAATCGTGACACCTGGTACTTCGAACTGATTTTCGTACCCGTCACCGCCATCGAGTATATCAACCGTGAGCTCTGCGCTAGGTAGTAGCGCATCTAGGTTACCGTCGTTTGAGGTCGTGTCTTCTTCTCCATATTCTGTAGGACGAGTATCAAAGCCTGCTTTCGCGAGGGTTTCGTCTAATGTGGAGCGGACATAAGCAATGAAAGAGGCGCTTGCGCTGGGTTGATCATAGACAGAACTCTGCTGCTGAGGTGCGCTTTCGATGTTATTGACAAGCTGAGTCACCACCTCTTCTAGCTGCTGCTCAACAGCGGCTATTTGTATTGCTGTGAGGGGTTGAGCCTGCTCCAAACTTTGAGGATCAATGCTCACAACTTGCACACCTTCAACTTTAGGTTGTGATGCCGGTAATTGAAGCCAAGTGCCATCAGGGAAGACTTGCCACACCACGCCACCGACTTCGATATATAAAATAGGATCCATCCTAAACCTCTTCCTTACAAAAACGCTGTCCTGAGAACATTAATATATTCAATGTAAAGACAGGAGAATCAGCGAACTTTCCCTAGTTAATACTAGCAAAACAGTTTATTAACTGTTCATTAAGTAGCACTCATATGCCATAAAGTAAACCGTGAGCTTGTGACTTACATTCCGTTATATACAACATCACAGAATACATTTGATGAATTTACCATTATCTTGAAATTCAAGCGTTGTTTTAAAGGAAGTTAAAAAATAACGAGCCCCATAAATACAAAAAGGACGATATTCTTCGTCCTTTTTATTTTCAGACTCAATATAAAATTGAGCGATAATGTGGAAATAAGTCAGAGCTTAAACGTTTCCATCCTAGCTTGAAGATTATGAGCAAGGCTGCTAATTTGCTGACAAGCTACCGCTGTTTGCGATGCCCCCTCAGACATTTCTGTAGATGTACTATTAATCTGATCGACACTACGATTAAGCTCTTCAGAAACTGAATTTTGTTCGCTGCACGCCGTTGCAATTTGAGTGCTCATTTGGGCAATATTATCAACCGATTGTTCAATTTCTTGGATTTGACTGCCTGCCTCATTGACCTGCTCGACACACTGAGCAATCCCGGCTTGGCAATCACGGCTTGAGCTCCCCATCTTGTTGGTGTTTTCTTGCAGTTGATTGACTATTTCGACAATTTGCGAGGTAGAATCTTGCGTACGTTGAGCCAATGAACGAACCTCATCAGCCACTACCGCGAATCCTCGTCCTTGCTCCCCCGCACGCGCAGCTTCAATAGCCGCATTGAGTGCAAGTAGGTTTGTCTGTTCTGCGATACCACGAATCACGTCAACAACTAGGTTGATGTTATTCGAGCTAGATTCAAGCTCTTGTGCTAAGTCATCAGAGTCTTGAATAGTTTGTGACACTCGCTCTATGACAGCAGTGGTACGTTGAAGAGTATCTGTTCCCTTTTTTGTCACCTCGGTAGCTGAGTAAGCAGACGTCGCACCAACCTCGGTGTTTTGTGCTACTTCCCCTACTGCTGCTTGCATTTCTGTCATTGCCGAAGCAACAGAACTCAGTTCAAGCTGTTGATTCTGCATGCCAGAAGCGGTTTGAGAGGAGATAGCACTCACTTCCTCTACCGCCGCTGTAAGCTGAATTGTGGAATCGCTGATATCAGAAACCAATGAATGCAAGTTGCCTTGCATTGTTACTAGCTCTTTCAACAAAGTACCTAACTCATCTTTAGTAAGCTCTTTCTCATCAATCGTGTTGTTCAGCTGACCTTGCGCTATCTTGGAAGCAAACGCCAATGCACGATCAACAGGACGACAAATCGCACGAGAAAGTACGACAGAAGACAGTCCTATAACAATGAAAATCACTACTGCACCAATGCCTGCACTATATTTAGTAGCAAGCGCTTCTGCATGAACCTCTTCACCAATATGGTTGACCAACTCATTATTTAAGGCAAGCGTATCGTCCAAACTTTTAAGTGCTTTTGAATAGGTGGAGAAACTGGATAGCACGATTTTATTTGCTTCATCAGGCTTCCCCTGACTCAACAAGTCATTATAAGGCCTAGTTTCTTGTATATATTGACTCCAAGTATCCTTGAAGGTGTTAAACGACTTCTTTTCTTCAGGATTAAGAGCCAGAGATTCAAAATCAGCAATACCTGATTGTACATCTGCACGCCATTGATCTAGATCTTTCAGCCATTCACCAATTTGAGGGCTATTTCCATTTGGTAATAATGAAAACTCATCTTTTCGCACTTTAGTAATGTCTACTTGGATTCCCTTCAGAATAGCGACAGAAGGTAAACTCTTCTCTGTAAGAACTGAAATATCCTTATTAAGCGTCGATAAACTCAGTACCAACATCATCGATACTGCTGCAAATACAATAAATACGGTTAAATAGCTCAACCATATTTTTTTTACGACACTTAAATCTTTAATACTCATAAACTTACTCCAAACAGCGTTAATAGAACATTTCGATATGACACAAGTTATATATTCCCCGCTAATGTAACGACTTGATACCTTTTTATAATTCAGGCTAACGCGATAACTTCGCTCTATCTTGGTAATGTGTTATTACTATTTTCAAAATATAATCATGAACTCTGCTCATACATCTAATTACCTTCAAGATATAGTCTTGATAATCTAGAAGTTATCGTTAATTCGAGATAATAATAATTCTGTAATATTACAAATAGTCACGGTGAAAATGCTCAATCGCTGTCATAGGGCCACTAGCGATGTCTAAACATTACTCTAATAGACTGATATTGCACCATAGTGACTAAAGTATCAACAACGTAAATACAAACATGAATGTTATAGCTGAAACTCTGTGACTTAGTGGTCTAAATGGCAATCATTAACGGATACTCAGCATACCTAGTACTCGACTAAAAGCTTTCCCCCTCGTCAACTCACCTCATTCCCCTCACTCAATGCAAACTTGATCTCTTCGGATGAAAAGCCTTTACGACTCAACATGGCGTAAGCCTTTGAACGTTCTTTATGATCGTTAAGGTCATAAGACTTTTTCTGCAACTGTTCCAAGCAAGAAGTGTAAAAATCTAACTGTTCTTCGTTGATCAAACGATCGACTAACGATGACAGCTCGCTGGTATCGATTTGTCGTTGCCTAAGTTCTTGTTGGATAGAGGTCATGCCTTTACCTTTTCGAGCATACTTGAGCACTTCTTTCTCCAAATCGGCTTTTTCTGCCTTAATTTGGATATTACTTTTCAGTTCATACGCTTGCGGGTGCTGTTCAATGGCAACTTTCACCTGTTGATAGCTAAAACCACGTTTTTGTAATGCTGCGACAAGCTTTTCACGGCTCATACTAAAACTTGTATAGTAGTTGTTGATTCTGTCTATCAAGATGGTTTGTTCATCTATATTTTTGTCTACAGAAACCTTATGGATCGCATCAGCAATGATTGAGTCCGTTAACCCCTTCTTCTTCAACTTTTCTACGATATATCGAGAACCAAACTCGCCGAAGAAGGCTTGTTCAGCAAATTGCTCAGCGAAATCCTGATCAGATTTCAGATACCCATAACCTTTCAACCTACTCAATGTTTCATTGATCCAATCTTGATTATCCGTCTTCACTTTCAGCTTCGCAATCAACTCACTCTCTGTCATATCCTTCTGAGTTAGATGCCACATTGCAGAGTTCATAACACTTTCGATTCGTGTCGCTTTTCTTACTGTTGTATTTCTTGTATTGGTTTTTTGCTGTGAATCATTCATGTTTTACTCCTAGTCTCAACGTGCACTCGGTATCTGCTTTGCTTTCTGTACACCATTTGCTGAACATCTATCATCATAACTTACTTATTCTTGTCAGTGGCGCTGGCACAACCTATATAACACACATAAAAATAGGCACCGTGTCGAGAGCCCATTTATGATTAACTTTCCTTAGTCTTAAACGGTTCGTTTAAAGAAAAAATCAACTCTCTTCATGATTATAAATATGAACGTCTCGTTGAGGGAATGGAATCGTGATGCCTTCTTCATCAAAGCGTTTCTTAACCGTTTCTGTTACGTCCCAGTACACATCCCAGTAGTCATCGGTCTTAACCCAAGGCCTTACCACGAAATCTACAGAAGAGGTATTCAAGGTATGAAGCTTGATCATATGCTCTGGTTTTTTTAGCACTAAAGGGTGTGCAATGATGATGTCGTTCAACACAGATTTTGCTTTATCGATGTCATCGGAGTAACCAATACCAAAAACCATATCAACCCGTCTCACACGCTCTGCAGTGATGTTGTTGATCACGTCCCCCCAGATCTTGTTGTTTGGGATCACCAAGCGTTGGTTATCGATCGTTTGAACAGTGGTAGAGACTAAGTTCATGTCTTTTACAGTACCTTGAACGCCTGATACTTTAACCATGTCTCCAACATCGTAAGGGCGATAGATCAAAATCATCAAACCCGATGCAAAATTCGACAACGTATCTTGCAACGCGAAACCAATAATGATGCCCGCGACACCAAAACCAGTGAGTAACGGAGCTAGCTCAATCCCAATTTGAGAGAGTGCGATAAGCAAACCGATAAAAACAACGGCTTTAGATGCGATTGATACAAAGAACTCCTGCATTAATAAGCTAAAGTCCATTTTTGAGTGCGACACACTTTTCCGGACCGTCTTACGAGTAATATTGGAAATTAAACGAGTCACATACAAAATGCCTAAAAATAAGGCGAGTTTGACAATAAAAGAGGGGGTGTTTTCAAAGGCCCATGAGCTCAACGAGCGAAGCCACCCATCCAACAATTCGAGCGCTACATCAACCTCTAACACATCAACATTAATATCACCTGTCGTGGTCAGTAGTACCCGCTTGTAGGAAGTCACATCCACGCCAAACGGTTCCATTAAAGTGATGGTCTTTTCTAAACTTGCCACCATAGTACTAATACGTTCACTAAAGCGTTCAAGCTCGGTTTTAATGGCGGCTTTGTCTTCTTCACTAACAAAAGACAAACGCGCCTCTAAGTCTTGACGCTGTGTGTCCGTGTATAAAATGGCGTTAGTAAGATATTGAGAACGAGCAATTAGCGCCGTTTTTAACTCACTTTCATGGACAGTGACATCTACACCACGATTTTTCGACCAATTTAATGTCTTAGACAGCTGCTGATAGTAAGTGTCCATCATTCGGACTCGTCTTTGAATTTGTAATTCGAGACGCTTTTGAACATCATTTTCAGCGGAAAGGCTTTCCTTGGTCATTGAAGCAATTTTAACTTCATTCAATGCCAGCAATTTTTGTAAGAGTTCAACCTGCTTAGCAAGAGTGACATCAAGCCCCTCTTTTGTATCGGATGATAACTGGGAAATAATCTCTTCTCGTAAGCTTTGGTTCTTACGCCTTAATATATCTTCCAGAAATGGTTTCTCCGCATCATGCGCCGTTTCTAGTGTTGCCAAATCAAGCAATAACTGATCTTGTACTGCTGCTATTTTTTCAACGCTTTGCGCAAAACTGCCAAATGCTACAAACGTCAACATTAACAATAGACAACGCCAAACCTTCATCATACTCATCCCTACCATTGTCTACATTGACCCTATCAATAGTAGTAAAAAGAAGATGAATAACAAACATTTAAACGTATGTTATGTTAAAAGTTTGCAAAAAATCAGTTGGCATCTAATATTTCAAAGTTCCAATCCCTTCTTATGATCTGTAGAGTACGCATCCAACAAAGAACAACAGCCAATATCACCACTGAAGCGCATGCACTAAAACGCCATCAGCAGGATGTTGGCTCACAGCAAGAGAGCATACAAATGAACAACGAACTTGATATTATTGAGTCTCTAGAAGAGCTAGAAAAATTCTTAGTTTCAGTGGAAGCCGGCGGCTTAGGCCTTGAAGGGGTTGAAGGCGTAGGTATGGCAACCAATAACGCAGATGGCCGTCACTTCGTTGCTGTATTCAATAGCAGCCACAAAGTTCTGCTTGCACGTTGGATCACCCAAGAAGTGTTTGATAATGGCAAAGACCTAGTACGGAACGGCCCTCGTCGCACTCACTAAGGCGCTCTAATTCGTCGCGACGAAGCACTAAAAACCAATTGAAAAAGCCCAATTTGATTCCTAACGAGCGATTGGGCTTTTTCATGTCTGACGCTTAAAGCACCTCATGTCTATTGCACTTTAGTACATATCAATACCGCCCCTCACCGCTTATATTGATGCCATTTAAATATAAACACGACTCATAGAAAAAAGAACAGATTATTATGAACTTAAGTTGGACGTTGGTGCCTTAGACGCTAGGCTGTGCATCTACCTAGCCTTGCCACTTTAACAATTTTATGACTTGTGGCACGAAGCAAAGTTATCTAAGCTAGCCTGCTTATATCCCATGTTAAATACTAACTGATTCGATTACTGACTGATTTGCTGAATACACCGCTACTTTTTTTATCCCAACAGAACCGCCAACAAAGGCAATCGCTTTGGGCGCTTCTTCTTACCGGACTGGTTATCGTAACTTGTCTGGCGAGCACGCTATCAGCAAAGAAAGTAACGGTTTCCAACTTCCTTATTGGCCAATCAGTATTCGTTGGTGCAGAAACGAATGGCCCACAAGTGGTAGTCGCATCATTAGAGAGAATATCAGCACTCTATGACAGCGTGTTTGGTTCAGAAGCATCTAAAGCACTAACGGAGTCTAATTCGAACTCATGCAATCTGAGCTCGAAAATGCTCACCTTCGCCACGCCGAAAACCGGTTGGCTGATCCCTTTCATTCTATTTATCGCTGTCGAATTCAGCCTTTCACCTCACATATCGAGATTGTCTAGAGATAACCATCGCTCTTCTCGACCTACGAAACACCGCTTACACCTAACGCACTGTATATTTAGAGAGTGAATAACCGGGCTACTACACCCTTTTATTTATTTTTTGGAGATACATTTGTGTACAACACACTACTAACTAAGTTTGTCGATTCGTTGGCATTCTGCATGCGTACATGCGTGAAAACGCTAGTCACTGCCCTTTTGGTTATGACGTCATTTACTGCTTTAGCACAGACTACGGGATGGCTCAGCGCGCCTGAACATCCGCCAGTCAAAATGCGAATGATGTCGACAGGTGAACAGTCGGATGACGGTTCTCAGATTCAAACCGTACTCGATGTCGTGCTCGACGGCGACTGGAAAACCTACTGGCGCAGCCCAGGCGAAGGTGGTATTCCACCAAGCTGGGACTGGTCTGATTCAACAAACATTGAGTCGGTAGAGTGGCACTGGCCAATTCCGAAGTACTACGAGCAGCTCGACGTCATGACGTTAGGCTACAAAAAGCACGTCAGCTTTCCGGTCACACTGACACTGAAAGACAACACTAAGCCCGCCATGTTTAAGGCTTCGCTCACCTTTCCGTCGTGCACTAATATCTGTGTGTTAACCGATTACGACATCGAACTGCCGATCGACCCACAAATATTAGCGCTCGATGAAGAAGCCATGTTCTTGTTCAATCAAGGCATGAGCCAATCTCCACGCGAAGCTAACCGCACTTCTGTGAACGGTCTGTTCTGGGATAAGAGTAAGCAACAACTAGTGACTCAGCTCATGAGTAAAGAAGGCTGGGATAAGCCGATGGTGTTGATTGATGGGCAAGAAGTGATTGATGACTTCTTCTCTCAGCCAACCGTTCATATCAATGACAACACAATGACTGCCGTATTCGATGTGAGTAACTGGATTGGCGAAGTCGACTTAACCGATCGCACCGTTAGCGTCACGGTTTCAGATACAAACTTTGCTGAAGAGATGACGGCGCAGGTTGGCTCAGAGCCTATTGCCTATCAATCAAGTAACACCAGCTTTATTGCGATGATTGGCTTTGCCTTAATTGGTGGCTTGATCCTCAATATCATGCCGTGTGTTTTACCTGTATTAGGAATGAAGCTAAACAGCATCATTCAAAACCAAGGTGTATCAAACCGACACATTCGAATCTCATTCCTAGCATCTGCTATGGGTGTCATCACCTCGTTTGCACTATTAGCTTTAGGCATGACAGTGCTCAAAATGGGGGGTAATGCGATTGGTTGGGGAATCCAATTCCAAAACGTTTGGTTTATCGGGTTCATGCTGATCATCACCCTACTGTTCTCAATCAACCTACTTGGTTTATTCGAGTTCAGACTGCCATCGGGTTTGAACACATGGATGGCAACCAAAGGCGATGACTCACATTCAGGCCACTTTGTTCAAGGCATGTTTGCGACGCTGTTAGCAACGCCGTGTAGCGCGCCATTCTTAGGAACCGCTGTCGCGTATGCACTCGGAGCAAGTTACCAAGAGTTATGGGCTATCTTCATCGCACTTGGTATCGGCATGAGTGCACCTTGGCTTATTTTCGCACTGTTCCCTAGCCTCACCCAACTGCTACCAAAGCCGGGCGCATGGATGTTCAAAGTTAAGCTGTTTTTTGGCTTAATGATGTTCATTACCAGCCTTTGGTTAACAAGCCTTCTGAGCCCATTCATTGGTAAGCTCCCAACCATCTTGTTGTCACTGTTTATCGTGATTTCAGTCTTAGTTTGGATTGGCATTAAGTTAGGACGTAAGGTACTGATTCCTATCATGGCAACCACTACCTTGATGTTTGGTGCTGCTCTTATTGTCGGTAGTGTTACTGCAGATAACTGGGCGACACCTATCGTTGATGACCTTGCTTGGCAAAAGCTGGATGCGAAACAAATTCCACAATTGGTCGATCAAGGCAAAACAGTATTTGTTGATGTGACTGCTGATTGGTGTATCACCTGTAAGGCGAACAAGATCGGTGTGATTCTTCAAGACCCGGTTTACAACCACCTGCAACAAGAAGACATTGTTTTGATGAAAGGCGATTGGACAACACCAAGTGAAAGCGTCACTCAATACTTACAAAGTAACGGCCGATTTGGTGTGCCATTTAATATCGTGTATGGCCCAAGCTATAAAAACGGTATTCCACTGCCCGTGATTCTGGATAGTGACACTGTCGTTCAAGCCATCGATGTTGCGAGATAAGTGATGAAGATTCCCAACAATGAAGAGAAGCCTAACACTACAAAAGATAACTCTATAAAGGATGAAGCTAAAAAGCCAAGTCGTCTTAAGAAGTGGGGAAAGGAACTGGTCTCAATGATACTGATCGTTGGCGTAGTTTCGTTTGCCATGGACTTTTATCACAGCAGAAGTATGCCTCAAGGCGCTGCGATTCCAATTGTGGGCCAATCGCTCCAAGGCAAAGATATTGATGTTATCGAGCTAAGCAAAAATGGTAAGCCAGTCATTGTCTATTTTTGGGCGACTTGGTGTGGTGCCTGCAAATTTGTAAGCCCAACCGTCAATAGCTTCGGCGATTCCCATCAAGTGGTTTCGGTCGCTCTATCGTCTGGTCCAGACGAACGCGTTCAGCGCTACTTGGATGCAAAAGAGTATGACTTCCCTGTTATCAATGATCTTTCTGGATTAATCAGCAGAAGTTGGGGCGTTAATGTCACTCCAAGCATCGTCATCATCAAAGACGGAAAGATCACTAGTATCGCAACGGGCGCAACTTCCCCTATTGGGCTTTGGATCAGAACCTATTTTGCATAACTCGCTTACCAAGAAAAAGCAAAGCAAAGTGAATGAGCCAATTTAACAAACAATAAGACCGTGATCGCGACCTAATAAGCGCGCACAATTATCAAGAATGAGAGAGTACATAACATGAAAAAACATCTGATAAGCACACTGATTTTGGGTTCACTAATGAGTGCTAATGCCTTTGCCGAGTTAAATAAAGAGCAAACTCAACAGCTTGAAGAAATTAATCAGTTTCTAAAAGAGAACCCTTCTACTATTTCGGGTCTGCATACCAGTTTAGAGCAGTATGTCGCGAGCCAAGCACAAGTACAGAAAGCCCAAGCGGAAAGCCACGAATGGCTGTACAACAATGACGCGCACCCAATCACAGGAAACCCAGATGGAAAATCGGTAATCATTAACTTTACCGACTATAACTGCCCTTACTGTAAACGTTTAGAAAAAGGCCTAGTTCAATTAGCTTCTGAAAATAGTGATATCAAAATTATCAATGTATACCTGTCATTTAAACAGCAACAAATAAACGAACTTAATACTAATGCCGCTCTATACGCTATGAAGGTTTGGAAAGATAACCGCGAAGCCTTTACTGAAGTTGATAGGTTATTGATGGCGAAAAGCGGCCTCCATACAAAGGCTTCACTGCAAGCTGTGGCAAAGAAAACAGGAACGGAAGCACAACTGAACACCACTTCAGACCAAAGCAACACACTGATGACGAACCATCAAACCTTTAGCGCATTAGGTTTAACAGGCACACCAACGATGATGATGAATGGCCAGGTCTTACCGGGCTATGTGCCTTACGACCGATTAAAAGACATCGTGGATGACGCTTTCTAATCGAATGTAGAAAGGTTGTGAGTCTTAGCAAAAATTGAAGATGAGATTGATAAAGCCTACTTGCGTTAACCCGCAGTAGGCTTTTTATGCGTTTCAAATGGCAAACCTAGCCACTGTCTAACTTTTACTCGCTCAATAAGCGGCACACCAACGCACCCGGCTCTCTTAGTGCATCCACGTTATAACTGAGTACACGACCAGAAGACGGTGCGTGATAGCGACGACATTCATTGCCAAACGCATCATATTGGATGGCTAACAGATCATCTTGCTCCACGCTTTGCAAAAGCTCGACCTTAGGCAGAACAAAACCACCAATATCAGCGCGAATGGACACAACGTTGTTGCCTTCAATCCAATCCATGCTTGGCAGTTGCTTCGTCTCTAACGGATCTTGTCCAGCGACCTCAAGCATCTCGTAATAGAAGAGCATATTTAAAACGCCATTTACCGCTCTTTGAATCATGTCTGGTTGAGTAAACTTACCCATCCCGACTTCTACAGTGATGCTCGGAATACCACTGCGATTCCAAACTGTTTCAAGAATCCCAGGGTCGCCGGGATCATTAAGGACACAATCTGGTCGCATCAGTCTCGCCATCTCCAAACATTGCTCGATTCGATAATCAGCGAAAACATAAAGTGGGTATACCGCACCACGAGTTTGGGTGTGGAGGTCAACGGCGAATGTCGCATTGTGCTTGAGTAAGCGCTCCCACAGTGACGAAACAAAGCGCTCCGCTGCTAGTCCGTGGGCATCACCGGGAAAGAGTCGGTTGAGGTTTGCAGGGCATGAGCCCGGATCGGAAGAGATGAAGTCACGACTGTGATTTAGCAAACCGGACAAATTCACGGTCGGCACGATCGTCACCGTACCTTTTAGCTTCTTACCCACCAAGTCTCTGATAATTTGTTGCGCAGCCAGTACACCATTTAGTTCATCGCCATGAATACCAGCGGTAACCATAAGCTTAGGGCCATCTTGGCTACCCTTGAAAACTGAAACCGGCATGTTTTTAGGTTGCCCGAGCCCATCACTGGTCACTTGGAACCAAAACTGATGCGCTCCAACGGGTAGATCTTCAACATTCAAGGAGCCTATAACCTGCCTGCCTTGTAAAACATCGCCTAAGTACTCTGTTTGCATCCAACTTTCTCCGTCTTGTTGAGCAAAATATATTCTCTTTTTAAGTTTTTGCATCATAGAGGATATCGTAACCAGCACAAGCAGTTAATTGATCCGCAGGCTCTACTCTATACATAAACTCCGTTCATATTATTCTCACATATTTCAAAGTGAAACCCTTCAAAGAGACGGTTCCAAAACTCTAAGCTTGTATGTCTATTTACAAACCACTCAATCACTTGAAGTAAAAGTGCAATAAAATCAACACCTAAAAAGTTCCCCATTCACGAAAATGTAATTCTATAGAAATGAAAGCTTAATTTATCTGCTCTAAATTGGCTTCATATCGAAACGAAGGGCACATTGCTCACGGATATTTAAAATATAAGGTAAGTGATTATGAAAAAGGCAGTTCTAGCTTCTGCAGTGGTAGCGGCACTAGTTTCAGGTTCATCTCTAGCAGCAACCGTTTACAGCTCTGATGGTACTGAACTTAAAATAGGCGGTCGTGCGGAGTTCCGTGGTGATTTCATTGGTTCAGGCGGTGCTGAAATAGACGGTTCAATGAAAAACAAGAGCCGTGTTCGCTTAAATGTTGGTGGTAATACAGAAATCAACGATAGCTTATCTGGCTTTGGCTTCTACGAAGCAGAACAAGGCGTCAACTCCTCAG
The DNA here is from genome assembly GCF_027587105.1 of Vibrio sp. RW. Taxonomy (NCBI): domain Bacteria; kingdom Pseudomonadati; phylum Pseudomonadota; class Gammaproteobacteria; order Vibrionales; family Vibrionaceae; genus Vibrio; species Vibrio sp. RW. Next base: position 65,404 of record NZ_JAPPTM010000001.1, read on the forward strand.
CTGACAATGATGAAACCGATAACTTTAAGCAACGTTATATGTATGCGGGCTTTGAAGGTGGCTTCGGTGCAGTATCGGTAGGTCGTCAAGATACAGCAGCAGCCCAGATTTCAGAAATGTCGGACGTTACCATTTTCTCTGGTGATCAAAAAGCCTTCATCAATGCCGGCGACGAGCAAGTCAACAACACGTTTGTATATGCTTACGATGCTGATGCTCTTTCTTTAAAAGCAAGTTTAATTGCTGGTGAAGACAAAGATACAAACGGTTACGGTGTCTCTGGTATTTACACTCTACCTATGGGTTTAGGGTTTGGCCTTGGTTATTCAGGCAATGACAACGGAGCTGGAAATGGTTCAGCAACGGCTGTAATCGCTGGTATTAACTATAAAATGGATGCTCTGTACTTAGGTGCAACTTACACGATGGGCGACCTTGACGACAAGGCTAACACTGAATTCTCTGGTGTAGAAATTGCCGCGAAGTACAAACTAACCAGTCAGTTTGAACTCGCTGCTCTTTACCAAAAACTAGAAGAAGATGCGTCTCAAAACGTAACCGTAGATACCGCTGACTTCTTCGAGTTAACGGGTACTTACAAATTCAACAAATCAATTAGCACATACATCGCTTACCAACTAAACAACTTAGACGAAGTAAAAGATGCGACGACAGGCCTAACCACTCAAGGCGAAGATACACTTCGTCTAGGTGTACGTTACGACTTCTAATCTAGATTTACTTTAACTATAAATAGAAAGGTTGAGCATTTGCTCAACCTTTTTTGTTATTCAAATATTCTGACCAACTTCAGCAATGCTTTTTCTGGTTTCGTGGTGTTAAATCCGTATCATACGACAAACCATATCAAACAATTAGAAGCATCATGTCACAACACCATCCGATCCAAGGCGCTAGCTGGATGCTAACCGCTGGTTTAGCCTTTGCCGTGATTAATAGCCTAACTCAAATCGCGAGCATTCACTTCGGACTGACCTCTACCACCGTCGCTGTCATTCAATACGCCATCGCGTTGTTCGCCATTCTTCCTTACTTAAAAACGTTAGGCATTCGTCGCGCGCTCAGAACCGATAACCTCAAACTGCATGTATTTCGTGTTTTTTTATCGGTTATCGGTATTCAACTTTGGATATGGGCGTTAGCTTACCCTGTACCTATTTGGCAAGGTATTGCTCTTCTCATGACTTCGCCATTGTTTGCAACCATAGGTTCTGGGCTTTTCCTCAAAGAGAAAGTGGGCACAGCTCGTTGGGGCGCAACCTTAGCAGGCTTCGCCGGTGCTATGGTTATTCTCGAACCATGGTCCGAAGATTTTAGCTGGGCAACGTTACTGCCGGTTGGCGCGGCTTTCTTTTGGGCATGCTATTCACTGATGGTGAAAAAGCTCTCTTCACAAGACAGTCCTTCAACCATGGTGGTTTACCTTTTGCTATTGATCACGCCATTTAACATCTTGTTGGCCGTGCCTGATTGGCAAACACCAAGCGGCGGGACCATTTGGGTTATCTTAATCGTTATCGGTGTAATGACGGCACTGGCTCAATGGGCGATTGTAAAAGCATATTCCGTCGCTGACGCTTCTTTTGTTCAACCGTTTGATCACGCGAAATTGCCACTCAATGTATTGGCTGGTTGGCTGGTCTTCAGCTGGGTTCCACCAGGGCGCTTATGGTTAGGGGCGGCAATTATTATTGCATCTGTTGCGTTTATTACTCACTGGGAAACAAAAAAGCCGGCGAAAGTTAATAAAATTTAAGGCCAATGAAATAAATAGTTCTACTGTCCGTTCTATATTGATAAGAGAATTTTAAGCGAGGTCGTAGCCATGAAGAAACCAGTCAAGATTACACTATACCGTTGGGCAGGCAGCTGGGGTCCATTTAAAGTAAACATCCCATGTGGAGAATGTACCCTTACCAAAGACATTCTTAAGGATACTTTTGAGAATGAATTGGCTGATGTTGATGTCGAACTGGAAGTGAAAGATTGGTTATCGCACTGGTGGGAACCGCTAAAACTTGGTTCTTGGCATGCACCTATCCTTGTTGTTGAAGGCAAAGTTGTTAGCCAAGGTGAAGCACTCAATCGTGGTGTATTGGTTCAATCTGTAATAAAAGAGTGGACTAAACGAGACAGCCTGAAGGGCAATATCGTTTATGGCAAAGCGACCTGCCCATTCTGTGTGAAAGCTAAGAAAATGCTTGATGAAGCGGGTATCGAATATACCTATCACGATGTCGTTAAAGACAGTGCTGCTCTGTATCGAATGATTCCAGAGGTGAAAGCGCACATTGGTGAGAAAACACCAGTGACCGTTCCTCAGATTTGGCTTGATGGTACATACATCGGCGGTGCAGACAACTTAGAAGCATGGATGAAAGAAAATGGTCTAGATTCCATTCCAAACAATGTTGTCGATTTATCTAATCAATCGGCAAGCTGATCTTGCTTAGAGAGAGTTAGACTTCCGATAATTAACTAATCACTGTTTTGTTGTGTTTATCCACAACAAAACAGAGCGATAAAAGTCATCAATAGCTAAAACGAAAAAGGCCTTAAACTGCAATGAGTTTAAGGCCTTTCAAAATTCCGTTTGGGAAAATGCTTACTTAGCCATTTTCTTCCTCATTCGCTTAAAGAACGATGGCTTCTTTGATTTTGGCTTGCCGTATAACGCTTCGTGCATCATGTTTTTTGCTGCAATTTGACCAAGGTATACATTGCCTAGTTCGTAGTTCATGCTTATCTCCGCACGTAATCAACTTTCTTGTGCGCGGATTCTACACTTAAAACACCTAAAAACAAGACCTACATCACACTTTAGTGCGGGTTATTCATTTTATTACAGCGCGAGTATTTACGTTGTAATCACAATCAAAAGTACATTTATAAAAAAGCAGCTCATGTGAGCTGCTTTTTAAATACTTCGCTTAAAACCCACGGCCATCAAACTGAAGCCATTAGTTATTGGCGATAACCAAAACCTAGCTACGCTTTGGCTGACGGTAAGTTTTACCCGCAATTTGGTAAGTATCTTTTTGCTTTAATTCGAACATAGTTTCGAAGAACCAAGCTGCAAATTTGATTAAGTCATCGCCTTCATTCATTACGTGTTCGATGTACTCTTGCTCTTCGCCTTGTTCATTCTCTTGAAGCGTCACGTGGTAAATGCGCTTTTCGCCTTCCACTTCCGCTAGCGCAAATTGACCAGTCAGTGAAGCGGCAGCCTCAGCGACTTCAGTGTCCTCATTGGATTTCAATAGCTCAAGTGCTTGAGGTAGGCCATCTAGTGCGCAGATAGCTTTTACCAGTACTTCAAATTCATTTTGCTGCATTTTGTTTACCTATTAAATGGACCGAAGTATTGTAGGAAACCATCAACACAAATACAACGCTTTAACGATGAACTATGGAGTGCTCGTTGTTGAACTGTATTCACCCTCTGTTGCACCAAATTTCTTGTCCATTCTGACTGAAGACCAAAGCACTCCTCCCATAATAGTCCCAATGACCAAGTAAAACGCGCCAAGTTGCAGGTGATTTGTCACCCAACTTTCAACCAAGTATCCACCTAATAACCCTGCCAAACACATCTGAATTGAGCCTGACAGAGCAGAAACCGCACCCGCTTGCTTTTTATGAGGTTCCAGTAACATGCTGATAGAAAGCGGGAACGATATTCCCTGAGCTATCGCCAACCAAGTAAATGACCATACTAAGTTAAAAATTGTTAGCTCATGCGTAAGCAACCAACTTCCCGAAGCCATAACAATCAAAATCGCAAGGCTCATCAACTGCTGTGTACTAAACCTACGGTGAAGTATGTTTAACTTCACGCTCCCAATCAATAACCCTGCTGAAGGCACAATCATCAAAGAGCCATATTCCGCCGCAGTCAGACCCAATTGTTCTTGCATTAAGAATGGAAATAGCGACAACGATACCAAGCTCGCCATATAGAGCATCCAGTTGTAACTGGCACTACTCACCACCTGGCGGTTAGTCAACAAGCGTCCGTAGTTCTTCACCACTTGGCAGGCATCAAAGCGGCTCTTGCCATAAGGCAAAGTCTCGGGCAATACAAAATAACCCAGAATAAATATCGCTAATAGATACAGTAAAACAAACAGAAATACGGCCTGCCAACCGAGATGAAATGAGATCCAACCACCAAATACAGGCGCAATGATCGGCATGATCGAAGCCGTCAGTGAAATGTAAGACAAGGCTTTGGTCAGTTGAGGACCATCATAACTGTCACGAAGCACACTTCGCCCAAGAACCGAGGCGCTCCCCGCCCCTAAACCTTGCAACAAGCGACCCACCTCTAGCGCTGTCATGTTGTCAGAAAAAACAACACAAACGACAGTACCAATCAGATAAACCCCTTGACCCAACAAAAAGATAGGTCTTCTTCCCACCGCATCAGACATCGGCCCGTAAAATAGCTGAGACAAGCCAAAACCCACAAGAAACAGCGTGACAAGCAGCTGTACATCTACCTGAGTTACACTTAAGTCTGAAGCAATTAACGGCAATGATGGTAAGTAGATGCTCACTCCTACTTGCCCCGTAGCAATGATCATCATGGCTAAGAGTAGCGGTGTTTTTTTAAAGGTCGATTGGCTCAAAAAATTCCCTATTCGTTTGTTATTTGTTCATCAAATGAGTTTACATTCAAAACCAATAATTGATAATTAACCAAATTGGAATTTAATTAAGTCCTGATAGGAAATAATATGGATTGGATTCTCAACGTAAAAAGTTATGTCAAAGTGGTGGAAGAAGGTAGCTTCAATGGCGCGGCGCGCAAACTCAATACCACCAGCTCAGCGATCAGCAAAAGAGTAAACTGGCTAGAAGAGCGCATCGGCACTCAACTTTTAAAACGCACCACTCGTTCTATCAGCCAAACCGAGGCCGGTGCACTTTTCTATCAACGAGCGAAAGCTCAACTCGATAGTTGGCAGTCCATTATTGATGAAACTCGCTCGGTTAACCAAACGCCTGCAGGCCTATTAAAAATTGGGGCTACCATTGCGGTTGGTTCTAAATTCTTAGTTCAGTACTTAGATGACTTTTTGGAGAAATATCCAGACATAAAAGTACAACTTATCACCACCACCCCGGGTCAATTACCTGAACTTGGCTTGGATCTCGTGATCAGTCGTGAGCTGGAACAACTCAATTCATTAAGCTTTAAGAAAACACCACTTTTCGAACACAAAGCCAGCTTTTACGCATCACCTGACTACCTAACAAAACATGGTCACCCTACCTGCGAGCAGGATTTAGAACGGCATAACTCACTGATCTGGGGTGAGCGCCCGATTCGAGAAGTAACGTTAACCAAAGGCCAAAGGGTTACCCTGAACGGGAACTTTGCAACCACCAACCCAGAAGCGCTTTTTCATGCCGCCAAACGAGGAATGGGAATACTTCTGACCATTAACGCGATGATAAAAGAAGAGCTTAAGCAAGGGACATTAGTTCCAGTATTACCAAATATCACGGCTGATGAAGTGATGGTTTACGCTTACTACCCTAAGCTTGATTACTCACATACGCGAACCAAGCTGTTTTTGGACCATCTGAAAGATCGATTAGACAAAGAGCGCAGTACTCTGGCTCTGTGAAATAAATCACATTTAAATTTGAAAAGTTATACAACACCGCCAATAATAAACTAGACGCATACAAATTATACAAGTGTGCACATATACAGCTTAAAAATAGGTTCTGGTTAACTACGGATGGTGACTATGACTCAACATACGCATAACAGCACGATAGATACGGAACGCATTGGTCGTTTACTTAAATTAGAAGGCATCGACCTTCTAGAGTCGGCCGTGCTCATTTTGCACCAAATGTTCGGTACTCAATACACCACCATCATTGAGAAAAAGTACTTTCCAGATCAAATGGTTCCTTTGGTGATAGCCCATTCAGACCATGTACTGCATGATAAAATCAATGCACGTCACGGTCACATTTACCAACAAGCAGTCCATCAACAGCACCCAGACTGTACATTCGCTCAATATATCATTCAGTCGTTGCCTACATCGGCATTTAGGCAGGAAATCACCTCACAGAACTCAATAGCAATCCCTACTCGAACTCAGAGTGGCGAGGTTATGGGTGTGCTGTTTTCTACGTTTACTTCTCCTCTTAGTCCGGACCAGTTACAAAACGTAATAAAACACCATCAACTTTTCGCAAACATCATCATCCACACACTAAGGGAGATATGGTTTAACGAGCGTTCTGAGCAACTGGTCAATCAACTCAGTTATGAAGTATCACACGATAGCTTAACTGGATTACTCAACCGAAGCTGCTTATCGGACACTTTAGAATCGATTACTCAGCAGAGAAGCACTCCATTTACGTTAGCCTTGCTCGACGTAAACAGTTTCAAAGCCATTAATGATATGCACGGTAATTATATTGGCGATAAAGTGCTTCAGTACGTGGCAGAGACCTTACGCCGAACCATACCCGAGAACAATCTGACTTTCCGGACGGCAGGAAACGAATTTGCCTTCATTACCTACCATTCAGACCCTATTTTCATCTGTGAGCAGATATTGGCTAAGATAAAAAAGGGCTACAATAGCGTCGATATGAAAGTCGCTTTCGACATTAGCATAGGTATTGCTAGCTCGGACGGAAGCAACAAAGACGTAGAACAAATAATTTTTAACACCAGTTTGGCTCTAAAAGAGTGCAAACAAAGACAAGATACCCACATTCAATGTTATGACACCCATCTAATATCTCGCTATCAAAGAAAAACGGAGTTGGTTGCCGCTTTACGGAGTGAACTTGAAAGCGCAATTTCACCTAGCTTTACACCGAATGACAATGAAATGTACGTGGTTGTACAGCCAATCGTTGGTCAAAGTGAAAAGCAATGGGAATACTTCGAGGTACTCACTCGTTGGAAAACGGCTAAGCATGGCGATGTATCGCCAGTGGAGTTCATTAAAGTAGCAGAAGAATCTGGTCTTATTGTTGAACTGGGTGAACATATTATCGATCTGGTGTGTCGCGCAAAAACAACATTAGAAAAAGGGTTAGGCTATAAAATTAAGCTTGGGATAAACTGTTCGGCTCATGAGCTTAGTGATTCTAAGCGTTACATCTCCTATCTCACTCGAACCATTGAGCGACATAACTTTAAAGCAAATGAGTTTGTTATCGAGCTAACCGAAACGGTGCTGCTATCTCCAACCAAAGAGACAAAATCGGCACTCAACTATCTACGAGAGCAAGGCTTTAAGATCGCGCTAGACGATTTCGGTACTGGTTACTCGAGTTTGAATTACATCCACAGTTACCCTATCGATTGCATCAAAATTGATGCAACCTTTATTCAAAACTTGCTGACGAATTCGACATCTGAGAGTGTTGTTTGGTTGATTATTCAATTGGCGCATAGACTCGATTTGTCATTAGTTGCTGAGGGCGTTGAGAAACATGAGCAATTAGAAAAATTGCACGCCATGGGATGTGACAAGATCCAAGGGTACCTTTACTCACCGCCTATGCGACCAGAAGCTATCATCAGTTATGTTATTCACTCAGAATCTCTCATGACCTAAAAATCTAGGCCAGATCCCTATACCTTATCCAAAGCTCAAAAAGCCACGGCATTACTAGATACTTACATATTTAGTAAAGAACTCGCGGCTTTTGGGAGTACATCAGTTAACTATTGTTAGACTGAGTTTCCAGAGCTTTCTTTAATAACTTATCTGCCTCATCTCTAGCGGCCACAAATGTTGCTTTTTCTTGTTGAGGTACAGAATTGGCCATCGGAATATTCGCTGTCATCGCGTTTACAGGACGACCACGTTCGATCAATTCGTAATGTAAGTGCGGACCGGTCACTCGACCAGTTTTACCGGACAAGCCAATACGCTGACCACGAGATACCGTTTGCCCTTTACGAACGAGGATCTTGCTCAAATGTAAATAACGCGTTTTGTACGTGCTGCTGTGCTGAATAACCACGTAGTTACCCGCGTATGGGTGCTTACGAGTCATCACCACTTTACCATCACCTGTTGCTTGAACTGGCGTACCAATTGGCGTCGCGAAATCCGTACCGTTATGTGGTGAAATTCGACCTGTCACTGGGTGCAAGCGCTTAGGGTTAAATTGAGAACTTTGACGCCAACCACTGCTCACAGGGTAACGTTGAAACGCGCGTTGTAAGCTATCGCCATTAGCATCGTAATATTGTCCGTCGGTATGTAAATACGCAGACACCACACGATTACGATTCATGATCTTAATGGCTTCAATTTCACGCTTTCCGGTAGCAATACCATCGACAAATTGTGCTTTCTGAAGCACTTCAAATTGATCGCCTGCACGTAAATCTCGGCTAAAATTCAGCTTATCTTTAAGCAGAGTAACAATATGGTCAATCTCGATACTGTTCAGGCCAGCTTTATTTGCCGACACAGAGAAACTGCCTTGAATATTACCCACTAGAGGCTTTTGCTGCCATTCACCAGGAATAGAGATATCTTCGAATTCATAGTTGCCATCTTCAAGTCGTCGATAAACGACTTTGTCAGCAATGCTAAATTTAAGTTCCATTTTGGAAAGTTCGCCTGTTGCCTCGTCACGCCAAAAGCGCAATGTGTTACCTGGGCGAAGCGTGTCCAACGCAAGAAAGTTCAAATCGGTCTCCATCACGCTCATCATAGATTTATAAGAAAATCCAAGCTGATTGAAGATGCTACTCAAGTTATCACCTGTTTGAATTTGATACTCAAACGTCGGCGGTTCAATAATAACAGCAACAGAAGAAGGTGACAGAATAGACTCAATAACGGTTGAGTCGGGTAAATCAAGATCGATCGTTTTCGTCAGATCCGATTGTGACGATTGCAGAGCAACACTAATCGCTGCAATAAGTGGCAGTCCTAAAATAGCTACTTTTTTTACAGGTGAAAGCTCAGCAAACGGAGAGGGAAATATTTTTGAATACACGGTAAACAAGTCTTTCTACGATATAAAAGCATAGGATATGCTTTTCGGACGCATAAATCATCAATACATTGCAATAATATGATGCGAATCTTGCTCTATCCCGCTAAGTCATTGAGTTATAAAAAGTGAAAAATCATTTCACTATAAATAAAATTAACAGCTAAATTGAAAAATAAAAAAGCAGAAACGGCTAGCTACTGCTTTTTATTTATCTACGTTATTTTGTATCGAACAATTAATAAACACCGCGCATTAATTGCTGTTATTAAGCAAATGGCGATCTTAACTCACCAATCCCTTCTCACTATTAAAGTAAAACGATTTGAACCGAAAAACACAGCCTTATGCTTACAATAAGTGTCCAGAAATTAAGCTGAAATCGTCGATACCAAACAGTTGTCTTCACCAAATTCGTTAGGGATATAACGGTCAGCATTCACGTCATTCACCCATTGTTGGCCATCAACTAAGTAGCGAAATTGAAACTCGCCATCTTTAGGTAGGCGAGTTTTGAATTTGTACACTTTCCCTTTCGCCATTTTTTTCATTGGCGTGGCTTTCCAATCAAGAAAGTCAGCAACAATGGATACTGAGTTCGCTTCTTGAGCTTCTAGCTCAAAGGTCACTTCAACTTCGTCTTTCGTCTTAAAAAAACGTTTACTAATCATTCGCAAGCTCCATTTGTAAAAGTAAGCAGACACAAAGAATGTCTAAATTTCATTCAATCTATTAAGATAATATGTAATTTGACTCACATAAACAACACATCCTTGTGTTCGCAAAAATGTTATTACTTACCAATTGATTGGGTATCAAAAGAAAAACTCATTAACACCTTTTCAGAAGGGGTTTCTGCAAATGATTGTTCCGCAGAATGTTGAGTAAAACCGATAAAACCTTGCCCTGTGAGTTTGTTCTGTGATTTTGAATCTGGCTGTTGGGCAACATCTAAAGTCTGAATTTTCACGCGATCGCCCAAGAAAAGTTGGTCAACCAACACCACACGGCTTCGTTGCTGGTCATGCTTAAAGAGGCCAAGGTAATAGAATACGCCGCTGCCTTGATTCGATATCCACATAGGTGCAACAAAGAAATTCGCTTCGCCTAGCGTCACGGCTGCTAGGCTTTTTGTATCGACGGTTGCTACACCACGCTCAACACCAGAGTCATAACGACCAAACGCGATTGCTTTTGGCACGTCGACTTCATTAATAAAGGCGTATGCGTTGGTTTCTGGAACTTTAATTGTCCATGGGTTAGTGGTCTTCAAATCAAAAACGGTTTCAACCACTGGGTCATAACTAACTTGTGAAGAAGGAAACTTCGCCAAAATCTCTTCATCACTTAAACTAAAGCGATAAACACCCGCCAATATGACCACAACTAACATGACGATAGGAATCAGTAAAATCAGAGGTATAGGTAAGATTTTCTTTTTCATGAGCAATTGTATTCTTTTGTTTTCATCCAGTTGTGCAGACCATAAAGGGCTTTAGTATAATTATCAATACAGGGTTAACCAGAAGTGAAACATAGATGGATATCAAGCATATTAAAGATAGAAATATCAGAAGTTGTGAATGCCGCTGTGGAGCAGTCAACCTAGTATGCCGAGGTGAGCCCCAACGAACCTCTGTATGTCATTGCTATGAGTGTCAAAAACGCACAGGAAGCGTGTTCGGCGTTCAGGTTCGGTTCCCAATTGAACAGGTCACACTGAGCGGAGAAGTGACCTATTTTTCACGCATCAGCGATACGGGCAGTGAAGTCACTTATCAATTTTGCCCTAAGTGTGGCACCACCATGCTTTTGCAATCCGTTGCCGCCGCCGATTTTTATGTCGTCCCACTCGGGCTATTTAAAGAACAAGATTTTCCACTACCTAGCTTTTCCGTTTATGAAGAACGTAAATACGGCTGGGTTAAGTTTGAGCACCAAATGAGCCATTACAACTAGCTTGTCACTGATCTTTATCCTTATCTTTGTCTTCTTTATATAGTGGTGCACTTTTTATAACGACAAACTTCTTTTGAGCGACAGTCCGCATTATAACAATGCTTCATCGAAACAAACTGCAATACTGTTGCCTAAGATCAAACATGAATGCCCCACAACGCTAGCGTATCTTTTTTCGAGCGTTATAATCTTGTTCCTCTATTTAACCCGGAGTGAACCACATGATTTCTAAGCTACCTCGTTGGGTTGAATACGGAGCCTTACTCTTAGCAGGCCTTGCCGGTAGCGTTAATGCCATTGGATTACTTGGCTTCCAACATCAAGCCATATCCCATGTTTCGGGCACCATGTCTTTACTAGGCAGCAGTCTGCTCACTCCAACTTCGGCTTCCGTGCACCTTTTATTGGTGATTATGAGCTTTATGTTAGGCGCTGCTTTCAGCGGGTTCTTTATTGAAAACCAAGCTCTGAAGCTAGGTCGCCGCTACGGTGTCGCACTGTGTATTGAAGGTGGGTTGCTGTTCTTGGCACTTTGGGCACTTTTACAAGGCTACACCTCTGGCCAATACTTCGCTTCAGCCGCATGTGGCTTACAGAATGCGATGATCACCACCTATAGTGGCGCAATCATTCGTACTACGCACATGAGCGGAATCATTACCGATCTTGGGATCATGATTGGCGCTCGCCTAAAAGGTATGCCCTTTGATCGCCGTAAAGCCAAACTGCTGATGTTCATCGTCGTCGGTTTTCTATTTGGTGGCTTAACTGGCGCTTGCTTATTCCAACGCTTCGAAATAGTAGCACTGGCTTTCCCTGCTTCTTTCGCCTTCATTATTGCGTTTAGCTACTGGCTCTATCTAACCTATCGAACCGAAACCCCAGTTAACTAATAAATATCTGGAAATATACCCTCAAGATACGTAACATTCACAACACTTTATTCCAAAGTAACGCAGAGTCGCAGAATAAGCATCCTGAATATTTAGCGATATTTGATGAATAGTATTGCAAGCGATATTAATACTGGGTAATCTTGCATCCTATAAGAAAATACGGATGTTTAGTGGATAAAAATGCCAAGGATGTGGCTTTTTTACGTGTAGAAATTCGAGAACAATAACATGTCTAACAACACGAATACTGATCCAACAGAGAAATCTAAAGGCAGTTTCTGGGTTTTCTTAATCCCATCATTGATTGGTTTATTCCTTTTCATGGCGCCAATCAGCTATCAAGGTGCTCTCACCATCCCTGTCGCTATCTTGGCGAAATCAATCCAAGCGGTTTTCGGTGAATATCTAGTCTCTATTATCACTGCGATCGTTGCTTTCATGTCTGTCACTTCAGTATTGAGCGCGATTTTCAAGCCTACATTCATTACATCCAGTTCATTTTTAAACGGTCTATTCAACCCCTCCCCTTTATGGCTGTCGGTTCGCCTCATTGGTGGTGCTGCAGCACTAATGACTTTTTTCCAAATAGGTCCCGAAATTATTTGGGAAGAAAATACGGGCGGCCTAGTCTTAGAGGGCCTGCTTCCAACACTTTTCTCCGTATTTATCTTTGCTGGCTTACTACTTCCCCTACTACTGAACTTTGGTCTATTAGAACTTTTTGGTACCTTGCTAAGTAAAGTAATGCGTCCGATCTTCAACCTACCGGGCCGCAGTGCTATCGATTGTATGGCTTCTTGGTTAGGAGACGGTAGTGTTGGTATTCTGCTGACAAGTAAACAGTACGAGCAGAGATTCTATACTCAACGTGAAGCAGCAGTTGTTGGTACCACTTTCTCAGCAGTATCGATTACATTCAGCCTTGTGGTTATTGCACAAGTAGAGCTAGAACATCTATTCCTGCCTTTCTACGCAGCAATCTGTTTAGCAGGCATTGTGGCGGCAGTTATCATCCCTCGCCTTCCACCACTAAGCATGAAGAAAGATACTTTCATTGATGGTAGCAAGCCGAACAAAGATGCTGATGCGATCCCTGCTGGCCACTCAACATTCTCTTGGGGTTTTGAGTTAGCGGTAAATAAGGCATCACAGGTTAAGTCTGCTAAGTCGGTATTTTCTGAAGGTGTGCGTAACGCCGTAGATATGGTATTTGGTGTATTACCTGTTGTTATGGGCCTCGGTACCATGGCATTGGTAATTGCGGAATACACGTCTGTGTTCTCAATCCTAGGTCAGCCTTTCATTCCATTCTTAGAGCTACTTGGTGTACCAGAAGCGGTAGCTGCGTCTGAAACGATCGTTGTTGGTTTTGCGGACATGTTCATTCCTGCGATTCTTGCCGCTTCTATCGACAACGAGATGACTCGCTTTGTTATTGCAGCAATGTCAGTCACTCAACTGATTTACATGTCTGAAGTGGGCGCTCTGCTTCTTGGAAGTAAGATTCCAGTAAACATCTTTGAGCTATTTATTATCTTTATTCTGCGTACTTTAATCACACTTCCAATTATCGCTGGTGTAGCTCATTTAATATTCTAAATTAGATACTACTGATATAAATCAGTAAAGACACAATTCTGTAAAGCCTCACTTTTGTGAGGTTTTTTTACTGAATATATTCACATCTCCATTTAAAATCTCATCAAAATATAAAACTGGCATATCATTTAATTTCATATAAATTGACTCATTTCCTATTTTCTTAATAAAAAATCACACGCATAAACGTCTAACTAATAAATATTCAAGTTAACTAACTCAGGCTTAACTGAGCTTTAAATCATTGAATAGAATAATAAAAATAACGATGTTTTGATTGAATGATTTTCATGTTGTGTGAATTGTTATATTTTTGTAGTCTATTTTGTGAATTTACATTCAAGTAAATTTCAGTTTCGTCGATATATATAATTAGAAAAACACGATTAACTTTAGTCTTCGCAAAGCCTGTGAGAAGGGGAATATTCAATGAAATTTAGCCATAAGGTGGTTGCTGCATCATCAGCCTTGCTGCTAGTAACAGTATCATTGCTTTCAATACAACAACTTTACACCGTAAGAAGTGCTGTAGAAAACCACGTCAATGCGAGCCTAGAAGAAATGGTCTCTGGAGTCAGGAATACCGTAGTCTCAGAGATGAACGCCAAGAAAGCGTTGGCGCAATCGACGACTGAAGTCATCGAAATCAACCCTCAAGATCGTACCTATGTAAAAGAAATCTTAGAGAAGCCTAAACTTAAAAACAGTTTCCTTGCAGTTGGTTTTGGTTATGAAGCAAACGGTTTCGTCATTGAAAATGATGACGGTTGGGATGCCGGTCCTGATTACGACCCACGAATTCGCCCTTGGTACATTGATGCTAAATCCAAAAACAGTTTAGTTGTTACCGCGCCTTATGTGGATGCATCAAGTAAGAAAGTCATTATCTCTGTGGGTACGCCAGTTAAAGACAACGGTCGCTTCACTGCTGGTATGTTCTACGACCTAGAATTGACCAACCTTGCTACTTTAGTAAACCAAGTGAACTTGTTTGATGCGGGCTACCTATTCCTGGTCACAGCCGACGGCACGACAATTGCCCATCCGAATGCTAAAAACAACGGTGAAACACTCTCGAGCTACATGCCACAAGCTAACATTCGCGAAGGCTCTCAAGAGATTGAAGTCGACGGCAAAATGTTCCTAGTGAACTTCACGCACATCCCAAGTGAAGATTGGTACATTGGCGCAATTCTTGATGAAGAGATCGCTTACCAAGCCGTTGAAGATCTCAAGAACAGCTCGATGATCTATTCTTTGATAGCGGTCATTCTCAGTATCATCGCACTGACGATTCTAATACGTGCGTTAATGCGCCCACTTGATGCACTTAACCACGCGATTCAAGATGTCGCAAGCGGACAAGGTGACTTAACCAAACGCCTAGATACGAATACAGATAAAGAGTTCTCTGACCTAGCAAAAGGTTTCAATACCTTTACTGAAAATCTGCAGAACCAAATAATCCAATCGAAAGCGATTGGTATCGAGATTAAGCGTGGTACTGAAATCACGGTTAAAGGTGCGGGCGAATCAGCAAGCGCAATGAACACTCAACTGCAAGAGCTGGAACAGCTAGCAACAGCAATGAACGAAATGGCGGTTACCGCAACAGAAGTAGCAAACAACGCTCAAGGCGCGGCGGCGGCGGCTCGTGAAGCGGATGAAGCAACGTTAGACGGAACTTCTGTAGTCAGTGACACCACTCAAGCGATTGATAACTTATCAGCTCGTATCGACCAAGCCGTTGCAGAAGTACAGGTACTTGAATCAGCAACCGCGAACATCGAAACAATTCTTAAAGTAATCAACGACATTGCTGACCAAACTAACCTGCTGGCATTGAACGCAGCGATTGAAGCCGCACGAGCTGGTGAATCAGGTCGTGGTTTCGCAGTCGTAGCCGACGAAGTTCGTACTCTAGCGCAACGTACCCAACAGTCGACGACTGAAATTCGCAACATGATTGAGCAGCTCCAAGCTGGTGCAAGCTCAGTATCTAACGCGATGAATCAAAGTAAAGACACGGCGACTGACGCCGTTGAACGCGCTCAACAAGCGAATTCCTCACTTGACCGCATCCGTGACGCAATTCAACGTATTTCTGATATGAATATTCAGATAGCTTCGGCAGCAGAAGAACAGAGCTTGGTCGCTGAAGAGATCAACAACAACACCGTTAAGATCAAAGACCTTTCAACACAAGTATCAAACGCGGCTCAAGAAGCAAACACGGCAATGCAGGTACAAACTGACAATGTTCAAGCACAGGATGAACTATTGAACAAGTTCACGGTTTAATCGCCAGTCAGTTTAACTAACGCTTTGCTTAGTAACCTATAAACAACTTCAAATAAAAAGCCCCGCTTACTGATTGCCAGTAGCGGGGCTTTCTTTTCAATCTTTTCTTTCTAAACGATTAGACGTAACTCGTAACAGGCTCGATCTAGTTGGTTATCAACATCATGCACTGGTTAGGTTCAATCTTAATGGTTAAATCCTTGCCAACGCACTCGAATACTTCACCAGACAACAAATCGGTCACTGCACTAGTCCAAGTCAGTGATGCTGTTTTACTTCGCTTAGATTTATTAATCACAACAATGCCTTTATCACCACGGACAAATACCAACAAGTCATCATTCGCTTCAACCACACGCATCGCTTCGCCATGAACATGGTTGTGGAATTGAATCATGCTTCTCATATATGGCGCTCGCCAGTCACTAAACCAACGAGGCTGACCATTCTGATCCAGAATGCCACTGGTACTCAATTCGCTATAGACAAGCGGCACACCGCCATCTCGACCAAGAATAAAGGCGTGAGCCAAGCGTTCGTCAACTTCATCCATCACATATTCCAAAAACACTTCGTTGTTTGGAATGTCATGAGTCACAGCAAAAGTGATGGCTCGCATATTCGATAGCGCCTGACCAAAACAGTAAGGATTGATCAGAGACTTAAAGCTGCCCTGCTCTTCAAAGGCTTTGAAGATGGTATTGAACAGAGGGAAATCGTAAGCGCCTAAGCGAGTGTGCTTCAAGTATGGTTCAAGGAATAGCTCATATTCTTCTTGGGTCGCACCACCATCAGTAATGATTTCACCAAAGATGTGCATTCCTTCGCAGATATCATCGGTCCACACCCTACACAGATGGGAAAGTGTCATGTGCTTTGCCGCATCTATACGAAAACCTTTCACACCAATCTCTTTCAAGGCTTTTAGATACGCTCGCTGCTGTGCAACCACATTGTCGTTGTCTAACAGCGTTGGTAACCCAGGATCGCTAGCTCCGCCAGTAATACGCCCATTCTGCACTTCCCACGTATCTTTCCAGTTTTTGATACCAAACGCTTCCACGAAGTCGTTTTCATCAAATAAAGGCTTAGAAAGATCACCAAACAAGCGTATTGATTCGTAATATTCGGCGTCTTTTTGGTAAGACGCCATATCTTGAAGATTCGGATACGTTAAGTCACTGCGAATGCCAGACTCGTTTGCCATGTGGTTGAACACTACGTCCACATACGTACGAAGCCCATGCTGCTTTAACGCATCAACCATCGCTTTAAAATCTTGTGTGTCACCCAACTGATTATCGATCACACGATAATCTTGTGGTTGATAGCGTTGCCACCATTGAGTGCCAGACTCTCTGTCGCAGCCTTTAGGGCTACGTAACGACTTCATTGCCGGTGAAACTAAAACAGATTTGTAACCCAACTCTTGGATCAGTGGGGCGTTCTTCATTACGTCAGCATAGCACCAGTCAAAAGCATGCAATATGACATCTGTCGCTGGATTGCTTAACATAGCTGAACTCTCCATGTTGTTCTCCTACCAAACTCGTTTACAGCTTTTTAGATAAAAACAAAGACTAAAAAGGCAAAAAGCTGCTTCAATTTCTTTAAGAATGGCATTAATTATATGACTTACTCATTAAAACCCCTCATCCTCTTACCAATTAGTCACGGCGGATAGGCGAGGGCGTAGCACCAATTATCGTACAGCGTCAGGGATGAACACTCAGCCATTGTGCTTTTAAATGCACCAAACAGTCACAAAAAAGGAGCGTATATACGCTCCTTTTATTCTATCAAACACATATCTTACACTAGGTTCTGTAGAGAACCTTTACTACGTGCCAACCGAATTTTGTTTTTACAAGATGTGGTACAAGCGTCTCGCCAGAGAAACAAACCTTATCAAACTGAGGCACCATTTGACCTTTCTTGAACTCGCCTAGGTCGCCGCCCTTTTTGCCGGATGGGCAGGTTGAGTGCTTCTTCGCTAGTGTTTGAAATTTAGCACCTTTTTTAAGCTGTTTAATGATGTCTTCTGCTTGTTCTTTATGCTTCACCAAAATATGAAGCGCTGCTGCTGTTCTTGCCATGATAATTCTCAATTTGTTACTGTCAGTTTGTATGAGACGGTTACTTCAACACTCGATTTTTTGAACCATTTATTGACTAAATAACCACCAACCACTGACGGTTGTATATCTGTTTAACGCTACCGACTTGTCGACATAAAACTATCGACAGCGAGCATTTTTCATGATTTTACCCCAAGAACTGCCATTCTTCACTCTATAACCGAAAACAGCAGCGTTAAAGCGCCTAAAAACCGCATAGCGACTTGCCGCCACCCTTATTTCCCTTTAAATTATTCCTTATAAACTAAGTACGTAGTAAAGCAGGAGCCACTTATGGCGAAACCGATCAGTAAAGCTAGCCAGTCACAGGGAATGTTGATGTTCAAATTATCCCTAACTCAGAGTTTTGCTATTGGCACGCTTAAGGTAAGAGAAATCGTGCCTTTTCAGCCGATGACTCAAATCCCTTATTCTCATCATCACGTCATCGGCACAGTGACC
Organism: Vibrio sp. RW; assembly: GCF_027587105.1. Taxonomy (NCBI): domain Bacteria; kingdom Pseudomonadati; phylum Pseudomonadota; class Gammaproteobacteria; order Vibrionales; family Vibrionaceae; genus Vibrio; species Vibrio sp. RW. The sequence continues at coordinate 83,768 of NZ_JAPPTM010000001.1, forward strand.
ATCAGAGAACTTACCGTACCTGTCATTGATATGTCAGCAGCAATAGGTTTTCGTCCAATAGCACCCACTGAATACCAAAGCTGTGTACTCATCGTCACCGATTGTTTGAGGACGGTAGTCGCATTTTTGGTTCGTTCGATTGATAAAATAATTGAATGTGATTGGAAGAGCATTGAATCACCACCAGCGAGCGTTGGTCGCAATGTTTTCGTTACCGGCATTACACGCTTTGAAGATCGTATTGTTCAGATGCTCGATGTGGAGTTATTGCTTTCTAAAATCTACCCACATTACGAGAATGCGCATATTCCGATGCTTACCGATGTTGAAAGGGAACGCCTCAAAGCGCTGAATATCTTATTGGTTGATGATTCTTTGATCGCGCGAAAACAGTTATCTGATGCCTTAGATAGTATCAACATCCCTTACCGCATTTGTAACAACGGCTTAGATGCGATTGACTTGATGCGCAACCAAGCCAACGCAGGCAACGCGATTGATCTATTAGTGAGTGATATTGAGATGCCAGGGTTAGATGGCTACGAACTTGCGTTTGAAGTTCAAAATGACAACGCCCTAAGTCATGCCTACTGTATTTTGCATACCTCACTATCAAGTGAAATCTGTGTTGACCGTGCCAATCAGGTGGGTGCACATGAAGCACTTGAGAAGTTCAATGCGGGCGAATTAATCGAAGCGATGCTACGCGGAGCAAAAGTCTTAAACGACGCCTCTACACCCGCTTAAGCGCGACTTTAGAAGCTAAATCTAGCATCATGCTTAATGGTTTAGCTTCTTAGCTTAAAGATGAATCAGTGTAGAACTCTTCCTTAAGATTTCTTTGGCATAGAATAACTCTTACTCACAAACTCCACTTCTTCAACTTCATTGATATGATTGGTAAAAGACGCCAATGCATAGAGCGTGTTCGCGACTAAGTTAGCGTATTTAAAAAGAACCGGGTCAGGTGACTTTTTACTTTCATGGTGCTCAATGCTCACCAAAGCGCGCACAACCTTTTTAGCCTGACAGCGACACAAGTGAAGTTCGCTCGACACTCGGTGCCCACCAGGTAATACAAAACCTTTGAAACCACCTTCTAACAGCTCACGAATACGGTGGTAATCTTGCTTTAACTCGACCAGTTCGGATTCAGTGATCGCTAATTTCCCACGTACAGATCCATTAAGGTGGTAGATGTTTGGTTGCAGGCGTTGCAAGATATCACGAACTTGTGGTTCCAGCTCCAAAGACAACACTAACCCAACTCGGCAGCATAGTTCGTCCGACAGAATCTCAAAATCACAGATAGGACTGTCTTCATAAATAAACGGGTAACAGAACTCATCCCAATCTCGACTTACTGGTTTCACGTACCGATCCTTACTCATAAATGTTAATCAAACGCCAATATACCAAACTCTTTGATTTAGACATAAAAAAGCCCTCACATTGGAGGGCTCCTGAAGAAATCGGTTAAACAAGATTACTCATTAGATACTTTTTTGTGGCCTTCTTGCAGGTGAACGAAATCGACTAGATCATCACCAGACACTTGGTATGCTTGACCAAAGCCTTTCACAAACAGACCATTCTCTGCTTTAAGGTTGAATAGAGAAAAATCTTGAAGCTGGCTCAAACCATCGATGATTTCGCCAAAACGCTCTTGCATCTGTCCAATCACTTGAGTCCAAAGTTCCGTTTCACGCGCTACAACACTCGCTTGAGCATCAAACGTTAAACGCTTACGTGCGTAAAGCTGCTTCGAGCTCTCTTCGTCTTCAATCATCATCAAAGACACTTGAGGGTTTGCTTTCAAGTTACGAGCATGACGAGCAATATCAGAAATGAGAACAAAGTAACCTTCTTGGTTCTGAACGAAAGGTGCGTAACTTACATTTGGACGACCTTCTTCATCAACCGTTGCAAGCTGAAGGGTACGGCGCTCTTGGCGAAATTCTTTAATTTCTGGACCTAGACGACCTTGTAGACGTTCTTGTTTTACTTGCTGTTCCATGGGTAATTCCTTTCTTCACTTTCTCTGATTTATTATTTTTGCCCGAGGTTGAGCGATCATTAGCGAGCTCAACGATCCTCGAGCATTGGTGTACTGTTTAAGCTAATAAGCAATCTTATTTAAGCTTGCTATTGATTGTACTTAAGCTTGTTCTTTTAACGTTTTGAAGCGTTCAACTTGGTCGGCAATCAGCTCACGCTTTTCATTACGGCCTAGGTAGATCTTAAAAATGTTCTCGCCCGTTTCACTGAAGAAACCGAAGTAGTGACTTTCACGCCCCATGAACGCCCTGCTCACTAAGCCAATGTGCTTAATGTTGTCGAGTTTGAGGTGGCCATGGAGCTCGCCTTCTCTGCCCATAAGGTTGTAATAACCACGCGCTACTTTACCTTTCGGGAACGGTGCTTTTACTTCGAAGATTGAGCCAAATGAATGCATGATTGTGGTCACAGGGCCCCAACCCACTAAGCCTTCTAGAATCTCCTGAGCACGGCTACCATCTAACATCACCGCCATGTCATTTGGAAAAGCAGCAACGACTTCAACCTCTGAAACGCCTAACTTCTCAGCAACCGCGGTAGGAAGCAGTTTTGGTTCTTCTTCAATAGTGCGAGCGACACGTTGTTCTAGAGTTTCTGTTATTTCTAATGTTGTATCTGTCATTGAATATGTTTCCGTATAAACGAGTAATTTACGTAAGTTACAAACTAAAAGGTTCGATATTAAGCGTGCTTCAAACTTGCATGCGGGTGAACGCCTAAACCTGGTGCTTTCGGTGCTGGGTGCATTGCTTGATATTCAGCGTTAAGCACTTGAATCACGCTCTGAGCGAGGCTTACTGCCCAGAAGCAGCCAGCAATAGTGAGGCTCACATAGTCCTCCGAAAGCTCAACCAGACCATTCTTTTCCCAATGCGAGAACAAAGGTTTCAAGTAATCAAACGTGTCTTGTCCCATAAAGCTCGGCAACGTACTTCTTCTAACAACACCAGAATCAAAGCCTGCCTTTAATGTCGAGAATGTTGACTCTAGTGAACTTTGCTTTGTCATCATGGCAATCGGCAACTGACCTTGTTTTATAGACTCCATGTAGCTGTCTAAAGTTCTGTGTTGCATCACACCATGACCACCGATGTTGCCACCAGCGCCACATCCAACCGGCAGAACTTCGGCATAAGTTTTCGCTAAGCTGTTGTAAATACTGCGTTCACGGTTATCGCGAGTCCAATGATTCACGCTCAGTTGTTTAACCTTATTCTTGGCCATGAACTCAACACCCGCCAAGTACATGCTTGCCTTATCTGGGGTATTCGCAGGTGGTGGAATTTTTCCTTTCTCCACAAGGTTAAGCATAGGAGCATTACCCGTAACAATCAGTTGGTAAAGGTCAATGCCGTGTGCGCCAGTAGACATGTAATCTTCTAAATCTTGTTGGAACACTTCCATAGACTGGTGCGGTAATCCGTATAACAAATCAAGAACGATGGGCGCTTGCTCTGTACGACTTAGCGAACTGATACGTTCTAGCACAACCTCTCGGTCATCTAGGCGCTTAGCACTGCGTCGAACTTGCGTGTTAAAACTTTGAATACCAAAGGAGAAACGGTTGAAACCGCCTTCAAGCGCGCTATCAAACATTTGATCGCCAAAGCGATTGATGCGCCCTTCTAAAGTCATTTCCACATCGTTTGCTAGAGGGAAATATTGGCGAATAGCCTTACCTAGTTGCTCTACTTGCTGAGGGGATAAATCGGTAGGTGTTCCGCCACCAATGTAGACCGCATGAAACAATCCAGACTGAGCCCAAGGCGTTTTGGCTTTTTGCTTCAACTCAACCATCAGAGCATCGAAGTACTCATCGACTAATTTACGGCTTGCGGCATTTTGGAAAAAGTTACAGAACGTACAGCGCACACGGCAAAAAGGAATGTGGATGTACAGGCAACGCTTATCCTGTTTCTTCCCTTCGCTTAGCATTAGGTCATCAAAAATCTCCAACTTCTTGCTAGCGTCGACCGGAATTGAGCTTTCTCCGGCATGTGCAGAATGCTTTTTTGTAAACGCAAAACGAAGCGTATCAGGGCTAGAAACACCTAGAATTGATTCATCAAATTTATAAACATCAAGACTCATATAATCTCTCTAAACACTTACATAGCAAAGTCTGAAAGACGATTCGCTAAAACTGAAAGAATCATAGATAGACGCAAATGATAATGCAATTGATAATTGATCTTATTTAGATTGTAAGCAATAATCCGATACAGATTTTGGAGTGGATTAAGGATTGAATGTGAACGTTCCTAGATATGTTATTGCCGGCGGTGCATCGTTAGTGATTCATGCGGCGCTATTATTTGTTGCTCAAGAGTCCAAAGTATTTGCCATGCCTGCAGGTAGCCAATCGAACACGGTATCGATCAACTTCACTCCAAAGAGCACGCCTTCTCAAGCTCAGCAAAAAACCGTTACAGAACCGGTTGAATCAGAACCACCCCAAAAAACGGTCTCACAAGCAGAACCTAAACCTGTCGAACCAAAGGCCGTTGAAACAAAGCAAGCCAAACCTACACCAAAGAAAAAAGCGATCACCAATAAGCCTCAACCCAAGAAAGTAGAGAAAAAGGTTGTGGAAAAGAAAGTCGAGAAAAAGCCGGTTCAAAAAAAACCGGTGACTGAGAAAAAGGTCGTGAAGAAAGAACGCCCACAACCAGCCACTCAACCAGAGAAGCTGGCCGACAAGAAAGTAGATAAGAATATGAACGAGTCTGCGAGCCAACCTCGGGAAGTAAACCAAGGCGTATCAAACCAAGAGCCGGTGCTAGTGACTAAGCCTTCTTTCTCTGAACGCCCTACACCGCCGAACTACCCTAGACAGGCAGTACGTCGTGGTATTGAAGGGGTCGCTATTTATGAGGTTTGGTTGGATGCAGAAGGTAAACAAATTAAACAAGCATTAATCAATTCATCAGGCCTGCTAATACTCGACAACGCCGCTTTAGACGCCATTAAACAATGGAAATTTTCACCTCACACTGTCAATGGTAGAGCTATTGCTCACCGCGTACAACTACCCGTTCGTTTTAAATTGGAATAATTATGCAACAAATCAGTTATTTACAAGAACAACTGGGCTTAATGACTTGGCCTCTTCTTATCTGTTCAGCCCTTACCGCAATGATCATCGCTGAGCGTATCTTTCAAGTGATGCTAAGCATTGGTGTTGGCAAACGCGCCATTCGTCGCGAGCTCAACCAGATCTCACCAACCAACAGCAAAGAGATCGAAGCGCTCGCTCAGTCGATTTCAGGTAAACGACCGCTACTGTACAAGGGCGTCTCGATGTTGCTTGCTCACCACTCTTTCTCAAAAGGGTTACGTGAAGATGCGGCAGGGATCTGGCTACAAGAAAAACGCCACCAGCTTCATGCTGGCTTAAGGCTCCTTGGGTTGATCGGCGTGATCAGCCCACTAGTCGGACTGCTTGGTACGGTACTTGGACTGATTGAAATGTTCAAAGGCATTGCAGCTACGACCGGGAGTATTACACCAAACGATCTAGCAGACGGATTAGGCTTGGCTATGAGAACCACTGCAGCTGGCTTGATGATCGCGCTTCCGGCGATTTCAGGCGCACAACTATTAGGCCTTTGGGCCGATCGAGTGCTCGCTCAACTAGAACATACTCTGAACTATGTGAATGTGTGGCTAGAAGGTATGTCGATTCAAGCAAATCCATCAGACGATGCTAAAGGCAAGCCAGTAAACAAAGTCGCTGTTGGTGATGTGAGTCAAGCATGATTAAAACGCCTCAATCATCTTATACACAGAGTTTAGCGCCAGATTTAACACCGCTACTCGACATCATATTTATCGTCATGGTTTTTCTACTGCTTACGGCATCAGTAAAGCTGGAATCACTAGAAGTTGAACTGCCTAGTTCTGATATTAAAAACGTTTCCGAGGTCCATAAAGATTCGATTAACGTCAATATTTTAGACCACGAACCTTATTGGGGTATTAACGGCCAAGAATATATCGACTGGGAAAACTTCAAAATTGCATTGCTAGAAGAGACTGGTTCAACGGATAAAAAGCCGATCACCATTGGCGCCGATAAAGCCGCCAACGTTGAGAACCTAGTTAAGTTGCTGTCGTTCCTGCAAGAAAACGGAATAGCTGCGACCCAATTACTGACTGATGATGGTTAGACAACACTCAATTTTCACGAGGTTTGGCTTCTGACCGATAAGACTAAACAATCAGAGCTAAGCCTCTCTATCGACTCGAACTCACAATGCGAACGGACTGCTCACTGAGTATCTTCGCGATACAAAAAGAAAATATAAAGAACTTATTATGAACAACTTAAACCTGCTCAATAAATTAAAGACCAAGACACATCTCCTTTCAGTGGCGGCTATGAGCTTGGCATTGACTGCGCCAACCGCGATGGCAAACGACGTTGAGCAACCTCGCATCATCAGTGCAGGTAGTGCCGTTACAGAATTAGTTTTGGCGCTTGGTGCAGAAGAACAATTGGTGGGTATTGATGTGACCAGTCGCTTCCCTCAGTCCGAAAATCTACCACAGATTGGCTACCACAGAAACTTGTCTGCTGAAGGCTTGCTAGCTCTTGAACCAACCACACTGATTGGTTCAGATGAAATGGGGCCAGACAATGCGATTTCTCAATTGAGGTCTGCAGGTGTCGATGTCGAGATTGTTAACACCGAAGCAAACGTTGAAGGGCTATTAAAGCGTATCGATCAAATCGCCAAGATTACCCATACCGAAGATCAATCAGAACAAATTAAAGCAGAAGTAAATCAGAAGGTTGCGGCACTAAAAGAAAACCAAAGACCCAGCAACGAAACAAAAAAAGTCCTGTTCCTACTACTGCATGAAGGCCGTAATGCGAACGTTGCCGGTGGTGAAACGTCACCAAATACGATCATTGAATTAGCTGGTGGTATCAACCCTGCAGCTAAAAGCCTGACGTCTTACAAACCATTGTCAATGGAATCACTCGTTGAGATGCAACCTGATGTCATTTTGGTGAGTGGTCGTAGCTATCAAAAAATGGGCGGTGCAGATGCCATCCTTAAATCACTCCCTATGCTCGCGGCGACTCCTGCTGGAATGAACAAGCAAATCATTACCGTAAATGGCAGTGCTTTGGTTGGAGGACTTGGCCTTGAGAGCCTTTCCGAAGCAAAGAGATTGAACGCCCTTATCTACCCACTCTAACTCGACAACCCTATTCCTATTGCTTGCTTAATACTCATCGCCAACTCACTTTTCGTGAGCCGGTGAGGAGTATTAAAGCGGGTAATGTATATTGAGGCCCTTTATGTTGTTACGATCCGTCCCACTGAAAACATCGATGTTAGGCCTAGGTGCTACCCTAGCCTTTGTCGCGCTGTACTCGATCACTGTTGGGCCAATGAACATTAGCTTAGCGGACAGCGCCACAAGCTTAATTCTACCAAACAATGACTTAGCACCTCACATCAACTTAGTCATTCAAGAAATTCGCTTACCTAGAACCATCTTGTGCATGCTGATTGGCGCAATCCTCGCTTTGTGTGGCGCGGTCATGCAGGGTTTGTTTCGAAACCCACTTGCCGAGCCTGGGATCATCGGCGTGTCAGCGGGCGCAGCATTAGGCGCTGCACTGGCTATCGTTCTTTTCTCTGAGCTTTCACTTCAATACCCGGCCTTCATGAATTTTATGGCCGTGCCTGTTTTCGCCTTTCTGGGCGGCGCATTAACCACGCTGCTGGTTTACAAACTTGGTACTGGCAAATTCGGTACTTCAGTGACCATCATGTTGCTAGCAGGTGTAGCAATAAGCGCGCTATCAGCAGCTGGTATTGGATTCTTAAACTTCATTGCTGATGATCAAATGCTGCGTGATCTTTCACTGTGGTCGATGGGCTCATTGGCAGGCGCAAAATGGTCAGGCATTTTACTTGCAGCTGTGGCTCTCGTTGGATTATTTGTTGTGTTCTACCGTCAAGCGATGTCGCTAAATGCTTTGTTATTAGGTGAGTCAGAAGCGCAGCATCTTGGTATTCCTGTACAAAAGCTCAAACGAAAGCTGATTCTCCTCACGGCTGCTGGTGTCGGAATTACGGTTAGCTTGTCTGGTATGATTGGGTTCATCGGGCTGGTGATCCCACATTTAGGTCGTATGTTGGCAGGCCCTGATCACCGAGTTCTGTTGCCACTGTCTGCAGTGCTTGGTGCACTGCTATTAACCGCCGCAGACATGTTCTCACGTATGGTACTTGCACCAGCAGAACTGCCAGTGGGTATCGTCACTGCGATTATCGGCGCTCCATTCTTCTTATACCTTCTATTTCAACAGAAAGGGAGAATCCTTTAATGTTTCCTTCAGCGTTAAAAGCGACCGACATCGAAGTGAAGTTCGGCAGTAAAGTGATATTAGATGGCGTTTCTATTGAGATTGAAGCAGGAAAGGTCACCACACTACTTGGGCCAAATGGCGCGGGTAAAAGCACACTACTTAAAGCCTTATGCCAAGAGATATCGAGCACGGGTGATGTCCAATATTTTGGACACACCAAAGACAAGTGGCCTTCACAGAAGTTAGCCAAGCACTTAGCGATGCTTCCTCAACACAGTACGTTGACCTTCCCATTTCTGGCACATGAAGTCGTCGAACTCGGTGGTATCCCTCTGCAAGAGTCCAACAAAAAGCTCACTAGCATCGCTAGCCAAAAAATGGAGGTTGCCGATGTGACTCACTTGAGTGAAAGGCTCTACCCTTCTCTGTCTGGTGGTGAAAAACAGCGTGTTCACTTGGCTCGAGTGTTAACCCAACTTCACCACTCTGGTGACCAATGCATCTTAATGCTCGATGAACCTACATCAGCACTGGATCTCGCCCACCAGCACAACACTTTAAAGATCGCGAGAGAGTTAGCCGACAACCACAATGCTGCCGTTATCGTGGTTCTGCACGACCTAAACCTAGCCGCTCAGTATTCCGACCGACTCGTGGTATTGAAAGATGGTAACTTAGTTTGTGATGGCAGCCCTTGGGAGGCACTTCAGCCCTCGATGATTGAAGATGTCTATGGCTACAGAAGTATTGTTGAAAAACACCCAACCATGAGTTTCCCTCAGGTTCATCCAGCTCAATAACGATTGCTAATTTTCATTCCATTCCATTCCAAAGTATTGGTTCATCAAAGCCTCGACTCATTCGGGGCTTTGATTACTCACACCTGACATTAACACTTTAAATCCCAGAACATAGGGAAACTGAAGAGAAGAAAACAGATTTAAGAGAGTGGTATAGATTGAGGCATCCGAACTCAAACAACAGGCACAAAAAAAGCTCCCCAGGGAGCTTCTTTGAATCCATATGATCATTACCGACTCATACGGATCAATGATTTACCAATTAGCCACTCTAATTCTTTACCGCTAGTATCACCAAACTGAGTTTCTGTCAGTTTGTAAAGACGATCAATACCGTTTGCAGCGAACTCATGCGCACTTTCAGCAGTAACAATATGATGGAAAAGTAAACGTAAGATTGCTATAAATTCAGCGTCTTCTAGAGACTTAATCCAGCTTGCAGAGAATGCATCAAGACCATTTTCGGAATCAATATGTTCCATAAACATTTTGAAGATTCGCCCGTCTAGGGCAGCCGTAAAGTCTGTTTTCTTTGGAAAATGGTGGCTGATACCTGTACGAGAAACACCCGTTTGCTGACTTAACGTCGTGTATGACATCTTGTCGTAGCCCAACCTTAGTAACTGGTCTACAACGGCATCCATAATCTTCTGGATTGTGATTTCTGTATCTTCTTTACTACGCTTTGGCATATTCAGGCTCTTCTCTTTGTAAATCCATCTAACTCTATGAGTTGAAGTCAGAATGAAAATCGTTATCAGTATTATGTGAGCAAGGTATTTTTTCGCAAGTATTTTTCACTAAACTCACACAAATACTTTGTACGAACAATTTTACATTGATGTCTCTGTGGACACTTTGTTTAATTGCTCTTCAAAAATCACCTTACTACCCTAAGTCGATAGTTTTAAATAACAACTTAGAATATGAAATACTCTACGAAAAATTCATTTTATAAATACCTATCAAGCAATAGATAGTCTTATAAAATCATTTCTAGCGCAACTAAGTGAATGATATTCTGACGAATTAATAACATTAATCCTCAAAAAAACATGATAAAGATCACATATGTATTTTTCATTGCAAATGTTTATATTTATTTTGCCTTCAAGTAAACGACATAGCCTACTACAACGAATTAGTTCAAAGGTTTCAATTTTTGTAGATACCGTTCAAATTGCTCGCTAGAATAACCTCAGACTTTGTAAGAGGATTATTTATGAGCCAAGATATGGGCAACAACGATGTATGTGAGGCTTGCGGCTGTGCAGGCGAAATCGGGTTTATCATTAAAGAAGGCGACGACGTTGCTGAAGTAACGGTTTACGGTAACTCCAAAGACCTTATTGAAGCTGAGTTTGCTAAGTATGTTGAGTTGGCAAAGCAAGTGTCTAGCAACGTTGAGTTTGAAGCGTCAGAGATGACAGAAGAGAGCACTGAATTGCAAGCGCGCTTTAAATTTGAAGTCAGCGCTGAAAAGATTATTTTCGAACTTAAGACACGCTCATTAGCACGTTAATATAAGCAATCATATTCATATAATTAAAAGGCGAGTTTATTACTCGTCTTTTTTTATTATTTCAACCCACCTAAGCGCACCATTTTGCTCAAAATCATTTTCGACCGCACATTTAATCACAACTCCGCCGATCTCTAACACGGCACCAATACTATAAGCCTTATCATCATAATAACAAACTCGTTGCTGTTGACCGCCTTGAGTCACCAATACTGCAGCCTTTGCGGGGGTTGAAATTACTTTGTTCGCATTCACAGACATTGAACCAAACGTTGAAGCCACGATCAGAAAGACTTTAAATATTTGTTTTTTTACTCTAGTCATTGATTTACCTGCCATTGTTGACTTCTCACTATTTAACCACACGATTTGATTTAATCTACCATCAAATTGGTAAAATACTGTGCGAGAATAATTTTTCCATTATAGTGTTAACGTCTATCGTAATAAGAAGCCCGTTATGCTCAGAATAATTGCACTTATTATTGGTGCCTTAACCATAACAAATGTCAGTGCCGAACCGCTCGATCACTCTCAAATATTGAACCATCTCGATAATTACGGAAACTTATATCTACGAAACAAGCCTTATACATCACTACCAACGGGACTGATCATTGATGGCAATCTCAATATCGAAAACACGGCAATTGCTCGCCTACCTAAAGGATTGGAAGTGAACGGCAGCCTGAAAGCATCTAACAGCCAATTAACCAGAATTCCTACCGGGGTTAAGATAAAAGGCTACGCTGATCTGATTGGTAGCCAAATAACCAGCTGGCCAAGAGGTGTAAGAGTGGGTGGGTTTATTAACCTTACTGACACCCCACTGCAGAGGCTACCGAATGGCTTTAGAGTGAAAGGAGACTTGAGCGTAATTCGTACGCCCTTAACAGAGCTACCTAACGGAATCGTGATTGATGGCGACTTATATATAGGTGGCTCTGCTATTACGGCGTTTCCGGACACCATGACAGTCAAAGGCAATATTTATCTAGGTGGGAATATCATTACTACTTGGCCAACAAACTTAGAACTCGGTGGCGCAGTCGCTCGCTAGCTCAGGCTAAAGCTATAAGGGCTTGGTCTATACTTGAGCAGACAAAAAGAACAGAGAACAAAAAAGGAGCTCAAAGCTCCTTTTGCAACTCTAGTTATTCACTTACCTGCTAGAACTATCTATCTCTTATACGTAAACCAACAAGAGCATTAACTAACCAATATTCTTCACTGGGTTCGCATAGCTATCAATCAAGTACTGGCGAGCACCTTTTGGTAGGCTTGATAGCTTCTCTTCAAACTCTTGCTTCACTTCAGCAGTAATCGACTCATCTTCTTTTCCTGCTGCCAACAGGTTTACTGGGAACAGTTTGTAGTTTTCGTGGATTTGACGATCGATCTCTTCAGCCAATGCTTCCGGCGTCGCAAAATCTTGGTCGATAACCTGACCGAAACCAACATGAACACGGCCTTTGTTACCAATGATGCCTTGAATGATACTTTCAATATCTTCAAACTCACCCTTTTCGTAGCTGCCGTTGACGTCTTTTTCAAAAAGCTCGACGGCTTTAGCCATGTCACACGGATCGTTTTCGTAAGAAATAGCCACAGGGACAATCTTTAATGATTTAACGTATTCAGGGAATTCGATTTTTTGTTTGCGCCCTTCAACATGGAACATCTTCAAAATTGCAGGCTCAGTAAAATCATTACCGTCTTTGGCACGGCCTTCTTTTTGAGCAATCCAGATAGAGTTACCTGTTTCTAGAGAGTGTTTGATGTAAGAAGACAGTTGGCCTAGCGCTTTCATCATTTCACGCGGCCCTTTCAAAGAACGCTTTACGATAAAGCTCTTGTTCAAGCGCATCAATTCCGTCGCACATGGCTTCTTTAGCAGATTGTCACCAATTGCGATGCGACAAGTCTGATGATTATTTTGATGCAAAGCGTAATTTACTAACGCCGGATCCATTGCAATGTCACGATGGTTTGATACAAAAAGGTAAGCTTGATTCGCATCCAATAACTCTACACCCGTGTACGTCACACCATCTGTAGTTCTCGCTAGCGTGTCTCGCAAGTACTTTTTCACTTCAATCTGAATGGTTTCAACACTCGTCAGCTTGCTCCATTTCATTTTTAAGTACACACGCAGAATGGGGCTCATTAATGCTTTGAACCAAGACGCATGGTTTGAAAAACGGTAGTGCAGAATCGCACTGATAAATTCTTCATCATTAATTAGACGGTTTAATGCCGCTGGAATTTCATTATCGCCGTAAGGACGAATATCAACATATGGATCGGTTGGAGAGGTCATTTTTTAATTCATATAATAAAAAGCTGGCTCATTCTACGCGTTGTTTTGACTTATCGCAGCTACAGAGCCCATACTTTTGACAAGGTCAGACCAGAAATATTGAAAATCCCTTGTTACTGTTGGCATTCTTTAAGATTAACGGTAATCTTGACGCCCCAAAATTAAGGTACTATCTATGAACTTCGCTATTGAATATACATCGGCTTACTTTTCACACTTGGTGATCACACCACGCAAGAAAGTACTTAAACATAGCCTTGTATCGGTTCAAAGTGGCTTGGTTTTGATTAAGCTGGGTAAACAAGAGTATGCCGTTGAGCCAGGCCAAAGCATCTGGATTCCATACGACTGCTTAACATCACTGACCTACTTTCCAAACACTCAGATTAACCGTGTTGACTTCTCTGTTCGTTTGACGGACTCATTTCCAAGACAAGCGGGTTACATCACGCAAACTAACCTCTCTTTAGCGCTACTCGAAAAGTTGGAACTGACCAAGTCCCACGCTTCAAGTGCCAACAATACCGATCAAGCATGTAAAGATATGCTTTCTGTACTGAAACAAGAGGTATTGTCGTTTAAGCCACTGCTTTATGAGAGTGCCCTGTCTCTGCGATTCAATCAATGGAGCATTGATGATTCAAACTTACCGCAAGAACACACCTTAGTAATGGTGATGCGAGAAGCAAAGAAGCGCATGCAGTCTGGCCATAAACGTTTGCTTGTAATTGATGACTTGTTTTCAGGGAAAGAAGAAGAGTTCGAACAACTGTGCATGCTAGTGTTTGGTGAATACCTATAAGCAAGGGGAAGCGGGCCCACCGCCTTCACTCGTTAAGAGTACTCACTTCCACTTCAAGCCAGTCTGTAAATCAAGCCCAAAATAACAAGAAACTAAAAAGCCGCTTAACAGAAACGTCCACTTTATGGAGGCACTTCAGTTTTGCGGCTTTTTTAACTTTTTAATGTCTGCTCAAGATTCAGAGCAAATCTGTCGTCTCATTCGTTAGAAAGGTAACTCAACTTGCATCATTAGGTCGGCGTCACTTGAATCATGCCAACGGTAATCAAAACGCATCCGAGGTTGCCCTTGGACTTTTTCGCCGAAGCCTATGCTTAATTGCAAACCATGATTGAGTAACCACTCTTCGGTAGACATCTCATACTGTTCGTCTTCCAGATCTTCAGGAAACCACATACCCAAACCAACGTAATTTGATTCTAGGCTTTGTGTGAGAAATGGTGCCTCTTTGCTTTGAAGTACCCAGTCAGTCCAATAATCAGGTGTACTCTCCGCTTCCTCATCGCTCAGCCCACTGATTTCCATCATACGTTGGCCAAAAGATTCGATACTCGTAGCAAAATCCAAACAATTGTTTTCACTATCAGAGGTCAACATGATCGAATCTAAGCTAAAAAAATCACATTCAGCATACGCAGGCATACTGCATGTCGCTATGATCAACGCCGCTGGTATCGTGCTCTTTAGCATAGTCCTCTGACCTCTTATTAATGAGCTCACATTATCTGATACAGCCCACCATCTTGCAATATCTTTGTAACTGACTTAGTGCTCAGTTTTGCAACATCGTTTCCATTTACCAACGCATTACGTATGTCTGTGCTGCGGATTTTGACTTTTTCAGGGCAAGCCATTACAGACCATCGCTCAGTAATCTCATCGGATTTATAGAAAGATGAGAACTTAAAGAAGTTGTCAGGCCCAATAACAAAGGTGAGTTCCGCGTCACGATGTAACTTTTGAAGCTCGTTGAGAACAGCATAAGTCGTCACGCTTTCACCGGGTGTAAATAGGCTCTTTTCGATCAACGAAAGCTCAACTTGATCCAGTGAAAGATCACAGATAAATGCGTTAACTAACTGACATCTCGTCTCAAAGTCTAGCATCTCTTTTCCCCAAGCATGGGCAATACTTGGAACGAGTAGAATTTTGTCGAAATGGGCCAACGAATCAATCACACTTTTATGCCCTAAGCTAGGCGGATTAAACGCACTACCGAAAATGGCTATTTTTTCCATTATTTATTACTGCCTTCTCTTTCTATGCTTGTGCAAAGAGGTTTTTAAATCGGATGATTTAGGTATGATAACACTAGATTTTTAATTTGCTTGCAGGAAAGGAATACGAATGGAACAGTTAATTCGTGACGAAATGCGCGTACTACCTTCAATTGACCCTCACTTCGAAGTGACTCGTCGTGTGGACTTTATTAAAACGAAACTTCAGCAGTCAGGCTGCAAGTCTCTCATCCTTGGTATCAGTGGCGGTGTAGACTCAACGACCTGTGGCCGATTGGCTCAAATGGCCATCGACAGCCTAAACGAGAGCACAGGCAGTAACGACTACCAATTCATTGCGGTTCGCCTGCCTTACGGCGAGCAAAAAGATGAAGACGAAGCTCAGCTTGCTCTCTCTTTCATCCAGCCTTCTCAATCCGTTTCTGTCAACATTAAAGCAGGTGTTGATGGGCTTCATGCTGCTTCTCACGTGGCGCTTGAAGGTACAGGCTTGCTCCCAACAGATTCAGCAAAAATCGACTTTGTGAAAGGTAATGTGAAAGCTCGCGCTCGCATGATCGCGCAATACGAAATTGCAGGTTACGTTGGCGGCCTTGTGATTGGGACCGACCACTCAGCGGAAAACATCACGGGGTTCTACACTAAGCACGGTGACGGTGCCTGTGATTTAGCGCCTTTGTTTGGTCTGAACAAACGTCAGGTTCGTGAACTTGCAGCAACGCTAGGTGCCCCAGAAACACTGGTTAAGAAAGTTCCTACTGCCGACCTAGAAGAGCTTGCTCCACAGAAAGCCGACGAAGCAGCCTTGAACCTTTCTTACGATCAAATTGATGATTTCCTTGAAGGTAAAGAAGTCCCTCAAGACGTGTCAGATCGCTTAGTAAGCATTTACAAAGCGACACAGCACAAGCGTCAGCCAATCCCAACGATCTACGATTAATTTTCTGAATTAGTCTCAGAATCAAAAGGCCGGAAGTTCATTTTTCGTGAACTCCCGGCCTTTTTATTTAATGTGCTTTTCTTATTGAACTGAGGAGTCTTTAATCCACAACTTCGATATCAGTTTGAGGAACGCTGCAACACGCTAGTATCTGACCCATGTTCCGTTCATGCTCTTGTAGTGCTGGCACATCGGGTTGGTGAACTTGTCCTGACTCAAGAGTCACTTTACAAGCGCCACAGAAACCCGCACGACAACTGGAAGCAATAGGCACGCCCGCCGATTCAGCTTGCTCTAGCAAAGTTGATTGGTTATTACCTTCGAATAAGTAGCCGTTCACACTTAACTGCAGTTGTTTCACCGCTTCTTCAGTTGACTGAGCGATACCAAACGCTTCTTGGTGATAATGCTGAGGGTTTAGGCCCATTTGAATTAGCAGCTTCTTTGCGTTATCCATAAAGCCATCAGGGCCGCACACAAACGCTTGGCGCTTATGTAGCTCTTCAACCTTAGCGATATGCGAAATGCTCAAACGGCCTGATAAACCATCCCACTCTTTGCTTGGCTGACTTAACGAATAAATCACACGTAGGCCTGCATGTTCGCTAGCGATCTGATCAATCTCAGCTTGATAAGGGATATCTTGTTCGTTGCTGCATTGATGATAGAAAACCACATCATCAATCTGAGCGTGGTCGGCTAAATAACGCAGCATTGACAACATTGGGGTAATGCCACTACCTGCAGACAACAGCAGTAATGAATGAGTTGGATTCTCTTCTAAGTAGAACGCACCGTCTGGGTTTTGCGCGACTAAAGTATCGCCCACTTGGAAATGATCATTTAGCCAGTTAGATATTTGACCGTCATCCACTCGCTTCACAGAAATCGCTAAACGACCCGCTCGTGACGGGCTAGAAGATAACGTATAACGACGAGACACTTTTTTGCCATCAATCACCATTTCGATCGGTAGGTGTTGTCCTGGCTGGTAGTGTGGTAGTGAGTGGTTTTCTTTCGCAGGCTCTAACCAAAAGGTTGTAAAGTCACGTGCGATCTCTTCGCGCTCAACACACGTTAGATGCAATGACTCAACCCAAGTGTCTTCATAATGCTCTTTCTCTTTGCTTTCGAGCACCTCAACCACATCGCCAGCTTTGATTAAGCCTTCATTTTTCGCCACTAGGTTTTGACCAAAGAACACCCCACCACGCTCGTTGGCTCTAAAAGTGGAGAAAGTATTGAGCGGCTCTTTTGTTGTTCTATATTCGCCACGTTCAACATCCACCGTGGTTAGAATGCAGCGCTCACAAGGTTTCACTGCTTCGAATTCAACCTCGCCAATTCGGATACGCTTCCAACCATCTTCAGCAAAAGCTTCGGTATTGGAAACAACAAAGTTGGTACGGAACTGATCCATGGAGTGTGTTTCAGGGCTGCGACGATTCAGCTCATCAAGAGAGGCTTGACTGATTATTAACATTGGATAGCCGTCAGCAAAACTCACGTTATGACCGAGCTTTTCACGGACACGATTCGATTGCTCGCCAGAGAACAGTAACTCAACACGAACACCCAACACGTCACTGAACCAATCGTCAGCTTCATCGTTAGTGGTGTAAGCGGTGAAGCTGTCTTTCCAAACGGTCGCTGGCGCTTCTTGCATCTTGAAGTTCGCATATTTTAGGCGCAGCGGCTCTTTGCCTTCATAAGTAAAAATCAAACCGTAGGGTTGCAAACTTGAAGATACCTTGACCATTTTCGGGTACTTACGTGCCGTGACCATTGAACCGTCAGCCAATGCGAGCATAAAGCGTCTGTCGAAAGTAAGGCCTTGTTTTTCGACCCAAGCAGAAGAGAGCGAGATACCGCCCACTGATTTTACCGGAAACACATTAATTTGAGATAAAGAAGGAGCTTGATCAGAAGGCTCTTGCTCCAAAGCCCTTTGATCTAACGCCCTTTGACCTGAAGATAGCTGCGACATAACGATTCCAATGTTTTGTTGTTTGTCCCAATGCTAGCAAATGGTTATAAATAGATAAACTGGCAGGTATTAAACACTTGATACTAAGCTAATATATTGAGATGTTTAAACGACTGTCTTATATACATAAAGACACCAATACACGAACTCTTTCCATACGTTCTATAATTTGAACACGTTTATCGCATTGAACTGCCATTGAATAAAAAAGGATTTATCATGAACAAACTCGTCATTATTATTTTATGTGTACTGCTTCCACCTGTTGGTGTGTTCTTCGCTCGTGGTGCGGGTAAAGATTTACTAATTAACATCATCCTTACTTTCTTCTTCTGGGTACCAGGCATGATCCACGGCCTGTGGGTGGCCACCCGCTAACCCATATCCAGGAATAAATAGCGAATTAAAACCCCATAAAAACAAGCTCCTAACCATGAAGAGTTAAAAATAGGATGAAATGAAAGTGCTTTTCCACTATCATCCTGTCGCCTAAACGTAAGCGATTGCTTTCACAGATTTCGCCGAGTTTAGGCTCCAACTACATAACACTTCAATTGGTGGGAGCCTTCAATGACACAACTTACGATTACTCGTCCTGACGACTGGCATGTTCATCTACGCGATGGCGACGTACTAAAAGATACAGTTCGCGATATCAGCCGTTACAATGGTCGAGCGTTAATCATGCCAAATACCGTCCCACCGGTAACCGATACCGAAATGGCGCTTGCTTACCGTGAACGCATCATGGCAGAACAGCCAAGTGAACAGTTTCAGCCTCTAATGGCACTTTACCTGACAGACAACACAACACCTGATGAAATTCGCAAAGCGAAAGAGTCTGGCGCTGTCGTTGCTGCTAAGCTTTACCCAGCAGGCGCAACAACAAACTCTGATTCAGGCGTAACCTCTGCTAAAAACATCTACCACGTACTAGAAACAATGCAAGAAGTGGGTATGTTGCTGCTTGTACACGGTGAAGTAACGGCTCACGATGTTGATATCTTTGACCGTGAAAAAGAGTTCCTAGACACAGTTCTAGCGCCGATTGTGAACGATTTCCCTAACCTGAAGATCGTTCTAGAGCACATCACGACTGCAGATGCAGCGACTTTTGTTAAGAACGCGAACGACAACGTAGCGGCAACCATCACCGCTCACCACCTGCTTTACAACCGTAACCACATGTTGGTTGGCGGCATTAAGCCACATTTCTATTGCCTACCGATTCTTAAGCGCAACACGCATCAATTGGCGCTTATAGAAGCAGCTACGAGCGGCAGCAAGAAGTTCTTCTT
Organism: Vibrio sp. RW; assembly: GCF_027587105.1. NCBI lineage: Bacteria > Pseudomonadati > Pseudomonadota > Gammaproteobacteria > Vibrionales > Vibrionaceae > Vibrio > Vibrio sp. RW. Next base: position 103,064 of record NZ_JAPPTM010000001.1, read on the forward strand.
AGGTACAGACTCTGCGCCACACGCGAAAGGCGCAAAAGAGTCAGCATGTGGTTGTGCCGGTTCTTACACAGCGCACGCTGCGGTTGAACTGTATGCTGAAGTATTCGAATTAGAAGGCAAGATTGAAAACCTAGAAGCATTCGCGAGCCACAATGGCCCAGACTTTTATGGCATGCCACGTAACACAGATACAATCACTCTAGTAAAAGAAGAGTGGAATGTTGCTGAAACAATGCCTTTCGGCTCAGACATCGTGGTGCCAATTCGTGGCGGTGAGACGATTGCTTGGACAGTTAAGTAAACAGAGTTTTAAGCTGTTTCAGTTCATCAATTATGTTGTTGAGTTATCAAGCCCTTCACATATGTGAAGGGTTTTTTGTTGTCTTAACAGCCTAAAGCTTCCAAGAATAACGACTTTTAGAAACAGTATTTAGAATACCAATCGTTCGAAGCATAAACTCACTCAATAAAAGTTGCACGATCTCGCTGCGCTGATTATTCTCACTTCACCACAACGTCCCTGACAGAGATAAAACAATGGAAAGTACTTACACCAACCCTATTGGTGAGCCAGGAAAAAAATGGCAAGAAGCAGAGCGTCAAGCATGGTTTGCTCAAAGAACGGTTAAGCGTGAATACCAACAAGAAGTCGTACCAAAGATTAAAGCACTAGCAGACCGCTTTGACATCGAGCAATACGGAGCACTGAGCTACGACGAAGCTCGCTTCCCACTCTTCGCTATCAAAAGCAAAAACTGGGACGCATCAAAACCAACCGTTCTTGTAACGGGTGGGGTTCACGGTTACGAAACCAGTGGTGTCCATGGCGCGATCAAATTCGCAGCTACTCAAGCGGAAAAGTATACAGCGCACTTCAACATTGTTGTCGCACCTTGTGTGAGCCCTTGGGGTTACGAAGTGATCAACCGCTGGAACCCAAATGCTGTTGATCCAAACCGCTCTTTCTATGACGGTACGCCAGCTGAAGAATCAGCAAACCTACGTGCATTAGTTGCATCTTTACCAGAAGTGTTGGTTCACGTTGATCTTCACGAGACAACCGATTCTGATGAAACTGAATTCCGCCCTGCACTCGCTGCACGTGATGGTATTGAGTACATCGAAGGTATGATCCCAGACGGTTTCTACACGGTGGGTGACACTGAAAACCCTCAACCTGAATTCCAAGCAGCTATCATCGCTTCCGTTGAAAAAGTAACCCACATTGCGCCAGCAGATGACGAAGGCAAGATCATTGGTTCAGACGTCACTCAACACGGTGTGATCAACTACCCAATGAAGAAGCTTGGCTTATGCGGCGGTGTGACTGATTGTAAGTACGGTACAACCACTGAGGTTTACCCGGACAGCGACAAAGTGACAGACGAAGAGTGTAACGATGCTCAAGTTGCTGCTGTTGTTGGTGCTTTAGATTACGTTATTCAGCACGAATTGGATGCGTAAGCGCACATTAGCTAATAGCTAGAGCCTCGCTCCTAAGAGTAAGAGTTAAAAGAGCCATAAGTGACTATTCACTTATGGCTCTTTTTATCTTTATTGTTTCTTGTTTCTTTGAACCATAAAAAAGCTCCCTTGCACACAGTACAAGAGAGCTTTGAAATAATGTTAAGTAAAATTAAAGCGTTAGCTGCTTATTTCTGCGTCGCAGTTTACTCAGATGCAGGGCTAACGGTTTCCTGCCCTTTACCCACTTCCGTCAGTAGGCCTTTCAACAAGCTCACACAACCAATCAGAAGAATGATCGTAAACGGCAGTGCTGCAATAATCGTAATAGATTGCAGGGCTTGAATTGATTGAGTTCCACCAATCCATAGCATTACCATCGCGATGGCACCTGAAATAACCGCCCAAACTACTTTCTGCTTCACCGGAACTTCAAGTTTACCACCCGCCGTCATACCATCAATAACGATAGAACCAGAGTCTAACGTTGTAACGAAGAATACGATAATCAACACGACAGCGATAACAGACAGAATGCTACCAAACTCGTAAGCATCTAACATGTAGAACAAGCTTAGTGATACGTCTGTGATGCCTTGGTCAAGGCCAAGTTGCCCCACCTGATTAATCACTTGCTCGATAGCCACGCCACCGAAAATAGACATCCAAGCTGACGTTACCAATGTTGGGATAATTAGTACACAAAGTAAGAATTCGCGAACCGTACGGCCTTTAGAAATACGCGCTACGAACATACCGAAGAAAGGTGCATACGCTACCCACCATGCCCAGTAAAACACAGTCCAACCATGCAGCCAGGTTGTGTCTTCGCGGCCAGAGCTTTGGCTCAATGCTACGATGTTTTTCACGTAACCCGTTACTGCCGTCGCCATTGAATCAAGCACCGTTGTAAAGTTCAATACTGCGATAAGGCCAAGGAATACGAACGCAATAACCATGTTCAGGTTACTTAGGAACTTAACACCACCGTCCATGCCTCGCAGAACAGAAATGATCGCCAAACCCATAATCAACACGATAATAGCTTGCTGAAGGAAGATGTTATTTTCCAAGCCGAACACATGGCTGATACCACTTGCCGCTTGTGTACCACCTAAGCCCAATGAAGTCGCTAGACCAAACAGAGTAACCAGTACGGTTAGTACATCGATCACATCACCAGTTTTGCCCCACACTCGCTCACCCAGCATTGGATAAAAAACAGAGCGCATTGATAACGGTAGGCCTTTGTTGTAAACAAAATATGCTAGGCAAAGCGCCGTCATACCATAGACAGCCCACGCATGAAAACCCCAGTGGAATACTGTCGCGCCTAGCGCTAACTCGCGGCCTGCTTCAGTGAAGGGTTCTGCATTCAATGGCGTTCCGAACCAGTTCGTGAAGAAGGCGGTTGGCTCTGCAACACCCCAGAAGATAAGTCCAATACCCATACCTGCAGCGAATAGCATCGCAATCCAAGAGGGCATTGAGTAGTCCGCCGTCGCTTCTTCACCACCTAGACGAATTTTACCCAACGGTGAAAATGCGATAACAACAGCAAACGCTAGCATGATGTTGGCTCCCCACATAAACAGGAAGTCAAACTTTGATAGAACAGCACCCTTAATAGAATCAATAGCAGCTTTAGCATCCGCAGGAGGAAGAGCAAGAAGAGTGATGATAAAGAGAAGAGATAAGCCAACCGAGGCTACAAAAACTGTGTTATGGACATCCATGCCCCATTTACTGACGTTGTCTTGACCAACTTGATAGTCAGTAGAATCGATACTGTATTTTTTTGATTTAAAACTCATAAATTATGATGTTCGCATATCCGAATCAACGAATATAAGGACGTTCTCCATATCCAACTACTACTTGATTGGCTCGCCATACCACTTAAATAAACGTGATAAAAACCACCTTGAGAGGCGACAAATGGACTTAATAGCTCAATCCCAGGCCGCGCATAATAGCACAGCACGAAGTATTTTGACTGAGTTTTTGCTCAATAGTCACTCAGCGCACTGTCATCCATGGTCATTCTCGCTATAAAAAAAAGACTAGAACTTACAGATAAATAATTTAATTACAAATACTTACACCAACAAAGATATGGGATAAAATTTTAAAAAACTTTTGTTAGATAACTTTAAGAAGCGCTTAATTTACTTATACCTCTAATAAAAAAGCCCCGCTATAGGGGCGGGGAAATTACCAAAGGTAAAGAGAAATCGATAGTGCGATATTAGCGCCACGTATCGCAGCGCTCAGTTATTTAAATCACCGAAGTTCAATTTAAAAAGCGTTAGATCGCAAAGCAAAAACCTAGATTGTAGTCTTCGCCATTTTTCGCTGTGAACTCTTTGTCTTCACTCGATGCATTCGGTCGACCGATTTCATCGCCTTTCACCAAGCTCACCCAGTGACGAATTCCTGAAGAGCAACTGGCCTCCGTTTGCCCAAACGTGGTGCATGTCTCTAGCTGAATATCTTCAATATCAACCAATTCCAAGTGACCCGTGCCTTTACGAGCGCCGATTGTCACTTCAACGTGCGTGCCGCTCTCATCACGGAACAGAATTGAAGAAGGTTTAGACTTATCACCCGTGTAAGCCACAAAGTGCTTAGCACGTTTCAGGCCTGTGTGTTCGCCGTTTTTGAAGTAAACTTGAACGTGTCTGTAGTCAATCTCATAGCTCACTGCGTCTTCGTGCGAGCCTTCCTCTAGAGGAAATAGAGTATCAAGCAACTGTTTTGCCATTTTCTGTTTTTCGAGTTGCTTGTCTGCTTTCACCATTTCGACGGCAAAGACAGCTTCAGCAATAAATGTTGAATGGTTTCTGTGAAGTTCTGTTTTGTCTAGTGTCAGCATATTCATAGTCTATCCCTCGTACGGCTTTGAATTTCATTTAGGTCAAACATCCTGATTGACCTTTTTAAAAATTGTTCTTTACTGTGTGGCTTCCATGTATTTCATACTACCTGTATTTTCGAAACAATTTCACAACAAAAATTTCACACTGTTAATTTTACTAAATTGCTTTTTTACACACACTGGTATTTTGGGCCCCTAGCCCTTTATTTAACAGGGATGAGGGCTCGTTAGAAACCATTTTACGTGTTGTTTGATTTTGTGTAATAACCGACCCCGACCAACTTATTGTCGATGACTCGATAGTAAGTATGCTTGGTTTCAACTTTACTCGACTGAGGATTCAACCAGCGATAGGTGTAAACACCTCGGCCGTTTTCTTTCGCAAGGTTCAACATCTCAGTAAGAATTGGTTTATCGTCAGGGCTTAGAATCTCGCTGTGTGACCGCCCGACAAGCTCAGGAGATACCCCATGCGCCAGCAACTTTCCAGAGCTCATATCCATCACAAACACATATAAGTCTCCTTCTACAAAACTGCCATCGGCGTCATTGAATTCTGCCAGGCTCTCTTGTTCTGATTCCACTATCGCGGTCATCGCTCTCGCCAATAAATTCTTTGCCTCGGCCGCACTCGAACGTTCTGGGTAATAACCGACAGCGACAATCACGTCACCCACACGCTCAAAGAAAGTGGTTTTCGGTTCACCCATACGATCGGTCGGGTTGGTCCAGTGATACTTCACTTCACCAAAACCGTTGTGTACTGCTTTGGTGATCATTTCTCGGAAAAAAGGATTGCCGTAAACGTCTTGCGTATCTAAAACACTGTCACCCACTAGCACCATTGATGAGCCGCCACTGGCAAGGAATTGGCCATCAATGCCTAAAGCAAAAACATAGAGCTCCCCATCGATATATTCAGGGTCACTCATGAAGTCTTTAACACTATCGTCACCCTCTTTTTGAACGTGTATCACCGCCTTGGCCAGCAAGGTTTTAGCTCTTCTTTCAGCTTTACTGACAACATGTGGTTCAGAAATATCAAGCACATTGACAGGCTTGGCTTCTTTCTCTGTTTCAGAGTGTTCAGCACGTAAACCAATACCACTGACCACAGCAAACAAGGCGCAACTTATAAGAATAATTCTGGATAGATTCATAGTTATCTCTCCTAATAACCGACTAAGGACGGTAGCCAAAGCGTAATTTGTGGGAAGAAAGCGATAACGAAAACGCCCACAACAGAAGCAAGAACAAAGGGATGGATCTTCGCGGTGATTTGCTCAACCGTAGCTCCGCCTATCCCCGAGGCAACAAAGATATTCTCCCCCAGTGGCGGCGTTGCAAAACCTATCGATAAGGTACACACCACCACGATGCCCACGTGAGTAGGATCAGCACCCAGCATGTACATTATCGGCAGCAAGACCGGTACGATAATCATGATCGCGGCTAACGTTTCCATAAACATGCCGACAAACAACAACAAGGTAATGGTTAGCGCCCACACCATGTACATGTTGTCGGTAAAACCGAGTAGCGACTCCGCCACCACTACTGGAATCTTTTGCTCGATCAACAAGCGTCCAAACACGGTAGCGGCAAAGAGGATCAACAATACACGCCCTGTGATCCATGTCGTGGTCGACAGAGATTTCATCACGCTTTTGAACGACAGTTCTCGGTGAATAAACAGCCCAACAAACAACGAATAGAATATCGCCACAACCGCGGATTCTGTTGGTGTGAATATGCCGCTGTAGATACCGCCAAGAATTAAGAACGGTGCTAATATCGACCATAATCCGCGGCGTAAGTAATGCCTTACATCACCAAACGACCACGTTTCGGTCAGCCCTTTATAGCCTTCTCGCTTAGCAATGAAGTAGTTGGTTACCACCAGCGTCGATGCCATGATGAAGCCCGGTACAACCCCAGCGACAAACAGTTTTGGAATCGATAAAGAAGCAAACTGACCGTGTTGAGCAATGGCTTCTGGTGGCGCCATTAAGCCCATTGCCGAGATACCAAAAATAACCAAAGGAATGGATGGCGGAATAATGATCCCTAGCCCGCCGGATGCAGCCGTTACTGCCGATGCGTAGCTTTTATCGTAATCACGCTTCACCATCGCGGGCACCATCAACATGCCTACCGCAGCCGTGGTTGCTGGGCCCGAACCTGAGATAGCACCAAAGAAAAGACACGCCATTACCGTTGCCGCGCCAAGACCACCTGTTACGGGACCCGCTAAGCTTTCGGCGATATCCACCAGACGTTTTGAGATACCCGCCGCCTCCATTAAAGCGCCTGCAAGAACAAAAGCTGGCAGCGCCATTAATGGGAAGTTGCCCACCGAAGTAAACGCGATTTGCACTAAAGCGATGGGATTTTTGTCGAGTAACATATAGGCCGCCATCGAAGCGCCGGCCAGTGATACTGTGATTGGTGCACCCAGAATTAACAGCGTTAAGAAGCCACCAAATAAAATTAGAGTTAAATAGGATTCCATTATTACATCTCTCTATTACGACTATTCTCTGTGATGACTATTGCGCGGACTTTTGTGCCGTCATTTTGCGCAGCTCTTTGACTTCTGGATCTTCGTTGGTTGCGCCTTTGAATAAACGCTCGTAGTTGTTCCAGATAATTCGAATCATCATCAGTGAAAACGCGATAGGCAAAATCATGTAGAAGTACTTCATTGGGATACCTGTGGTTTGAGACTTCCAAAACAGGTTCATTTTGTTGAACACGAAATCGTAGCTGAGGTAAACGAAGTAGCCATTGAAACAGAGCCATAAGAAGTCAGCGATGGTTTCACTCACGGTCTGCACGATTGGCGGAAAGAATTTAAAATGAAAGCTCACTCGGTTGTGCGCCGACATTTTGGCCGCAACAACAGCCCCTAGATAGGCAAACCAAACGAACATGTAAGTAGCGACCTCATCCCCCCAAGGGATGGAGTAATCAAAGAGCTGACGAGTAAGGATTTGTGTGAACAGCAATAGGACAAAGCTTGCGAGCAGCAGACAACAGGTATATTCCTCAATGTTGTTAAGGTGCTTTTTTATTGTTTTAGCGATTGACATATAACCTCCAATGTTGATTTCCACATGACAACCAGTCGCTCACGGTCCTAAAAAGATCAGGTACTGAGCAGATCAACGAGTAAAGCCATGTAAATGCCCTATCCACTGCTTTTCGCTAGGTAATTATGTAGCGGAGAACAGCAGGTAGGGCGTATCTAATCGTTACTTTCTACCTAGTAACTCAAGAACGTCGTCTAACTTATCTTTACCTCCAATGCTTGAGTAGAACTTAGGCCAAACTGATTTCGTTACATCGCTGATCCACTCTTGCTCATTGTCTGCTGGGTCTGTGAATACCATTCCTTTTGCTTGTAGCTCTTCGCGAATCTTGTTTTCCGTATTTTCTAGGTAAGCAAAGCTGTGCTCTGTCGCTTCTTGACCCGCTTCAAGAATGATTTTTTGCATTTCAGGCGTCTGTTGCTGGAACACCGTTTCACTAACGATTAATGGCTCAAGTGAGAAGATGTAACGGAGGTTGGTTACGTACTTTTGTACTTCATTGAACTTCATGGCATGAACAGTGATATATGGGTTGTCTTGACCATCAACCACGCCTTGTTGCAGGCCAGTGAAAGTCTCAGACCATGCCATTGGCGTTGGGTTTACACCCCATGCTTGATAAGACGCGATCATGATTTCGTTACGCGGTACACGAATCACTAGCCCTTTTAGATCTTCTGGTGAAGCAACGGGCTTTTTCGAGTTAGTCAAAACCCTGAAGCCTGAATAAGCCCAACCTACGATGCGAACGCCTGCATCACGAATCGTGTTATCGACTAAGTCTTGGCCTACTTGACCTTGAGTCAGTAGTACCGCTTCTTCTGCGCTTTGAATGACGTAAGGCATGGTCAATAGACCAACGGTTGGAGAGAAAGGCGTCACGTTGTTGATCGCCAGTACAGAGAAGTCGAGTAAGCCGATTGCCGCATCATTTACGGTGTCTTGCTCATTGCCTAATTGGCCATTCGGGAACAGATCGATTTTGACTTTACCGTCTGTTTTTTGCTCCATCAATTCAGAAAATGATGTCGCTAATTCCCACTGCGTACCACCAGCAGCATCGCCGATAGCCATTTTAAAATTTGCTGCTGCCGCGGCATGAGATAGCATCGCTGTTGCTACAATTGTGACGCCAGCAATAATTTTATTTTTAATAAATTTCATAGTCTTAACCTTTCATATCATACAGACTTCCAGCCTGTACTTTGCTCACAAGGTGACCTGGTACAACTTTCCTGGTCGTAGTTCTATTTCCCTATTTTGGAAACAATGTTCGAGTCGCGATTACAGCTTTTCATCCTTTAACGAATACCACTGATAAAGGAACTGTTGCCCTACTCTTCGAAATGGTGCAAACATCTCTGATTCCACCACTTCCCTCACGTTGGGGAACGGAAGTTTTGATTCAAATATTGGTAGGTCGAGTTTATGACCTTCACCTGCGATCCACTGGGCAAGGCGTTTACCTGCTTGAGCGGAGTACATCACACCATTGCCGCCATACCCTAGTGCGTAGAATATGGATTGCTTTGGATTCGGCTGATAAATTCTTGGCATCATGTCGTGGCTAACATCCACCCAACCCCACCATGAATAATCAATTTTGATCTGATCGAGAGACGGGAATTTTCGGGTTAAATCCGATCTCAACATATCTTCGTATTTCTTTTCAGGTGCGTTCTTGCCACTGATGGCACTGCGTGTACCAATCTGTACTCGGTTATCCGGTAACAAACGGTAGTAGTGGCGCAGAATTCGAGTATCAGTAATCACTTGATTGGTTTTGAAGTTACACGCGGCGATTTCGCTTTGAGTTAACGGACGCGTCACCATCGAGTTAGAAAGGACTGGTAATAGGCGATTCTTAAGCTCGGAATGCAAACCTTGGCTGGTATACCCACCCGTACAAACACCAACAGAACGAGCCTTCACAACACCACCCGGCGTTTTCAGGTAGTGCACACCGTTGCGAGTTTCCCATCCCATCACAGGGCTTGCTGGGTGAACTTTTACGCCGAGTGCTCTCGCCTTTCTTAGATAACCAAACGCCAATTTCCCAGCATGAATGCCAATCCCTTCGGGCTCATGCATCGCGCCTGCCGCTTCTTGATCACCAACATAATCACGCTTGACGGTTTCCGCATCTAAGATCTGCGCATCGTAATCGAACGTGCCACGCAGCAACTTGGCTTCTTTCTCGAGTGTTGCCATCACTTTTGGACGGTGAGCCACATATAAGTGGCCACCCGGCTGCGGGTCACAATCAATGTCTTTGATTAGAGACTTAAATGTGTTCATGCCATCGACGCATTCGCGGTGCATTTTTAGCGCGGTTTCGAGTCCCCAGCGTTCAATCCACTGAGAACGCTTCAAACGTCCTGACGCACACTGAGCCTGACCACCATTTCGGGTACTGCAGCCCCAACTCATACGGTTAGCTTCAATCACAGTCGCTTTAATGCCGTACATTTCAGCAAGGTGTATCGCGGTACTTAGGCCTGTGTAGCCTGAACCAATTATCGCCACATCGACATCCATATCCGACGTGATTGGGCCATCATCTTCAGGTGGTGTACCTGCGGTATCTACCCAATAAGTCGGAGCGTATTCCTTACCATGACCTGGGCTTTTATCTTTAAGTGGATCGTATTTTGGATCGTATTTGTCTTTTGCTTGGGTACTTTCTTTTGCTTGGGGGCTTTTCACCTTTGGCGGCACATCGGCTGCCGGTTGTTCCATTACTAAACTCATAATTCGACTCTCCTAGTCATAACACGTGAACGGGTTGTGGTTTCGTGTCTAGCTCTTGGGAGTGTTGTTAGGAGTCAAAAGAGGTCGTGTTTTACGGAAGGCATTTTTTACGCTGATTTTTCCATCTTTCAGGGTAAACACATCAACCATACGAGCTTCGATGACGCTGCCATCCGGGTTCGTTGCAGAAAACGTTGACTCACTCACTGCTTGGTCACCACACACAAAATGCACAGGGTCGCTCCAAGCCGCATCTGGAAAGTTCTGCCAAACCAATTCAAAGCTATTTCGGACCGCTTCGTACCCTTCGATAGTGTTTCCAAGCAAGCCTTCGCCTGCCACCGTGTGGAATACACAGTCTTCCGTCATGAAAGACATGAGCGCCTCAATATCATGGTTATTCCACGCATCACTGAAAGACTGTAAAAAAGCGGTGTCGACTTGGTTTTCCAGCACGAATGTTGGTGCATTGGTTTGCATATTCATATTCCAGAATCCTTCATGTTTTCGTTATTGGTTTAAATTTCAGTAGCTTTACGCCAATTTTTTATTAGAGTGTTTAAACTAGATCTGCGAGAATTTAACAACCTGATAACAAGGTTAGTCACTCTAACTTCGAGTTAGGTTATAAACAATCTCTAAGCTCACAGATTTCATCTTTTTATAAATTAATTAGTGTTATAATTTTATTTACTCGGGTTTTCACTCTCGATATTAGAGATATAATTAAATTGGAACGTGTTAGCCTTTAGTCGAAATCAAAGTCTTGATGATACTTTCGACCATACTGTTCAAGTTGACGATCATGAGTATTAACTTGTAATTCGATACTGCCGTCACCTTTATTTATGACTTGGTTGTTATCTACATGTGCTTCGTTTTTTAAATCTGTTAGTTTCTCTTCGACATATTCTGTCGGTTCATTTAAAACATTCATGGATATTAACTCCTTTATCAGGTTTACTTTCACAGATGGAAGAATATGAACGGACACTAGACCGTTTGAATATTCTTTCTCATCGTACAAAGGCTGAATGGCATCATTGCCACCTTCCTTAAATGGGTGAATGGAATACCACTTGTCCTTGCGTGGCTCTTGTTTATCGCAATCCGCCACATTAAATATCTGAGTTTTGTTGAGATCACACGGCGAACTGAAGAAACTAACCCGCTGATAATCAATAGCTTTAATTATATTTATGCAGTCTTTACTTTGACTGTGACACATCGACCACAGCGCATTTAACAGGTTATCGGTCCATTCCAGTAAACGGGTGGGAAAGCCCTGTTTCTTGGCTAAACACATCAATAACCAGTCATTTATGTCGTGTGAGCTCAGTGAATGCCCACCATAGACACGAACTGTTGATAACAACTCTTGTTCGACACGGCGTATGTTCCTACGATTTGAACGGCCTAAACTTGGCATCAGATTACCGTTTTCATAATCACACACGTTATACATCAAACCACATTGGTCACTGCATTCAGTCATTAATGAATCAATTATTTTATACAGTTCTTCGAGTGTGCTTATATAACGTTTATTGTTCATATTTTCTTCCAACCACTCGACAATACAAATAACTAAATTTAGTTTATTAAATGAGAATCAATGCCTAATAAAATACACAGACTAAAGTCTAAGAACTCTATCGACTTATCGGTAATTACTATTTAAAAGTTACTCATAATAATAATTGATAAGTCTCTATTAATGAAACCGAGTACTATTCATCTTGCTTATTTCATTAGGGCTCTAATATTCAGAGCGAAATAATAGAAATATATGACCCAAGACTTAGATATCAGTACGATTACGAATCTTTGAAAACAGCACTATTAATAATCTTTAAAAACAACTCGGTCGTTGAGCCATTCTGTTTGATCATCCAATTTAAAATTAATGGCTAGTGTTAGAGCTTAATTTGTTTGCCCGACCACATTCTCGATAACTCTTTATCTTGCATTCACGAGACGGTTTTGGTCGGGCAAACTTCTTATGACTTATACGTAATCTTTGTACTTATCTAGGAAACGAACCGGCGTTGATAGTGCATCTCGGCGGAACGGGTCGCCCAATTCCTGAGTACACATGATTTCAATGATGGTTGTTTTGCCTTCGTTCATTTGCATGTCGATGGCTTTTTGAAGAGTTGGGCCTACATCTTCTAGCTTATCAACCGTGATACCTTCAGCGCCCATTGCTCGTGCGATTTCCGCAAAACTTTGGTTATCCAGTTCACCAGCAACAAAGCGTCGGTTGTAGAAGTCGACTTGGTTCTTCTTCTCTGCACCCCATTGACGGTTGTGGAATACCACGGCTGTCACTGGAATGTTATGACGAACACATGTCATGGTCTCCATCAAGCTCATACCCCACGCACCGTCACCTGCATAAGAGATAGCAGGGCGATGAGGTGCGGCCGCTTTAGCACCAATGATGGTAGGGAACGCGTAGCCACAGTTACCGAAACTCATTGCCGCAAAGAAGCTGCGTGGTTTTTCAAAGCGTAAGTAGCTGTTTGCCACTGAGTTGATGTTACCGATGTCCGTAGAGACCATTACGTCTTCTGGCATCGCTTTTTCTAGTTCACGCAATACTTGGCGAGGGTGTAGATATTCGCCACCAGAGAACGGAGTCTCGTGCGAATTTTCTTCAATCATATCTAAGCTGAACGAATCACGTTCGTGCGTCCACTCATCAAGCTCTTTTTCCCACAATGCTTTTTCTGTTGCCACTGTGTCTTGGCGAGCGCCTTTGTTGTCATCACACAACAATGCACGACCTTCCAGTCTTTCAGCTAATGCCACAGCCGCTGCTTTTGCGTCGCCACAGATACCAACAGAGATCTTCTTAACGAGGCCAAGCATCTTGTTGTCTGCATCGATCTGAATGATTTTCGCGTCTTTTGGCCAGTAATCCATGCCATGTTGAGGCAAGGTACCGAATGGACCAAGACGTGTACCCAGAGCGATAACCACATCCGCTTGAGCCATCAACTTCATTGCTGCTTTCGAACCTTGGTAGCCTAAAGGACCACACCATAATGGGTGACTCGCAGGGAAAGAGTCATTGTGTAGGTAGCTGTTTACTACGGGTGCGCCTAGTCGTTCTGCCAATGCCGCACACTCTTGAACTGCATCAGCCATTACCACACCGCCACCAGAAATGATGACTGGGAATTTCGCTTCAGCAATCAGGTCTGCCGCTTCATTCAGAGACTTCTCACCACCAGGACCACGGTCCAAGCGCGCTGGTTTAGGGATCTCGGTTTGAGTTTCGCCGTAGAAATAGTCACGTGGAATATTCAGTTGAGTCGGACCCATTTCGCTCATTGCGCGGTCAAAGCATCGACCTGTGTATTCCGCCATACGGTCTGGGTGCGTTACGTGTCCTTGATACTTAGTAAACTCTTGGAACATTGGAAGTTGGTTACACTCTTGGAAACCACCTAAGCCCATTGTTTTGGTACCTGTTTCTGGCGTCACAATCACGACCGGGCTGTGTGCCCAGAATGCCGCGGCAATCGCAGTTACACAGTTACTAATACCAGGGCCATTTTGCCCGATAACCACACCATGGCGACCAGATACACGAGAGTAACCATCTGCCATGTGAGCAGCACCTTGCTCGTGTACCACTGGGACCAATCGAATGCCAGCAGGAGCAAAGATATCCATTGCGTCCATAAATGCTGACCCCATGATGCCGAACATGTCGGTAACATCATTAGCAACCATAGTTTCAACGAACGCTTCTGATGGTGTCATTGTTACTGTGCCGGAAACAACCGTACGTTTTTCTTGCTCACTCATTCTTCCATTCTCCTTGAGTTAACCAAAATTTCATTTTTCGGAATGAATTGTCTCTTTTTCGAATTCATTTTCACCTTAGTAGTAGATTTTTTGCGCGTCAACTTTTTATATTAAATTGGAACAAATCATTCTAATTAATAAAACTGGATCACATTATTGATAGTTTTTCGTACAAAAAGTGTCGTTAACTTAGAGTGAGCTGTTAATAATCGGTGACATATCGCCCATCGAGGCAGTCAATGGAAGCTATTGAGAGGGAACAAAAATGAATGATCCGGAATTGATACCTACACAACCAGTAAATGTGAGAGAGTGTTTTGGAATCGACAGCAACCTAACGGTATTGGCGTTTGAACATGCGGGAGAGTATGTACCCAAGGTCGATCCTAACTACTGTTTTGATCCTGAAGTAACGCTAGCGATATTGGCGGGGTTCACCTCTAATCGCCGCACGCTGATACAAGGTACACACGGAACGGGCAAGTCTTCTCACATTGAACAAATTGCCGCGAGATTAAATTGGCCGTGTTTAAGGATCAACTTAGACGGACACTTAAGCCGCTTGGATTTCATAGGAAAGGACAGCATCGTCATTAAATATGGAATGCAGGTGACGGAGTTTAAAGAAGGCATTCTTCCGCAAAGCATCCAGCAACCCATCGCTCTGGTGTTAGACGAATACGATGCTGGCCGACCAGATGTGATGTTTGTGATTCAACAACTCTTAGAGCAAGACGGAAAATACACCTCTTTAGAGCAAAACCGAGTGATCACACCTCACCCTTCTTTTCGCCTATTTGCTACCTGTAACACGCTGGGGTTGGGTAATTTCTCGGGGTTATATTCCGGAACTCAAGTACTTAACCATAGCCAACTTGACCGATGGAACATCATCGCCACGCTTAACTATCTAGATCCGCGACATGAAGCCAAGATCGTGTTATCCAAGCGCCCAGAACTGAACAATGAAAGTGGTCAGCAATTAGTTGAGAAAATGATCGCAACCGCTGGTTTAACGCGAAATGGTTTTATAGTGGGCGATCTGTCGACGGTAATGTCTCCGAGAACCGTGATCACATGGGCCGAAAACATTCGAATATTCGACGATGTAGCGACGGCATTTAGACTGTCATTCTTGAATCGCTGTGAAGACGAAGAGAAAGAACTGGTTAGCGAATACTATTTCCGTTGCTTTGGTGAATATTTAGAAACACCTACTCAAAACTATTCACACTCGGAGTCGTAAACCATGGCCAATGTTTCTTCTCAGCAGAAAAAGATCCTCGACCTTGGTGTGTCTGTCGCTAGAGCGATCAGTGGTGAACTGAACCTGAACTATCGGGGAGAGCGTCTCTATAACGGCAACAGCCCCTGCTATTATCAGTCTGCACACACCAACGATCTCACCTTTGTGTCCCGCCATGAGCTAACAAACAGCAAACTTTCAATGCAAGGCAAGATCGATTCATCGGCACTGCGACTGCTGCTTTCCGACACTGAACTTCACTGTTCACTGCGACCTAAAAACGAAGTCGAACGTCTGCTGTATGATTTCTGCGAGCAGGTACGAATTGAATCTCAAGTCCCGCCTTATCTAAAAGGCGTGACCACCAGCATCCAATTCAACTTTGCGTATTGGAGCGACCAATATCATCAAAATGGCTTCACTGAATCACGAATCGGCATGTTACTGTTCACGCTGATGCAGGTCATCCACACCCGCTTAACCGGTATTCCAGTTTCGGAACCGATTGCTGAAACCATTGAATCGACACGTGCGGGCATCGTGCCTATTTTCGGAAGCAGCCTGAAGCGCTTAAAGGAACATAGAACCAACCAACGACAGTTTGCTCACTGCGCCAATAAACTCGCCTCTGTAGCGCAAGAGCTCATCAACCAAGAACAAGAGAGTAATAACTCGCCAACACCTACGGTTGAAGAAGACATCAAGATTCTCGCGCAGCTGGCTCTTATCGTTGATGGCGACATTCAAGATGAAGACGTCAATACTGACATCACAGGCAATAGCAAGGTGTTCGAGCTGTCGGGCGCTAATTATCAGGTATTCAATTCAGAATTTGACCAAGTGGTCGCCGCAGATAAACTCGTCAGGCGCACCCTGTTACTCGAACTGAGGCAAAAGCTCACCGATGACATTATGGCGAGACAAGTGAACACTCGCCGCTTGGCCGCTATGCTCACCCGCTTTGTTGCGACTCCGCAAAGGAATCGACGTCAGGATCATTTGGAAGAAGGCATTGTTAACGCCACTACCATCACCAAACTCATCACGTCACCGCTGGATCGTGCTGTCTTTTATCAGCCTGACATTGGCGCATCTCATCAATGTGCCATCACGTTTTTAATGGACTGTTCGGGATCGATGCAAAAACACAGTCACAAACTCAGTCTGTTGATGGATACGATTCTCAAATCCGTTGGGCTAGCCAACATCCCTTTCGAAATTATCGGCTTCACCACCAACAACTGGAATGGTGGCAAGGTTTACCGACAGTGGCTCAAGCAAGGTCAACCGAAACACCCAGGCCGTTTAAACGAAGTTCGACATATCGTGTTTAAAGATTTTGATACCCATTGGAGACGCTCTCGCCTTGGTATTGCCAGCCTTCGAAAAGCAGACATCTTTAAAGAAGGAATTGATGGCGAAGCGGTTCAGTTCGCTAGCCAGCGCTTGCAGCAACATAGCGCACCGCGAAAGATGTTGATCGTTTTCTCAGACGGCTGCCCTATGGATACCGCCACCAGCACAGCCAATGATCAGTTCTATTTGGATAACCACCTAAAACAAGTCATTGAACGCGAGTCGAATAGAAACAGTATCGAAATTCATGGCGTGGGAATGGGCGTCGATTTGAGCCCGTACTATCGCAGCAACATCACGTTAGATGTACAAGAGAGCTGCTTGTTTGGGTTATCTAGGAGTATCTTTGAGATGCTAAAGCGTGTTTAAACAGAAAGGCTTAGGCTAGCGAATCACTAGCCTACTTTGTAGAGAATGGTTTACGAAGCGCCAAACAACGACCGTGCCGATACGGCCATCAAATACCCACCAATCAACATCAACACAATAAATACTAACTTTCTAAGTTGGTCATTCGACAATGGTGGCGGGAAGCGCCGAGCAAACATAGTCACAAGCGCCACCAAGGGAACAGCAATAGCAGACAACCACAGTATGCTCGCTTCCATATCGCCTGCAGCGTAGACATTGACGGTACGAGACATCGATGTACAAGCGAACACCATCAGCAGCGTGCTTCGCACCAGATCGAGTGTAAAAGGTTGCCGATAGAGATGGTAAACAATCGGTGGACCCGCCATCCCAAACAGCCCGCCCGCTAGGCCAGAACTAAAGCCAGACACCAAAAAGGATACGGTTGTCGAGCGTTCTGTTCTGGTTTTAGGCTTGAACATAAAGCTCAGACCTGCGAATAACACCATAGCGCCCAATAGCCCTCGCAGGATATGCGTCGCCGACTCGCTCAACTCGTCCAGTAAAAACACACCAAGCGATACGCCGGGGATAATACCGATCACTAACACCACCAGAATTTTGAGTTCCCCAAGAAGTGGCTTACCCATCAACGCGACCAAACAATTAAACAAGGTCACGATACTGACCACGGCGGCAATCACGGGCAACGAAACCAGATTAAGGCTGACCGTAAGACCAATCACGATGATACCAAGCCCAAACCCTGTGACAGTTTGGAAATAGGTACCTACCGCAATGGTGGCAAGAATGGCGAGTAAAACAAGTAGCTCCATTGGCAATCCTAGTTAGGTCTTTTTTAGTTAGTATGAGTGCGATCTTTAAGTGTGAGCCTTAGTATCTAAACTCAAATTCTGATTCTTCTCTTTCTTTAGCTTCTTGATTTGTTGTAGCGTATTGATCTTCTGGAGCTTTTTGAGCATCAGCTTCAATATCCGTCGTTGCATTTACCGCTTTAGCTTGTTGTGCTTGTACGGCAGTCACCGCGATTACATTAAAGATATCTTCGACGCTGCACCCTCTGGATAAGTCATTGGCAGGTTGATTCAGCCCTTGCAACAACGGACCAATCGCAACCGCGCCACCTAGCCTTTCAGCAAGCTTGTAGCCGATATTGCCAGCTTCTAAGTTAGGAAATATCAACACGTTAGATTCCCCCTTCACCTCGGAATCGGGCAATTTTTTCGCCGCAATTTCAGTCACAATTGCCGCGTCGAGTTGAACGTCCTGATCAACCGCAATTCCTGGGCAACGCTGCTTCACTAACTGGGCGGCATTACGCACCTTATCAACCGATTCATGCTTGGCACTGCCATTGGTCGAAAACGAGAGCATTGCCACTTTCGGCTCTTCCATCAACAGCGTTTGTGCACTGTTTGATGCCGCCACTGCAATTGATGCAAGCTCGGTTTCATTGGGGTTAATCACCAACCCACAATCACTGAAAATCATGCCACCTTTAAGGTTATGGAAAGGCTCGCACAACATCATTAAAAAGAAGCTAGACACCAACTCACTGTCTGGCGCCGGCCCAATAATCTGCAGCGCCGCTCGTACCACATCAGACGTGGTGTAAACCGCACCATTCACGGTACCGTCGACCAGCCCTTCCCTTACCATCAAATTGGCAAAAATCAGTGGGTCTTTGATCTTCTCCAATGCATCTTCATAAGTCATGCCTTTCGCTTTTCTTAACTCATACAGTCGTCCAGCCAACACAGCTTTGAGTGCTGATGTTTGTGGTGAAACAATATGAATGCCCGCGAGGTTAATATGATGCAGCTGAGCGGCTTCGATAATCGCCTTTTCGTCGCCCACCAGCGTGATATAAGCGAGCTGTTTATCTATCGCTAATCGTGCCGCTTTCAGTACACGAGGGTCTTCAGCTTCGCTCAAAACCACACGCTTACGATCTAAGTGCGCCTTATCAATAATCCGTTCAATTGCTTTCATCTTAAAATTCCATTTATTGAAACTAATTATTCCGTAATTTGCATTTATATTATTGAAATAATAAAAAAGGTCAAACTTTATTCAGATAATTGAAGAATATTAATTTGATATGTACACTCTTACACATAGACATATCGCAAGGATGAATCACTGTATGCAAACAGAAACACCACAAGTTCAAGGAGATACGCCCACTCTCCGACTTTTTGCACTATTAGAGGTGATAGCGCAAAAAGACGAGTTTATTTCCCTTCAAGGGCTCGTCGAAGAAACCGGACTACCGAAACCCACTCTGCACCGTATGCTGCAACAATTAGAGTCCGCAGGCATCATTCAAAGAGACGGTGATGAAAAGCATTACAGCTCTGGCATTCGACTCAGAAAGTTGGCTGAAAACCTACTGTTTAACAGCACAATGCACAGTGCAAGACGCACGATTCTTGAAAACCTTCGAGCAGAAGTCGGCGAGAGCTGCAACCTAACCGCACTATCGAGCGGTGAGATCATCTACCTTGACCGTGCAGAGACCGAAGCGCCACTTCGCTTCCACTTGCAGCCTGGCTCTCGCGTTCCTGTGCACTGCTCAGCGACAGGCAAACTGTTTTTGGCTCACATGTCGAAATCACAACGCAGAAGACTGATCGAAAACGTGCCACTGACTCAGTACACAGTCAAAACCATCACTGACTACTCAGTGTTAGAGCAAGACATCGAACAAGCGAAGATCCAAGGCTTTGCGATTGATGATGAAGAGTTTCTACCGGGTTTGGTGTGTATTGCGGTACTCATTCCATCGCCAACCGGTCAATCCAATCTCGGTTTAGCAATCCAAGCACCAGTGATTCGAGTGAAACCAGGCGAAGCGATCAAGTTCCTACCTGCTCTACAAAAAGCCGCGAAAGCATTGGCAAAGATAGAGGCAGACAACTGGGCGCAAGAATAACCTTGGTAGGCTAAAGCGAATCATCAGCACTGCCATAGACATCAACTCAATAACAGCACCAACACGTGTTAAGTAATCATCAAGAAGGAATCACATGCTAGAAATTAATAACCAGCGCTTACTCTCTTTTATGGTGACAGAAGCGAATAACGCGGTTGCCGTGAGCAATCCAGCAACGGGTGAGCTTATTGGGCATGCGCCTATCTCATCTGAGGCGGAATTAGACAGTGCTATCGAGCGAGCTCATATTGCGCAGAAAGAGTGGGCGAAAATTCCTGCTAAATCTCGTGCTGCGATATTGAAGGCTTGGCATCAACTGATCCTTGAAAACAAGGATGATCTTGCTCACTTAATGACGATTGAACAAGGCAAGCCGTTGGTAGAAGCTGCTGGCGAAGTGGTTTATGGTGCAAGCTTTATTGAATGGTTCGCCGAAGAAGCCAAGCGCACTTATGGTGACTCGATTCCAAGTACCGCTGGGGATAAGCGTTTAGTGACAATCAAGCAGCCAATTGGCGTCGCATGTGCCATCACACCGTGGAACTTCCCGATTGCGATGATCACTCGTAAGGCTGCGCCTGCTCTAGCGGCTGGGTGTAGTTTTATTGTGAAGCCTTCTGACGAAACGCCACTTTCTGCGTTTGCTGTTGTTGAGCTGGCTTATCAAGCGGGTGTCCCTAAAGATCTGCTTCAAGTGGTATTGGGTGACAGCCCAGAACAGATTGGTGAGCTATTCACATCACATCCATTGATCAAAAAGATCTCTTTTACAGGCTCTACTCGCGTCGGCAGTATCTTGATGGCTCAAGCGGCAAAAGGCATCAAACGTACCTCAATGGAGCTTGGTGGTAATGCTCCATTTATTGTGTTTGACGATGCCGATATCGATGCTGCGGTTCAAGGTGCAATGGCTTCGAAATTCCGTAATGCAGGCCAAACCTGTGTTTGTGCTAATCGATTCTATATTCACAGCAAAGTACACGATGAGTTTGTGGCGAAATTCGACCAAGCGGTGCAGCAACTCAAAATTGGCAACGGCTTAGACGAAGGCGTAAATATTGGCCCCGTGATCAATGAAAGAGCGAAACAGAACATCCAAGGTTTGATTGACCGCGCCATTGAACAAGGTGCATTGCCTGTAACCCCAACGCAAGAGCTTGCGGGCCTATTCATTCAGCCTGTCATTCTTAAAGACGTGAAGCACGATATGGACATCGTTCAACAAGAGATCTTTGGCCCTGTCGCTCCTGTTATGAAGTTCGACAGCGATGAAGAGCTGATCGAAATGGCGAACGATACAATCTATGGTTTAGCGTCTTACTTCTACAGCCAGAATATCCACCGTGTGTGGAAGGTAGCAGAAGCACTTGAATACGGTATGGTTGGCATTAATGACGGCATGATCTCAACTGAGGTTGCACCTTTCGGTGGTGTTAAGCAGTCAGGTATTGGCCGCGAAGGCGCTAAAGAAGGCATCGATGAGTACATGGATATTAAGTATCTATGTTTTGGTGGAAAATGAGGTTAGTAGTAAATACGTTTTATCACTAAGTCAGTTCTTCCCTTTCCATTCCCGAAAACACTCAAAAAAAAGCCGCGCTATATAGCGCGGCACCTTGGGCTCGGTTTAAATGGGTATTTATTTTCTTAGTAGTTTTATTATTGAGTGACGTTGTTATTTAGTTATTCTGTAACACGGTTACGTTGCTTTGCTATTTTGTTCTCTAGCTATCTAACAATTTAGCAGCCTTGTTTTATGCAAGTGCTTTTAACTTCAGTCGCATAGCATGCAATACAGGCTCGGTGTAACCACTTGGCTGAGCACAGCCTTCAAATACCAACTGACACGCAGCTGAAAACGCAATGCTGTTTTCAAAATCAGGCGCCATATTTTGGTAGCTTGGATCCCCTGCATTTTGCTCATCAACCACTGCTGCCATGCGCTTCATGGTTTTCATTACTTGGACTTCATCGCAAATACCGTGACGTAACCAGTTAGCGATGTGTTGGCTTGAAATACGTAGCGTCGCTCGGTCTTCCATTAGCCCTACATCGTTAATATCAGGTACTTTCGAACAACCTACGCCTTGGTCAATCCAACGCACTACGTAACCAAGAATACCTTGCGTATTATTGTCCAATTCATTTTGGATATCTTGAGCAGTCAGCTTTTGATTGCCTAGCAACGGGATAGTAAGAATATCGTCAACATTTGCTCTCACACGCTCGCGAAGCTCTTTCTGACGGCTTGGTACATTCACTTTATGGTAGTGCAAAGCATGCAGAGTCGCCGCCGTTGGTGATGGAACCCAAGCAGTATTTGCACCCGCTTGTGGGTGTCCGATTTTTGCATCCATCATCTTCGCCATGTTATCTGGTTCTGGCCACATACCTTTACCAATCTGGGCTTTACCTTGCAGGCCACAAGCTAAGCCAAGATCAACGTTTTGATCTTCGTATGCGCCGATCCAAGTCATGGTTTTAAGCTGTGTTTTAGGAGCAAACGGACCCGCTTCCATACTGGTATGGATCTCATCACCTGTTCGATCTAAGAAACCTGTGTTGATGAACACGACACGGTCTTTTGCTGCGCGAATACACTCTTTCAAGTTCACAGAGGTACGACGCTCTTCGTCCATGATGCCGACTTTAATCGTGAAGCGATCCAAACCTAATGCATCTTCAATGCGGCCAAACAACTCATTGGTGAAAGCCACTTCTTCTGGGCCATGCATCTTAGGTTTAACAATATTGATGCTGTTCGCGGTCGAGTTTTGGTACGGGCTATTACCCTTTAAATCGTGCATTGCGATAAGCGATGTCACCATGCCATCCATGATACCTTCAGGCACTTCATTACCTTCGGCATCAATAATCGCAGGGTTAGTCATTAGATGGCCCACATTGCGTATGAACAACATGCTGCGACCTTTAAGCGAGATTTCACCCCCCGTCACACTGGTGTATTGACGATCAGGGTTCAGATTACGAACAATGGTTTTGCCGTTTTTCTCTAGCGACTCTTGCAGATCACCCTTCATTAAGCCTAACCAGTTTCGGTAAGCCAATGCTTTGTCTTCGCCATCAACCGCAGCGACCGAATCTTCGCAATCCATAATCGTGGTCAGTGCCGATTCCACCAGCACATCTTTAATACCTGCAACATCGACGCTACCAATTGGCGCGCTCGGGTCGATTTGAATTTCGATATGGAGATTGTTGTGTTTAAGCAGGATACAAGAAGGCGCGCTTGCGTCTCCTTGATAACCAATAAACTGGTTACGATCAATGAGAGTGACTTCTTCGCCATTATCTAGCGTTGCTGTCAGCGTGTTGCCGATGCTCACATTGCTGATGCTGTATTTGGTCACGTCTTTATGAGAAACACCATTCAGCGGTGCGGCGTCATCAAGGAACCCGCGAGCATAGCTCACGACTTTAGCGCCACGAACAGGGTTAAAGCTTCCACCTTTCTCTGCACCGTCGCTTTCGCTGATCACATCGGTGCCGTAGAGCGCATCGTATAAACTGCCCCAGCGCGCATTAGCCGCGTTAAGTGCAAAACGTGCGTTCATAATAGGCACCACAAGCTGCGGCCCAGCTTGGGTTGCGATTTCAGGCTCTACGCTTGCGGTGGTAACTTGGAAGTCTTCGCCTTCTGGCACTAGGTAGCCAATCTGCTGTAGGAACTTTTTGTACTCTGCCGCATCCAGTGTTTGACCAGCACGTTCTTGGTGCCACACATCGATTTGATGTTGAAGATCGTCGCGCTTGATAAGCAGAGCTCGATTCTTTGGTGCCAAATCTTTAAGGATGGCTGCGAAAGATTGCCAAAAGTCTTCTGCAACAATGCCTGTTCCAGGAATGACTTGCTCATTAATTAATTGGTAGAGGGTGCTATCAATGTTCAAGCTTCCCTGTTGAATACGACTGCTCATAAAATCTCTCTCAAGCTAACTGATGACTACTCAATATATTTACTTAACTGACTTAAATTTAAATAACTCGTTTAAACTTACTTAACAGGCGTAAATTTAGCTAATTTATGCCAGTTATACTGAATATTCATATAAAAAATACCATGCAAGCTATGTTATTCCGTCACACCGCTTTCTATTTCATTGGCGACGCTTTTAATCAATCGGCGCATCCACTGATGGTCTGGATTGGTTTGTAATAATGGGCTCCACGCCATTTTCACCTCAAAAGGTTCAATCGCAAATGGGGCTGGTTTGATTAACAAATTAGGATTGTTGCGCTGCAATTGCGCGGCTTTAGTTGGAATAGTAAGGATAAGGTTTTTCTGCTGAGCAAAGAGAATCGCAGATAGGTAATGTCGGGTAAACACCGTGATATTGCGGGTTTTACCAATGCGCATTAATGCTTCATCTATCCAACCGAGCTTTTGCGCTTCACTTGGGTTGATCCCGACTCCAGTTCCCATACCCGTCTTACTTACCCAAATGTGTTGCGCCTTTAAATAAGACAAAATATCAAAGTTGTCGGCTATTGGATTGTCACAGCTAAATAGGCAAGAAAACCCGTCGTGCCAAAGGCTCATCTGATGGAAGGACTGTGGAATATCATCAAAACGGTTGATGATAATATCAACAGTGCCTTGTTCTACATCCTGATAGCTCACATCACTTGGCGTCATTATATCCAGTCGTATTTTCGGTGCTATCTCACTCAACTTCTTGAGCAACGGCTGAATAAGGGTTGATTCAGCATAATCACTCGCCATGATACGGAACACACGTTCACTATCTTCTGCCCTAAACTCAGTGGTGGGTTGCAGCGTCTTTTCTACATTTGCCAATATGTTGCGAACCAGCGGCTGCAACTTTTGCGCGCGCTCAGTTGGAACCATTCCTTCACTGGTTCTCACCAACAGTGGGTCTTCAAACAGATCACGCAATCGGCGCAGCCCATTACTCATAGCTGGCTGAGTGATTCCTAATTGATTTGCAGCTCGTGTTACATTTCTTTCGCGTAGCAGCATATCTAAATACACAAGTAAATTAAGGTCTATACGAGCAATATTCATAAGAAAAATACCGAATATAATAACTATAAATTAACAAAATTATCACATACATGGTTATTCTTTGTCCATGGTTAGATTTAATCCAAATCAAATGACCTCGCCGAATTGGCCAACATGTCCACGTGAAACTAAGGAATAGTTATGTCGCAAATTACACAAGATATCGAAAAGATTGAAGTTGCAAAAAGCGCTGCTGGTGCTCCATGGGATGCAATTAACCCTGAATCTGCTGCTCGTATGCGAGCTCAAAACAAATTCAAAACCGGTTTAGATATTGCGCAATACACGGCTGATATTATGCGTGCAGACATGGCGGCTTACGACAAGGATAGCTCTCAATACACTCAGTCTTTAGGTTGCTGGCATGGTTTCATCGGCCAACAAAAACTGATCTCAATTAAAAAGCACTTTGATGGCAAGACAGATCGCCGCTACTTATACCTTTCGGGTTGGATGGTAGCTGCACTTCGCTCTGACTTCGGTCCACTTCCAGACCAATCAATGCATGAGAAAACATCGGTTGCAGGCCTAGTAGAAGAGCTATACACATTCCTGCGCCAAGCTGATGCACGTGAACTGGGTGGTTTATTCCGTGAGCTAGACGCTGCACGTGAAGCAGGCGACGTTAACCAACAAGACCTTATCCAAGACAAAATCGACAATCACGTAACACACGTGGTGCCAATCATCGCGGATATCGATGCAGGTTTCGGTAACGCAGAAGCGACCTACCTAATGGCTAAGCAGATGATTGAAGCGGGCGCATGTTGTCTACAAATTGAAAACCAAGTTGCCGATGAGAAGCAATGTGGTCACCAAGATGGCAAAGTAACGGTGCCACACGCTGATTTCCACGCAAAACTTCGTGCACTTCGTTACGCTTTCCTTGAACTAGGCATCGACAACGGCGTTATTGTTGCTCGTACCGATTCTCAAGGTGCTGGTCTAACAAAAGAAATCGCCGTAGTGAAAGAGCCGGGCGACCAAGGTGATGTCTACAACTCATACCTAGATGTTGAAGAGATCGATGTTGCAGATATGGCAGAAGGTGACGTTTGCTTTAACCGTGACGGCAAGCTAGTTCGACCTAAGCGTCTACCTTCAGGCTTATACCAATTCCGCGAAGGTACCGGTGAAGACCGTTGTGTATTTGACTGTATTGAAGCTATTAACGCAGGTGCTGATCTACTTTGGATTGAAACTGAGAAACCACACATCGGTCAAATCAAAGAGATGATGGACGGCGTTCGCGAAGTTCACCCTAACGCGAAACTGGTTTACAACAACTCTCCATCATTCAACTGGACACTAAACTTCCGTCAGCAAGCTTACGATGCATTGGTTGCTGAAGGTAAAGATGTATCAGCTTACGATCGTGCGAACCTAATGAGCGCGGAATACGACGAAACTGAACTGTCTGCAAGTGCTGACGACAAGATTCGTACATTCCAAGCGGACGCATCTCGTGAAGCGGGTATCTTCCACCACTTGATCACTCTACCGACTTACCACACTGCTGCTTTGTCTACCGACAACCTAGCTAAAGAGTACTTTGGTGACCAAGGCATGCTGGGTTACGTTGCTAATGTTCAACGTAAGGAAATCCGCCAAGGTATCGCCTGTGTTAAACACCAAAATATGTCTGGTTCAGATATGGGTGACGACCACAAAGAATACTTTGCTGGCGAAAATGCACTAAAGGCAGCGGGTGAAGCGAATACGTCTAATCAATTTGATTAATCGTTAACAGCGTTTCCCCTCTAAAATCTCCCCTTCCCTTTTCCCTGTTAGGTGCTGGGAGGGAGGAGGTTTTGGGATGAAGCTAGTACTGCCAGCTTCATCTCAAAGCCTCAGATTTGTGTTCCACACCACTGTTGCCCTGAAAAATTCTGTTTAAACTGAGCACATTCTGTTTGATGATTTTTCTATTTATTGACATGCCTATTTATTGAGAGTGCCTATGACTTCAATACCGACACACCTACAAGATGCTAAAACACTGCTGTCAGAAAATGGTTTCGCTACTGGTGAGACTTGGTATCACGGTACATCTTCTGCCTTACTTGATTCAATTAAAGCTCAAGGGCTCAAGCGCTCTGGCGACAAATCACTCACCGAAGCTGCCTTAAAAACCATGGCTACTATCGGAAACGACTACACAGAATCCGTCCAACCTATCTTTTTAACTCAGAGTAAAGAGCTCGCGTATTACTGGGCTCAACAAACCGTTCGCGAGCGCAGTGTTCGTTTTGCAGGTACAGAACTACCAGTCGTGTTAGCGGTGAACCTATCAGAACAACAACGTGAAAAAGTAAGACCAGACGTTGGTGCTATGAGTCTACTAATGATGAGTACGGGAGAGCAATTCATAGAACACTTGGGGCAGATCTATCAAGAAAACAACATTGCAGGCCCTGACATAGAATTACGTACTGCTGATCGCATGGACTATCTCAACAAACTTGGGATGGCATATATTGATGAAGACATAAGTCGTGCTTGTGTGAAAGAGTTATAGGAGTTCGAATTCAACAATTTTTATGGGATTCACTACATAACCCCTCTTCAGAATCAAAAATGGCTCCCGTTACGGAGCCATTTGCTATTCTCTGTCTGCAAGCATAGCTTATCTATAAATATAGATTTTCTAAAAATATCAGATATTAAAAACTAAACTATGAGCACAAACGACCTTGTTGTACGGCTTGCATTATTTCGATATCACCTTGAAGAGAGCGATAGACGATGGTATTCCACACTTCACCATTATCCATTTCAAACTCGATAGCATAGTTTAAACCAGCGACTACCTGAGTTCGAACACCCACTATTTTTTTGAGCTTAGCAGTGGTATCCATTTGCCCTAGAACCACATCTAACGCTTGCTTAGCTTCTCGCGTGATGTCACTTTGTGACCAACCGCCGGTCAGGTTCTTAGTGCTACAAATAGGATTCGTTTTCTCTTGTGATTGTTCAGAAACCTCAGTTTTCTGACTACATCCAGCTAACGCAACGACACTAAACAAGGTTGCCAATAGTACTTTCTTCATAAATTCTCTCTACATCTATCATTCACGAGAGGTCACTCGAAATGATGTTTTATATGCAGGAAAGCTTAAACCTCGAATGTCATCACTTCATCAGAGATTACGCTGTAACTAACCCATAAACACAGAACACTGTCAGAAATACAAAGCCGGACACTGATGTCCGGCTTTTATCTGTCTACCTACATGATATTTAACCATTTAAGTAGGTGATGTTTCAGTTAATACTGTTTGTGTTAATGTCTGGTTTATTAATGAAAATACACCAACATTTCGACTTCATCCCCTTGTTGTTCTGCATCGAGCAAGAAGTGCAGATAACCCGCTTCAGTTACCGGTATTTGTAAGTATTCATTGCTTCCATTGGAGTCAGACTGATATTCATGTTGCCCTGCCGTTGGCCAATATGAATTGCTTGCGTATAAGTCGACGTTGCCTGTGTTTGACTGTCCATTTTCCGCATTATTACTTTTATCATTCAGCCACACTCGAACTTCTTGTACACCTTGCGGAACATAGACTGCAGCGTAGCGTCGTTGATGAACGGTAAGGGTTTGAGCGTGACCGGATTCCAATACTACCGGTGTTAAATCATCTTTATCTTGTGTTGGTGGTGTTGGCGTTTCTGTCTCCACAGATGCCACCAATGTCACATTACTAAAATCAGTTCGACCTGTGATACTCATGTAGTAGCGACCTGATTTAATATAACCTGACGGCTCAGGATCAAACGTCACTAACTCATTACTGTCGTCTCGATACTGGCTAAACTCAAAGTCATAGTAATGTGCTTCTCTGTTATAACTCATGTACAGATCCGCATCGCCGTGTCCTTCACCTTCGCGTCGAATTGCAACCTCAAAATGCGTTGCGTTCTCTGGCACATCAACATAGAACAACTGCTCGCTGTACGCCTCACCGCTCAACACCACACTTTGATTTTCAGCAAGTACTTTGACTTGATCTGTCGGTTTTGTAGGGTCCGTCGGCTCTGTAGTATCAATCGGATCTGTTGGCTCACTTGAAACTGTGTCTAACCAACGTTCAAACTCACCATTATATTGCGACCCAAGGGCTCTCACTTGTTGCGCCCATTCAGCAAACTGACCAGAGCGAGATAATACCAATAAGCTTTCTACATCTTGCGGATGTTCTTCCAACATAAAGCGCACCGCTAAGTAACCCCAGCGATAGATACGATTAGTGTCGTGAGAGTATGTAGTCGCGAACACATCCGACAGCGTCATTTTGCCATTGCTTATAAGGCCAACCGCTGCATCGTAGCCTTGCTTGTAATGCATGTACTCGGCAAATCCCTCTAACCACCACACCACATAACCGTGTGCCAGATTGTCGTTAAACGATCCATACTGGTTAAAGCGTGCATCGAGGTAGTGAGTGTATTCATGCTCTAAGTTGAGAATAGAAAGGTCATCGCCATTGGCGTAACGATAAGCCACAAAACGCGCTACGTTACCCACCTCAGCAGGGTTGCCCTCTAAATACTGACCGCCGTTGTCTGTGGTATTACCAAATAAGAATGAAGAGTAATCTATGTAACTGCCTTTGCTGCCAAACACTGCGACTTCAACTCGCTCGTTGTTATCGTCGGCGACAGGTTGTTGCCCCGTATTCGCTACTTGGTGGAAATCGGCCTCTTTGGCAGCCAACACATTACAAGCTTCCATCGCTTGTGCTTGCGTTAAATCTTGTGAGCGAATAATCGCAGGCCCTTGACACTCATGACGATTGGGAAGTATACGTGTTGCTACGTCGTGCTTCGCTTGCTCTAAATCCAGCTCATTCAGCCCTTCTGGTGCATAATAGCCCATCATATCAACTGCCGCTAACCATAACTTATCGTGCTCGCTACCCAGTGGGTTTTGTGCCATCACTTGTTGCATCACTCGCAATGCTTTGTCTTTGGTTGCTTTATCTGGACTTGCCAACAAGCGACCCGTTTCACGCACGGCGTTATAAACCAGAAAGCTCGCATCCGTGTCCAAAGCCCACATGTTATCACGCGCGAATACCGCCAACGTATCGATGTGTTGTGTATGGTTAGCCATGTAATCGTAGAAATCATCTCGAGCAACATGTCCTGCCATTGCGCGAAATAGATTGTTGAGACCATCAACCCATTGAGTATCTTGTGCGGTTTCTCGGTTGAATTGACGAAGTGCCGCAAGCTGTGCATCCATGGTCAGTGGTAATTGCTTAACGTTATCGACCATCAACGTCAGACTTTTCATTGCCCCGACTTGTTCACGACCTTGATCTAGCGCGTTAGGGTTAGCTAAAAAAGCGTTGGTTGATTGAGCAAATCGCTGACTCAACGCTTCGCTGAAGTCTTGTGCTTGCGCGTTATAGCGAACGTAATAAGCCGCACGAATAAACTCGCCAAGGTTCTCCAGTTTACGTGCTTGCTCAGCTTCACCTCGGTAACGGGCAATTTCTAAGTCAAGTGCAGTTTGAATACGGCTTAGACTCGCTTCACTGTAGATATTATCTAATGAATTATCCGGGGCTGAGAACCAAGAGCTATAACAGCTACTGTCCGCAGCTGAAACAGCGAGGGCGAGATCAGGAGGTCGCTGAAGGTCACTAACATCACACTGATGTTGAGCAAAAGTAAAACTGGAAATACTGGCAAGAACAAGAGCCAGTGCCAAACGATGACGTGGAAATAAACGGGTATGAGACATAACAACACTCATGAATTGATTATATATTTAAGGCCGCCGTTATATTCCTTGCAATTCATAAGGTGAATTCTGTTGCGTATTAATTATGAGGTTGGTTCAAAAAATAGATATTTCACACTCATTTATCGAACCCAAAAGTGAGTGCTAGACATGAACACGTCAGGCTAAAAGTATAAAAAACCAACGTAAGATACTGATAATAATATAATTTAATAATTAACATCTACATGATAAAGCGATGTTGTTAAGGGTAAGCGTAAGTAGTAAACTTGGCCCGATTATGCAACTTATGTTTCACGTAATAGATGAGAGTTGTTGTTGCTCACTCTATGTAACGTTACATCACATACTTAAAATAAATGTCCGGTGACTGGTGCCAGATCGAATAAAAATCAATAAACCCAGGCTAGGCTAACTACATGAAATTAACGTCGTCTTTAGACTCACTGTTGGCTAGCAGTCTGTCTATCGAAAAAAAACAACGAGCGCTAATAAAACTCGTTATTGATGCTTATCAGCCACAGGAGCGCGCAGCTCTTTTCCATACCGTCACAAACTATCGTAGAAACCAATTAGAATTACTCTTCTCTGAACACCAAAACAAGAGCTTCTCTGTATTATTTGAATTAATAGATTTCCGGGATCTCATTCAGCGCTATCCAAGCACCTTATCATCCGAGATAACTCAACTTGAAACCGTCGTAGGCCAGTGCTACATGCATTGGTTAGAATTTTGGTGTGAGTGTGAAATTGCCGTAATCAAAGCAAAGTCACCATTAAAAGCACCGCTCCACTCTTCTGTAGATCTTCCCGTTGAAGATAGTGCTTACTATGGTGCGATCATTGAACAGATAGAGAATGATCAACTTATCGTACAAACACCGAGTCACCCACAAGGAATGCCAATATGCGATGCTATCGCTTTGAGCAATCTTGAGGTATTCATAAAGGGTGAAAAATGGTTTGAGATGCTGCCTTTACTGCACCTATCTCAAACGGGTAAGCACTTTATTCTGCTCAAGCACCCAGCTAACGAAGCCTTTCCTACACTGGTTTCTTCTGCGCTCATTCAAGACTGGTCAAAGAATGAAACTTGGTTAAGTTACGCACCGCCGTTCAGTAATGAGCAATGGCAATACTGTTTACCAAGTCATGGTTACGATCAATTAGTAAAGTTACAGCTTTTCACGCCGTCGACACTGTCAAAATGTTACTCTTTGCCTGAATTTGATAATCAGTTCCAATTACAATTGACCGATGAGCGCGCTATTTGTGAAATCCTCCGTCTAACAGTAAGCGGGAATACCCAACAAAAGCTCTACTTCCTCTATCTCGCTCAAAAAGAGTTGATGAGCGTATTACACCAAGTTGGCTACAAAATCGGCTTCACCATTATTGAGCAACCTTTCATGCTTCAGTTTTATCAAGCTATCGACCCGAAAGCCTATTTTCACTCTGGATATTGCGAGTTAAATGGTGACGGTACAACAATTTATCGCGGGTTCTGGAATTTAGAAATGTTGGTAAAAGTGTTCAATGACACAGATTTTCGCCGTTACAAACACCGAGTTCGTGAAAGCAGAAAACTTGTCTCGATAGAAAAACCAAACTCTGTACATAAACCAAGCTCGGTCAATAAGGATGAACATGTTTGATTTCGGCTTAGGAGCAGTCATCCATGCCAAAGCGATAACGCTTCTTGCGACGGTTGCTGTGGTCGTAATGTGGTTACTCTACTATTGCTATCGCCTTAAACAAAAAAACGAAGTGATCGCAGGTACACACCATGCACCTTACATCGCGTACTCGGTTTGTATTGTTGCGTGGATCAGCAGTAACGCCTACTTTCATACCGACTTGTTGCCGGATCTTGGCACTTCAGCCGCAATATTGGCCGCAAAAATTGCCAATCTTGCCTCGTTCTTTGCATTTGCCTTCGCCTACTACTTTTCGTGCCAACTCGCTGCAGAGCAACGTAATGGTAAGGTCCGCCTGTGGCAACAAGCTATTTTCGTTACTTTTACGGTCTACTCCTTCTTTATTAACTTAAGTCCGGGGTTAACCGTTGAAGATGTCACCATTACTGGCCCTAGCAAATTCGTTATTGAATTCGGTCCGCATACGCCATATTTTTTCATTGGAATGATTAGTTTTGTTGTTCTTACACTAAGTAACCTAATGGCCATGCGCGCCAACAGTAGCAAGCTCACATTAACTAAAACCAGCTACATGATTGCAGGTATCTTGGTATTCATGCTGTCGACCGCGACAATCCACCTCGGTATGACCTATTTTTTGCGTGATTTCTCACTCACTTGGTTGCCTCCTGCATTGTCTATTAGTGAAATGTTATTCGTTGGTTATGCCCTGCTAACCTCGCGCTTCTACAGTGTGAAGTATCTCGCCTACATGAGCCTCAACGCGCTGTTGGCTTGTGTTATTTTAGTGATACCTTTCGGCGCTGTATTCATCCCATTGACCGACAACAATCAATGGCTAGTAGCAGTCCCAATCTGCGCACTTATCGGTATCACCTGGCATGTTCTCTACAAACGCGTGAGTCGCTATGCCTCTTTCTTGATTTACGGAAACCCAAAAACACCAGTCCAGCAAATCCTTGCTCTGGAAGAAGATTTCAAGCTCTCTATTGATGATGCGATGCGTCGCTTAGGTCACCTACTACAAATTCCAGAGGACAAGCTACGGCTCATTAACAGTAACTACAATGAAACCCTCTACGAGGATTACCTTTCGACAAACAAGTCAGTTTTGGTGTTCGATGAACTTTCTGAGGAGCTAGGTTACACAGCGCCGATGAAACGCTCAATAAAAGCACTGTATGACAAAATGCGTTCCAACAACACCGCCTTGGTGATGCCGTTGTTTGGCCAGGGTGAGTCAGTCACACACTTATTGGTTTCTTCACACAAGAGCAATGATCAGATGTTCTCTAATGAAGAGATCTCTGCGCTACAGACATTATTAACTCGTGTACAAAGTACCATCGAAGCAGATAAGCGCATTCGCCAAAGTCGAGCACTGGCTAACTCCATTGCCCATGAGATGCGTAACCCGCTTGCTCAAGTACAACTGCATTTCGAAGTACTAAAACAGCACATTGACAATCAAGCGCCTGCGAAACAGATCCTACTTGATATCGAGAACGGCCAAGCTGCGATCCAACGTGGGCGACAGCTGATTGACATCATCTTACGCGAAGTCGGTGATAGCTCACCAGAACATGAACCAATTACGATGACCTCTATTCACAAAGCCGTAGATCAGGCTGTAAGCCATTATGGTTTCGAAAATGAGAATATTATTGAGCGGATTCGTTTACCACAACATGATGATTTTGTAGTAAAACTGAATGAGACCTTATTTAACTTCGTTATTTTTAACTTAATACGTAATGCGATCTATTACTTTGACTCGTATCCAGATAGCCAAATTGAAATCAGTACCACAGTCGGATCTTACGAAAACGTACTCAAATTCCGAGATACAGGCCCAGGCATTGACGAAACCATTTCTCACAAGATCTTCGATGACTTTTTTTCTCACCAAAAAAGCGGTGGTAGCGGCTTAGGCTTAGGTTATTGCCAACGCGTTATGCGCTCATTTGGTGGTAGAGTTGAATGCCAATCTAAACTTGGTGAGTTTACTGAGTTCAAGTTGTATTTCCCGGTTGTGCCTAACGCTCCCAAAGCAGCCACGCTGCGTACACCTTACTTCAATGATTGGAAACAAAGCCAAACAACGGCAGAAGATAAAGCCAAAGCCGACGTTCAGCCAGTAAAACAAGCAGGGAGTGGTAGCCAAGCACCGACAGTACTTATTGTCGACGACAAAGAAATACAACGTACGCTTGTTCAAATGTATTTAACTCGACTTGGGGTTAACAGCATACAAGCAAAAAACGGTGAAAATGCCATCGAACTGTGTAGAACCAACCAAGTAGACTTGATCTTAATGGATGTGCAAATGCCAGTAATGAATGGCTTTGACGCAAGCCAAGTAATCAAGGCTCGTTCGCCCCATGTACCTATCATTGCACTGTCTGGAGAGTCAGGACAATACGAATTAGATATGATACGTAAATTGATGGATGGCCGCCTAGAAAAGCCGACCTCATTGGATGCGCTACAACATGTGCTCGACAACTGGTTAAGCAATTACGTTAAGCCCAACGCTTTTAAAGTAACAGAAAGTGATTAGTGATGCCGCTAATCATTTGGCACAAGCAACCAATTAAATACATGACTTAATAAACAATCCATTGGTTAGCTAAAATCCCTTCAAAAGTTTTACTTGAAGGGATTTAATTTAAGTAACAACAAGGTAGCCTCCATGCTAAGGCCGATATATCTATTATGATTAAAATATAAATCATGACTTAACATTAACTACACTACTTTGTTATTGACTTGATAACTTTTCAATAAAACAGAGTCCAATTTTTTATTTTTCGCTACATACATGGCCTTATCAGCTGAATTAATAAGTTGCTCGTAGCTATCACCGTCATCGGGAAAGTAGGATATACCGATACTTGCACCCACTTGGTAATCAGTACTGTCAATAGAAACTGTTCGCGTTATAGCGCTAACTAATTGTGTTTTTTTGTCTAAGACTGACTCTTTATCATCAAGCAAATCTAAACCAATAACAAACTCATCACCTCCGTATCGACTGACAAGATCGGTACATCGAGTATTTTCTCGCAAACGTTCGGCTACCTTAACTAAAACTTGATCACCAACTCGGTGTCCGTGATTATCATTTATAGATTTGAATTTATCCAAATCTATAAACAGAACTCCTATAATTCTTCCCGTTCGTTGGGCTCTTGATATCATCGCCTTAAGGCTCACTTCAAAGGAACGTCGATTCATCACTCCGGTTAAGGAATCGTGATCTGACAAATATTCCAGTGCAACCTTTTGCCGTTTAAGCTCTAGTGTTTGTTTATTAACTTCATTTTCCAATACAGATTTTGTCACTACATTTTGCTCTAATTCCTCACTCATAGTGTTGAAAGCTTCACCTAAAGAACTAAATTCTAGGTCAATATTGGCACATTCTATCCGATGAGAAAAATCGCGAGCCTTGATCTTCATTATCCCTTCAGATATAGCTGTCGATCCTGTCCGGAACTTTCTAAGCAAACGGTAAGAGATTGCTGTGATAGCGAAAAAAAACAGAGCGAGTACTCGCGTAATATCAATGATTGTATTTTCGGTCCTCTTCTCCGTTTGTAATAACTCTCTTTTTTGCTGGGTCGCTAAGTGTTCATGTATGTTTTGTATTAACATGTTATATCGAGCGTTTAGTAATGCACGCCTTTGCATCAGGGAGTTTGAATCTTGAATCGAATTTTTTACAACTATTTGAAACTTCTTATCTTGCTCAATCAATTCTTCAAGTTGGGTATTTAGCAATTTAATTTTTTTTATTTGAGGTTTTGGAATATTAGATTCTTCTATACCAAGAGAAAACTTGGCCTGCTGATTAACTAAGTTATTATAACTCTTATTGTCTTGATACTCTAAGAATAGCCATAATTGCCCTTGTAGAGAACTGACTTCTCTTTGAAGATTAACAAGCTGGTTTTGGTTATTAGTCGCAATGATATGGCTGTTGTAGAGTTCATAAAGCAACCATGCTGTCGAAAAAGCCATCACCACGCTAATACCGAGTAAAATTTTCATCTTAAATATTAAAGAATGAATCATTTAATGGCTCCGCTTGTTTGAAGATCACGATACGCAGCATCGTCAATAAATGACCTAACGTCTATGGGCTCTCCTTCTATTATTTTTCTTTCTGAGGCCCACCTCGCTTGTAGCTGTAAATTTGAAAGCAAAGTATAACCGTTAGTTAATTCAAATATGTAATCCCCCCACGCCCACTTAACCTGCTGAGGGTTAACTCCTAATTCATTTGAGATCAACGAAATACTTTCACTAGGGTAATTTTCAATCCATTGAGTCGCTTGATAAATTGCAGACAAAATTTCTTTATCTGTCGAACTTAATATGGTTCTAGGCGATTTTGCGAGTAAATTGAAAGAAAGTTGATAAATACCCTTTAATCCTAAATCAATGACAGGCGTCGTCGATAATAACGAAGCTTTATATCCATATGGCTCCCAGACGGATATGGCATCAACTTGAAAAGAAAGTAAAGCGGATACCATTTCATGAGGTTGAAGATATACTCTTTCAACATCGAGCTCCTGAAGTGCATTTGATATTAAGAGAAAGTCAAAATACAATTCGCTGGCACTTGATTTGATAATTCCAACTTTTTTCCCTGATAAGTCTTGAAGGCTATTTATCTTTAATTGCTCAAGGGTCAGTAGTTTTATATCGTTGCTCGAAGTAACGAAGCTTGCAAGTATTAATATATTATTGTATTGATGCTGATTAAATAGAGCAACAGTCCCAGACGCCGTCGCATAGTCCACAGTATTATTTTGAAGTAAGTTTGCGCAATTTACGCCACCTTCACATGGGATGAGTTCAACATCGATACCGTTATCAACGAAAAAGCCCAACCTTTCTGCTATAAACAAAGGTGTACTAAGCGGAGTTAAAGAAACGGCAATTTTTACCTTGGGAATATGGCCTGTTTGGGGTGTTCTGCTTACGCCAAAACTCGACCATCCACAGATTAAGGTGGCAATCACAGCAACTATAATCCCTTTCATTTTTAAAGCCCTGCAGTAACTTATCGTATAATTTCAATCTTAGACTACAAAAAACGAGGAAGCTATATCTACCCAAATCTAGATTAGATTTTGTATTGGCTATGTAGTTATGAGAATTGATGAACATAACCCTCAATAACGTGGTAGGTAGACTTGCCCATGACAGATTCCAGTTATTGAGTGTAGGAGTATACCAAACACCTCAATCTCAAGACAAAATGCCGAAATCGTTCAGAAACAGAATGCCGATAGTTTTCACTATACCCGCCTAGGTGAATCACTCGAAGATGTCGATGAACTATTGGTATACGAAGTGATGACGAAAAATTGCGTTACGCATACTTCAATATCAAAGAAAGCAGAAAAATATACAGTTTTAGCGAGATAAGTGAATTACAACAACCGATTCTTATATTGTTCAGGGGTACTTCCCGAATATTTTTTGAACATTGAAATGAACGGGCTGGCTTGGTTATAACCTAAAGTGAGAGCAACCTCTTTGACTGATTGGCCGTTTCTCAACAAATCCATAGAGTACAAGTAGCGTACTCTCAATCGCCACTCCGTAAAACTCATCCCTAACTCACTCTGGCAATGTCGTGACAAAGTACGCTCTGTCGTGTGTACTTTTTCTGCCCAATCTTTTAAGGAAATATCATCAGTCGGGTTTTCTTCTATAGCGGATAGGATCGGCGCTAAGTATTTGTTGTCTGTCGATGGTAAAAAATGATGCTCAACCTGACGCTCAGCCAATTGATCCAGTAATACTTGGATTAGTCTTTGGTCTTGCTCGCTCTCAGCAACATTGATGCTTCTCTGACGAAAGTCATCAATGATCGAAGACACAATTGGAGTAATCGTTATTAAGCTTGTTTTTTCAGGCAAGTGATGAGTTAACTCACGAGCGATATTTAGTGAACAGTAGTCCAATGGCTTACGGTTGTAACTACAGTGCGTCACCCCAGCAGGTACCCAAATAGCTAAATGTGGCGGTGCTAGGAAGCGAGTATTTTCAGCTTCCATTTCAAGAATTCCACCGCTGATCAACTGCACTTGCCCCCAAGGGTGGCTATGTACACGAGTTTCGGTGTTCGATAAGAACGCTTCGAAATTCATAAATACGTTGGATGGTGCCTTATCAATTGATAAGGATGGGTGAAGGTTTCTCGAGTGTTTTTTCAAACTTGTCTTCCTATCGCGCCTGATGTCTTTTTAAAGATATCTATAAGTATAACGACCTGTCAAACTAGCCGCATCAAATCATTTGCAACGGAACTAACATGTATTACCTCTTACCATTTTTTACGGTCTGTATATGGGGCGCAAATGCAATCGTCAATAAACTTGCAGCAAGCGCCATTGAACCTAGCGCAATGAGTTTTTACCGCTGGTTCATCGCGATGTTAATTCTTACTCCTTTTTGTATACGTTCAGTGATAAAACAATGGGCAATAATCAAGCCTAACCTACCTAAGCTCGCTTTCCTTGGCTTTTTAGGCATGGCGATGAACCAATCTCTGGGTTATTACGCGGGTTTAACGACAACGGCTTCTAACATGGCATTGATCACTTCTTTGGTACCATTGTTCAGTGTCTTCTTGAGCGTTCCTTTACTACACAAATCGATTTCACGCTTAAGTATTATTGGTGGTGTATTGTCATTGTCGGGTTTGGCACTAATGCTTGGTAAAGGAGAGCCTCTGTTCTTCATCCATCAAGAACTCACTCAAGGTGATGGGTACATGCTGATTGCAGCACTCGTTTACGCTTCTTATTGTGTTTTGCTAAAACGTTGGAAAATGCCAGTTAGCAGCGGAGTTGTTATTTATGTTCAAGGTTTGTTTGCCGTAGCGATGTTGACTCCACTTTGGTTGACAAGTAAGCAACTAATACCATCACAGCAAGCCATCCCGCTCATAGCTTACGCTGCGGTTGCTGCTTCTATTCTCGCGCCATGGATGTGGGTGAAGGCGATTGACACCATAGGAGCAGATTCCAGTGCGATGTTTATGAACTTAATGCCTGTTGTCGCGATTGTACTGGCTGCTACATGGTTAGGTGAAGAGATTAATCAATTCCATATCATTGGCGGTGTGATGGTGATCTCTGGTGTTATTCTCGCGCAAATTAAAAGAAAACCGATACTTGAAGCGCCTTTGCCACAGCAAAGCTAAGCTCGGTTAGATTACGACATTTCCTCAGTACCTGCTCCTTAGCTACAGTGAGCTTTTGCAACAAGTTCACAAGGTGGGAAAATCAACTTGAACGTGTAACGTGATTAAAAAATCACTTAATGTACTTTTAACATTAATGTCTTTACAAGATTGAAGTTAGTACCAAGTGTACATAAGTAATTACCAATCAATAATCCGAAAGGCAAAACTCACGGGAAGGATCTATACTTTGTAAAAGAGTAAAAGATGAGCTGATTAACAAAACAATCTAACTACCACTTTAGTGTTAAGTGAGCTAGAATCATTTAAACTACACCAGACAAACAGCGGTTAGTTGGCAAATATAAAAAGGTACCAATATGAGTATCTAATGGCTTAAAAACACCTAGCATCGCGCTAGGTGTTTTTTCTTCTCCTCAGCTTACTCACAAGATAGCCACCTAGCGTTTACCTCTCGCCTCCCACACCAATAGACATCATTATTCACCGGTTCGTCATCTGTTTGAAAAAATAGTCTTAACCGTGAGATTATCCACTTTAATTTATGTCATCTTAAGTATATTGTTATTAGCAAGTAACAAACATGTTATGCAGCACAATAATAATGAAGGAAGATAGATGAGCAGTAACAATAGCCCAAAAAATGGTAAACGAGACGTTATACTGCGTTTTTTAGCTGAGCCTGGGGACGTGAACTTTGGTGGTAAGGTTCATGGGGGAGCAGTAATGAAATGGGTCGATTTAGCGGCTTATGCCTGTTCTGCAGGGTGGAGTGGTAAGTATTGTATAACGGCCTATGCCGGCGGTATCCGATTTGTCGCACCAATCCATGTAGGCAACTTGGTGGAGGTCAGCGCGAAGGTAATCTACACGGGGTCATCTTCAATGCATATTGCAATAGACGTTCAAGCGAGCGATCCAAAAGACCTTAACAACCGCCTGACGACTCACTGTATTGTTATTATGGTGGCTGTAGATGAAAATGGCACTCCAACTAAAGTGCCTGAATGGGTTCCTGAAACACCAGAAGACATCGAGTTAAGAGATTCTGCTATTCGTCTAATGAAAATGCGAAAACAAATTGGCGAAGAGATGGAAGCGCACGTGAAGTACCTTAAATAAGGTCATGCTACACTACGTAGATTTATTAATATGCCAAGCACATGCTTGGCATTTGTGTATCTAATACCCCACACAAATAAAACCGCTAAAAATTCAATGTTGTCGATAGAACGTGATATTCAGCCAAAGGCTGGAATGATTTAACGCTGGTTCACTGATTTATTTTGACTGTAATAAAGTCGTCATTTTGCTCTGATTAAATACCACCACTCATAATAGATTGTATTTTATTTCCCCGGAGCCAAACTTGAGCGTGACACCCCCTACTCTTAGCGAAGCTACACTGAACAATTTGAAGGCTGTTGAGTATCAATGGGTTAGAACGTTGTACGTCGAAGGCTACGACAACAATGAGATTAACCACTATATCCAGACTTGTTTCGGCGGTGACCCAACTTTTGCGGATTTATTTCGTCGCGTCGCACTCGATCAAGAAAGCATCTATGTGTTGTTGCAGCATTTGGGTTGCGCGCCTTCGAGCAGAGAATTCTAATATTAAAAATTACTGGGCTATCCAAAGTCGATAAAAATCGCTATAGCCTGTATTTCTAACTTGAACTCCTCTGACTTGTTGAGTTTTGGACGTTTCCTCATAACCACAAAATAAAGGCAGATAGGTATAACTTAAACGTAAACTCCTTTCTATCTCCAACAGCTCATTAGATGCTAATTCGCTACTTATCGCTCGCTTTATCCTAGCTTGATGCTCATCCATTTGAAAACGGTCAAAACTAAACCGTAATCCCGTTGACACACTTAACCATTCGTAAGTTCCGTAATCGATTGGAGCCTCTATTACATCTTCAATAAGGAGAATATCCGCTAACTCAGACACTAAATGAGGGTGACTAATGTTATCGACGATAATAACTTCCAACTCGAGTCCTGTTGAACGGATAACATCATGTAGCCATTGAGAATTACGAATTAAATATGGAATTGTCCATCTGGGTTCAGCTAAGACGATCTTCCCTCTCAAACTTGGGCAAGCGATTATCTCAGGCTTAGCTTTACAAGGTTCAAATGCCAAGCTTTCGACCGCATTAATAGGATCATATAGCTGTTTTTGCTGATGGATATAATCAGCTAGCTCACACCACGTCTCACGAGAGATGCTCGCACCAAGCCTTTCGCGATAAGTTAGGTAAAATAGAGAGCTAATACTTTGAATTTCAACTTGATCCGATGGGCAATTGAAACTGATCATATGTTGCATATCTACATCGGCATACGACAAAGTGACTCGTTCTAACAAAGCTCGAGTAGAGAAGTAATCTTTATGTGCTTGCAGCTGAATACTGTCTTGGCACCAGCGTTCAATCTTGAACGGCCCAGTCCCAATATGATAACTGTATTGACCGTCAAAGTTTTGTATATCTCGACACACAATAGATGCGTTAGACATAGCTAACATATAAGGAAAAAACTTGTTAGCATACTTTAGAGTAATAACTAAACAGTTAGGTGCGACTGCATCTACGCGTTCAGCGCATTGCCATAAGTCTTTTATAGGTCCATCACCCTCAATTAAACGCCTAATACTCCAAACCACATCTTTAACTTGCAAAAGCTCACCATCATGTCGGTAAACACCGGGACGCAGCCAAAGAGTCATTGTTTTGTCTTCCATTACCCAATCGTGGGCTAGGGAAGGCATTAAGTCACCATCTGGACTCTGAACCAGCAAAACATCATATACACTTTTTGCGATATGCAGTTCTGCATGACGAAAAGTTTTGATTGGATCAATAGTGTTTACCCATGGATAGGCAGCTATCAATACAGCATTACTTGATTCGTTTTCTTGGTTGAGGTGTTCGGTCGCCAAAGTAAGGGCTCGGACGGCTGTCGAACCATATAGATCGACAAGGCGGGAAACTAATTTAAAACTGCCTTTATTCAATTCGCTAATCAATAATTCGGTAATTGCTTGTTGCAAAGATCTTTTAATTGTAAGTTTGCTAGGATTACTCCTACCTACTGCAGGAGTCCATTCTATCCAACCTTGTTCGGACAGCTTTTTCATAACAATTGATACATTGCGTTTGGAAGTACATAACGCAATCTCTAATTCGCCTAAGCCTACCGAATGGGATAAGTGAACCTCAAAATGCTTAAGTAGCTGATCTAAATGTCTAAGGTTTACATCATTCACAAAACAATTCCAATGATACTTCTATCAACAGAAACATAGCAAAGGGAGCTACATATTACTAGCTCCCTATATTCTAGAGATTAGAGATTAGAAGTGGTAATTCATTCCAAGAGAGAAAACACTAATCTCAGCGTCAACAGAAGCAGAAGTTCCAAGCAACTTAGCCACTTCTAGATCAGGTTTCATGTAGTCCCATGTAGCTTCAATTCGAAGGTTCTCTGTCAACGAAAAATCAGCCCCTAAACCATACATCCCCGTCATTGTCGTATCAGAAAATGTTGAATGGCCGGTTGCACCTACGAAAGAGTTACTTACTTTAAATTCTGCATTAAAATAAGCTACTCCTGCTTTAGCAAAAAGATTAAAGCGGTCATTAACTGGTAAAATGACTTTAGGTTGAATCGCTGCAAACTTCATGTCACCAACAGTCACTGAACCACCGTCTAGGGCATCATAACCTCCAATTGAACCTTCCAAAGCAATGTAACGGTTGAACTGATACCCACCGTAGATTTTGCCCGCTAAACTAGAATCATCATCTAACTTTAATGGCATTTTGGTAGAGCCGCGTGTTGAATCTACAGAAAGGTTCGTACTATCAAAATTGGCTTGACCAACAGACGCTCCAATATATGGGTTTGCGTATGCTGCAGAAGTTAACATAAGGAGAGTTGTTGTGATTATGGTTTTTCTTAACATTGTATTTAACTGCCTATCTAAAAATATTATTTATTATTTTTCTATATCCTATAGCAACCAATGCAATCCCTTTCACTGAGTTTCGAAACAGGATAATTTTAATCAATCAGACACCATTAAAACATGTAATTGTTTGCCATCTTTTTTCTACATATCAACACAATCAGACACAACTATTCATACCCAAATTGCTAACAATAAGGATTCTTGGCTTTTGGCTAGTACGTCAAGATCACGAATCAAAGTGTAATGTAAGTATGAATACTCAATATTTACGCTTTACGTCGCATGTTGATTTAGCTGAAGTGTTGTTCGGAAGTGAGATTCTTATAATAAATAAACTAAAATCTAGGCATAAAAAAACCCAAGTAAGTACCTGGGTTAGAGTTACAAAAACCACTAATCATTAATAGCGTAAGGAACCTGATTAGCAGCCAGCTATGCGTAACCTGAGGGTTATTTTTATTACTGATCGGCGGCCAAACCAAATGGTGTAATAAAAATGCCAATATAGAGCGACCAAG
Source organism: Vibrio sp. RW (assembly GCF_027587105.1). NCBI lineage: Bacteria > Pseudomonadati > Pseudomonadota > Gammaproteobacteria > Vibrionales > Vibrionaceae > Vibrio > Vibrio sp. RW. The sequence goes on from NZ_JAPPTM010000001.1 coordinate 147,162, forward strand.
AAGGTCGCTCTTTTTCTTTCTTATGAGATACAGCTTATCCTTTTACACCACCAGCCGTCAAACCGCCCACTAACCAGCGCTGAGCAAGTAAGAACACGATAGTAATCGGAAGTGCTGACAGTACAGCGGCTGCCGCAAAGTCACCCCATAGGTAGTTCTGAGGATATAGGTATTGCTGCATACCTACTGCTAGCGTGTAAGAGTTCACATCTGTAAGCAGGATAGACGCTACTGGTACTTCACCTACTGTTGCAATGAACGACAGGATAAACACAACCGCTAGGATTGGCACAGACAATGGCAGTAGAACCAGTCTGAATGCTTGCCAAGGCGTTGCACCATCCAGTGCTGCAGCTTCTTCCAAAGAGTTATCAATCGTCTCAAAGTAGCCTTTAATCGTCCAAACGTGCAGTGCGATACCGCCTAGGTAAGAGAAGATCAGACCACCATGCGTGTTCAAGCCTAAGAACGGGATGTATTGACCAAGTTTGTCGAACAACGCGTAGATAGCGACTAGAGCCAGTACCGCTGGGAACATTTGGAAAATCATCATCGCTTTCAGGATAGTTTCTTTACCCTTGAAGCGCATACGAGCAAATGCGTAAGCCGATGTCGTTGACAGTGCCACAATTAGAATCGATGTAACACCCGCCACTTTTATGGAGTTCCATAACCAAGTAAGTACTGGGAATGGCGGCGCTGTTACCGAACCATCTGCGTTCGTCACTGACATACCCAGAGCCAATTTCCAGTGCTCCAATGATGGGTTATCTGGAATCAAACTACCGGTTGCGAAATTACCTTCACGGAATGAGATCGCGATGATCATCAATAATGGGAAGATAATCATTGCCAAGAAGCACCACAACACAGCATGCGTTGCCCACACTCGGTATTTAAGGCCTTTACCTTGTACCATAGCCATTGTCGTGCTCCTTAATCTTGAGACAGTTTAGTGAAACGAAGGTTGAGTAACGCTAGTGCACCAACCAATAGGAAGATAAGCGTTGCGATTGCACTTGCTAGACCAAAGTCTTGACCGCCGCCACCTTCGAATGCAATACGGTACGTGTAGCTTACAAGCAAGTCTGTGTAACCCGCAGGCTCAGAAGTGCCAATCATGTTCGGTCCACCATTGGTCAATAGTTGAATCATTACAAAGTTGTTGAAGTTAAACGCAAACGCTGCAATCAATAGCGGTGTTAGCGGCTTAATCATCAATGGGAACGTAATGCGCTTGAAGTTATCAAGAAAGTTCGCACCATCAATCGCTGACGCTTCATATAGATCGTCAGGAATCGCTTTCAACAGACCCATACATAGAATCATCATGTAAGGGAAACCTAGCCAAGTGTTAACAATCAACACCATGGTTTTCGCAAGAATCGGGTCAGAGAACCAGTTCGGGCTTAAGCCGAAGATGTTCTCTAGCACCATGTTGATCTCACCAAAGCTTTGGTTGAATAGACCTTTAAAGATAAGAATCGAGATGAACGCGGGGACGGCGTAAGGCAAAATCAGTAAAACACGATAGATAGAACGACCTTTCAGCTCTTCCCATTGCACGATGTTTGCCAGCACAAGGCCGATAACAAGCGTGAACGCTACGGTACATACCGAGAAGATAACCGTCCAAATAAAGATGCTGATAAATGGTTCTTTAATGCCGTCATCTTTCCATACACGCTCAAAGTTATGCGTACCAATGCTAACCACGAAACCTGGAGAGATGGTATTACCCGTAAACTCACCGTTTGCATCAACAGGCTGGTAGAAACCCACATCCATATTTGGCTTGAGAACTTCACCCGTTTCATTGTTGATTAACGTTTCTTGATCGTCTTGTAGCGTGTAGAGTGGAGCAACAGAAGCAAACTTACGTAAGCCGCTCATGCGGATGTCATCACCGTTTGGTAGATTGAAATCAACACCACTGATCGCTGCTCGGTTTTGGATGATCGCTTTGATTTTCTCTTTTTCACCTTGCGCAGACTCAATGACAGATAGGTCCATCTCTGTTGCCGTCATATTGTCTAGAGAAAATACGTCAGTCGCTAACAGCTGATCGCCATCTTTAACCACGATCTGGTGGCCGTCATCAGTCTTGTACAAAGTAAATGGGTAGCTCTCACCACTTTGGAATGAGCGATCTAAAAGAACGGTTTGAGTACGCTCTAAAGAAAGCTGGTTTTTTGCGCTGTAATTGGTAAATGCAAGCCCGACTGTGTATGCCAATGGGAAAAGAATGAACAGGATCATTCCGGCGATACCTGGATAAATATAACGGTGGGCGTAAGTTTTTTTACTGCCAAAAATGTAAAGTGCCAAAGCCGTTAAGATCACAGTAAGCAACGCAAAAGCGAGCTCACCACGAGAATACATTAGAATTGTAGCGTAGCCGTTAATTAAGCCAACGCTACCAAGCAACCCCCATTTGATGAAGACGCTTTTACTGCCTGGAAGGCTTGATGGTGCTGGAATAGCATCTGTACCTTGAACTGACTGCATAGAGGAACCTGCTAGCGATATAGATAAAAAATAGAAAAGTAAGGAGAGGTTACCCTCTCCTTAAAAGGTAGTGCTTGGTTATTACTTAGTCATACGACCTTCAGCAGCTTTCAGTGCTTGGTCTACTGATTGACGGCCGTCAACTACGTTGCCGATCGCTTCTTCCATGCTGTACCAGAACGTTGTGAACTGAGGGATGTTAGGCATGATTTCACCGTTCATCGCGTTGTCCATTGTTGCTGCAATACGAGTGTCGCTATCTAATTGACGTTGGAAAGAGTTAAGAGCAACAGCGCCTAGTGGCTTGTCGTCGTTCAGGCTCTTCATACCTTCATCAGTGAGTAGGTAGTTTTCCATGAACTCAACCGCTAAATCACGGTTTGGAGACGCAGTGCTGATACCACCCGCCCAAACACCAACGAAAGGTTTAGACGCTTTACCGTTGAACTTAGGTAAAGTTGTTACGCCGTAATCTACGCCAGCTTTCTTGATGTTTTCCCAACCCCAAGGACCGTTGATTGTCATTGCAACATTACCCGCAACAAATTCAGACTCAGCGACTGAGTAATCCATGTCTGCAGAGATAACTTTGTCTTGTACCATCTTCTCGATGAAACCTAGAGACTTCTGAACACCGTCAGTCGCTACGCCCGCATCTTTAATGTCGTAACCTTCTGCAGTCTGTTTGAATGCGTAACCGCCATCAGCTGCAAGTAGAGGCCATGTGAAGTAAGCGCCGCCACGTAGAGGCCACATGATCGCTTTTTTGCCATCTTTTTGAAGCTCAGCATCAAGTGCTGGGATTTCTTCCCAAGACTTAGGTGGGTTAGGAACAAGCGCTTTGTTGTAAATTAGAGAAACTGACTCAACCGCCACAGGGTATGCGATTGTTTTACCTTCGTATGAAACAGCGTCCCATGCGAAATCTACGATACCTTCTTTCGTTTCTTTAGAAGGTTTGATATCAACAAGAAGACCTGCTTCTGCATAGCCGCCAAAACGGTCATGTGCGTAGAAGATCACGTCTGGGCCATCGCCAGCCGCTGCAACTTGGGAGAATTTCTCTTCTAGTTTGTCAGGGAAAGCCACTGTTACTTTAACACCTGTATCTTCTTCGAAACGTTTACCTACTTCAGCCATGCCTTCATAAGCTTTGTCACCACCTACCCAGATTGTTAGTTGTCCTTCTTCGATAGCAGCATTTGCACCAAAAGAACCCAGAGCAACTAATGTACCTAGAGCTACAGCGCTTAGAGCGTTTTTCATGTGAATATCCTTTTTATATTTATACGTAGGGCACATCAACCAAGACGAGCCAGTTTTCAGCGCTTATGATCTGAGAAAATAGACTTTAACTCATCATCCTAGCCACTACGCCCTAGCTATTATGGCTTAATTTCGTGATCATCATCTGGTCAGATTAGAGACTAAAATCACAAAATGCATACTCATCGTGATCAGAGTCACCGTTATGCCGTGGATTTATTTGAACTGGATCGCCTATTATCAATAACCTCATTTATCTACTCCTCCCCTCCTACTCCCCCTCGTTAAATTTTCATTGGGAGGATGTACGATTGCACCAATTAACCGAAACTGCATTCATCCAAGAGTGGATAGTAAGAACCCTTTACCAGCAGATGTTGTGCGTTTAAGCATTGTTCATTTAGTTGGCTTCACTGCCCGCTGTTGTCTTTATTAAGCATCGAGCTAAATCTGTGATTGAATCACGGGGGAGATTTAGCTGGATGTGGGGGAAATAGGCACCAGTTTGGCTATGACGGGTGGGCTTGGTTACAGAATCCAAGTCTCACCCACTTTTTTTCTTACTCACTCAAGACTTACCAATTCCTACAGTTACTGCTGACCCAAAAATTTCTTATAATGATAAGCAGTAAAACTTAAAATTTGATCGATCGAGGACTAGCTAGATGGCGAATGTCACGTTAAAAAACGTTTATAAATCATATGGGGATGTACAGATTTCTAAGGACGTAACCTTAGACATCAACGAAGGTGAGTTCGTAGTATTCGTGGGGCCATCAGGTTGTGGTAAATCGACGCTATTACGATGTATCGCAGGTCTAGAGGACATTACGTCTGGTGATTTGTACATTGGTGACCAACGTATGAATGACGTTGAACCTTCCAAACGTGGCGTAGGTATGGTATTTCAGTCTTACGCGCTCTACCCTCACCTAAACCTTTACGACAACATGTCTTTTGGCCTGAAGCTAGCAAACGCTAACAAAGCTGAAATTGATAAGCGTGTTGAACATGCTGCTGAGATTCTTCAGCTTGGTCACTTACTAGAGCGTCAACCTAAAGCATTGTCTGGTGGTCAACGTCAACGTGTTGCAATTGGTCGTACTTTGGTTTCTCAACCAAACGTATTCCTACTTGATGAGCCTCTATCAAACCTAGATGCTGCACTACGTGTTCAAATGCGTTCGCAAATCACTAAGCTGCAACGTCAACTTGGTTGTACCATGATTTACGTGACCCACGACCAAGTCGAAGCGATGACAATGGCCGATAAGATCGTTGTTCTTGACGGTGGTTCCGTATCTCAAGTAGGTAAGCCGCTAGACCTTTATCACTACCCTCAAAACCGTTTCGTTGCTGGTTTTATTGGTTCGCCGAAGATGAACTTTATGTCTGTACACATTGAACAGGCTGAAGCCGAACGCGTATTGGTACAGCTTTCAAACGGCATGACTTTCTGGATCCCTGTTGATGGTACAACAGTTAATGCTGGTGATCGCATGTCTATGGGTGTTCGTCCTGAGCACTTGATGTCTGCTGAATCAGGTGACGCGACAATTGAAGCTGAAGTGATGATGGTTGAGAAGCTGGGTAACGAAACTCAGGTTTACCTAAACCTTGAAAGTGCCGATGCTGACGTTATCTATCGCCAGCCAGACACGTTAACAATCGAATCAGGTGACAAGTTGGCGATTGGTATTCCAGCGCACCGTTGTCACCTGTTCCATAGCGATGGCCGCGGATGTCGTCGTTTGTACAAAGAGTATGGTACAGATTAACCAGTTCGCCTTTTAAGATATGACTTGCCCATATCAAATCCCTCTTACTTAGTAAGGGGGATTTTTTCATTTGCTAAAACTCGTTTCTCTTTCATTGAATAGGCGGTTTTTGATAACGGCAATAAAAAAGGTCTAGCATGTACTAGACCTTTATCTATTTAATTTGAGCTTCAACACAACCAGGTACTTTAAGCACTATGGCTTGTTTTGAGCTTAGTGGATTGGCGTATCACTTTTTTTATTGAACTGGCCAAAATGCTTTTCTAACACTTCAGGTGTTAGCTTGCCTTCCGCTTCTAGTCGCTTAAATTCAGCAACGATCGCTTTTTGCTCTTCAAGTGATGGCAGTTTTACCTCAGGCTCATCGCCCATCTCTTGAGTCATCTGCTCTAGTTCTTTTTCAAAATCGCTCATGATACTTACCTAAATATTAAACCTAATCATATTTTACTCATTTAGACACTGTGATGCTAGGGTGATTGAGTTTAAAGCCCGAAACCAGATCAAGCTAAGGTCAGTTAGAAGAAAACAAAATCACAAAATAAAAAGAGCTGGATTCACGATTAAATGAATCCAGCTCTTCGTCTATGTAACTATCTAAGCCATGCTATGACCTACAGTATGAAAGCTTAAAGGCATTAAAGCTTGAATGAACCAACCATCTTATCTAGACGAGAAGAAAGGTCGCGAAGCTCTTGGCTCGCTTCAGCAAGTTGCTCAGCAGTGCCCGTCGTCACTTCGTTGATCGCATTGATCTCTTCAATGTTCTGGTTGATGGTATGCACCACGGTTGATTGCTCTTCCGTTGCCGTAGCAACTTGCGTGTTGCGGTCGGTAATATCAACGATACGGTCTGAGATACCACTCAGTACATCTACCGCTTCATCCGATGCTGATACACCTTCAAGCGTAATAACCTTACCTGCACTCATTGCAGTTACCGCATCTTTCGCATCGCTTTGCAGTTGGTTGATCATCTTCTGAATCTCTTCCGTTGAATCTGCAGTACGGCTTGCTAGGTTTCGTACTTCATCTGCTACCACGGCAAAACCGCGACCTTGTTCACCCGCACGGGCTGCTTCAATCGCTGCGTTCAGTGCAAGTAAGTTAGTTTGCTCTGAAATATCACGGATAACACCCAGAATAGAGCCAATGTCTTGCGTTGTTGAAGCAAGCTGCTCAACCACTTGACCTGTACTTTCAATGTCTTGAGCTAAACGGCTAATCGCGTCTTTTGCTTTGTTCACAACAGAACGACCCACTTCAGTATTGCCCGAAGCTTGCGTGGCTGTTTCTGCTGCTGTTGCTGCATTTGATGCAATCTCACTGATGGTCATGCCCATTTGGTTAATGGCAGCAACCACTTGAAGCGTTTGGTCACGTTGTTCTTGGCTATTATCATGAGTGGTATGTGCTTTGTTAGAAACGCTCTCCGCCGCCACTTGAAGTGCTTGACTGGTTGAGCATACCTCTTTCATCGACTCATGGATTTTTTCAATGAATCCATTAAAGCCAGCAGAAAGCTGTGCAATTTCATCGTTACCTTTCACTTCAATTCGCTGTGCAAGATCGCCATCACCTTCGCCAAGGTCACCAAAACGCTTAGCCAACAGCTTAATCGGTTGAGTAATGCTGTTTGCTAGCACTACGCCCATTAGGATAAAGACTAAAGCAACGATAGCCGTCATGATCAGCATCTTTTGCGCGGTAGCATCGAGCTCAGCAAAGACTTCATCGGTTGGTACTACACCAACAACAAACCAGTCCATTGACGACACGTATAAACTCGCAACGAACAGCTCTTGTCCTTGGCTTTCAGTGGTAATCAGGTTGAAACCCGACTTGTTCAATAATTGGCTTGATTGAGAACCGTAAAGTTGTTGAAGTGAAGAATCACTACGAGAACGTTCGCGGTGAATTTGTACGTCACCTTGACTATCCGTTAAAAACACAAAGCCTGTATCTTCAATCTTAAAACTGTTAAGTAGGCTAACCATGTCATCCATCGATTTTGATAGACCTGACATCGCCAAACCTGAAGGCTGTTGGTAGTTAGCGAACATTTTCACATCACCATTGGCTTCTTGGAACATACTGACCATTGTCTTCTGACCAGATTGTGTAAATCCAAAGAACCAGCCATCTTGTTGTTGATTAAGTTGACGTAAAAAACCATCTTGATTCCAGTAGTAAGCCGTTTCGCGGTTAGCTACCGAGGCATCGTTCAACTGATATTGATTACGAACATTATTCAGTTGTTTAACCAGCTTATTCTCTAATACTGCATCGCGATCGGTCGATTCGATAGCATCAGAAACAAATTCATTTGAAGCAATTTGTTCCGCCGCCAACAACAGCTGAGAGACTTCGCGATCAACTTCACCATTGATTCGCTCCAGCATCCCAGGAAGCTCAATATCGATCAATCGATGACTCAATACATCTCTTGCTTGTTGCTGAGCCATCGCACCAACAATCACTGTCGATGCAAGAACCGCAAAGGTAATTCCAAGTACAACTTTTTGTTTGATACTCAGAGAGTTAGTTTTCAACATATTTGGACCTTTAAAAGAATCGCTCGTTATTGGTATACCCAAAACAGGACTTGTTGAGTGCACTCCAACAAGCAATGCACAACCTGAGCAATGTATCGGCCAGAGCCTATAAAACTAGAGAGGATTCTCGCAAAAATTTGCAAATATGATGTAACAACTGGCTCCGTTTATTCTTAAGTCATGATAACCAAGGCAAATATAATGATTTTTGTTATGAATTTTTAATCTGAACTTTAGATTTCACCTAACTCACACAACTATGCACTTTTTTGAGCTTTAGTATATAAAAAGTGATTGATATGATAAAAATCATTGCTAACGGTATTTTAGCTAACCGCGCGTAAACCACTCCAATTTTGGAAAAATAAATTCCGCAAATGTACTGGAACTTTTTCCTAAAAATCAGTGACTAATACTCAAAATAAAAATCAAATGGATACCCAGAGAGTCCAAAATGCACAAAACAAATTTCGAAGTCCTTCAAAACTATTTAGAGTCTCAAATCATTGGTCAACAAGAACTAGTGAAACAACTGATGATCGCCCTGTTGGCGGATGGTCACATCCTAGTCGAAGGGCCTCCCGGCTTAGCAAAAACTCGCGCAGTAAAATCACTGGCAGACTGTGTCGAGGGCGACTTTCACCGCATTCAATTTACCCCTGACTTACTGCCTGCTGACTTAACGGGTACCGATATTTTCCGACCAGAAACCGGAGAGTTTACCTTCCAATCTGGCCCGATTTTTAACTCACTCATTCTAGCGGATGAGATCAACCGTGCTCCTGCGAAAGTACAAGCTGCAATGTTAGAAGCAATGGCGGAAAAACAAGTCACTGCGGGTCGAAAAACCTATGCTCTACCTGAACTGTTTTTGGTGATGGCAACACAAAACCCGATTGAGCAAGAAGGCACATACCCACTGCCAGAAGCCCAGCTAGACCGTTTCTTACTGCATCTAGAAGTTGAATACCCAGATATGGAAAGTGAACTTGATATCCTGCGACTCAACCGCGGTGAAGCGCAAGGTAATGAGTCGGTTCAGCCACAAGAGATATCTCAGCAAACGATCTTTGAAGCACGCCAAGAAGTACTCAAGATCCATATGGCAGATACCATTGAGCAGTACATCATCAGACTGGTGATGGCGACTCGCCAACCTAAGCAATACAGCGACCAACTTGATCAATGGCTGGATATGGGTGTTAGCCCGCGTGCAACGATTGCCCTAGACCGCTGTGCTCGTGCACACGCTTGGCTTGCTGGACGCGACTATGTTACTCCACAAGATGTTCAAGCGATGGCATTCCCTGTACTGCGTCACCGCCTACTTCGTAGCTACCACGCACAAGCTGAAGGTGTCACTGCAAACCAAGTGATCGCACACCTTATTTCACTGGTTGGTAGCGCATAGGAATACGCGCATGAATAATCAACTACCAAACCACAGTGACGGCGTGATGTTGAATCTGGATGAGCTGCTGCAATATAAGGCGCAGTCTGTTCGATGGTTGCCTCCGGCGAAAAGCCTCTGGTCACAACTTAATGGCCAACACGAGAGCAACCGCAAAGGGCGCGGGATGAATTTCTCTGAAGTTCGTCAGTACCAAGCGGGCGATGACATTCGCAGCATTGACTGGCGCGTGACAGCAAGAACGGGCAAGGCACATACTAAACTGTTCTCTGAAGAAAGAGAGCAGCCTGTCATTTTGTTTTTGGACCTATCAAGCAGCATGATTTTCGGCTCAACCTTGTTGCTTAAATCGGTTCAACTTGCGCACTTTGCCAGTCAACTGTGCTGGTTAACTGTGGCGCAAAAAGACCGAATTGGTGCTGTGATTGATACGGGCAAAGAGATCATTGAGATTAAACCCAGTGCAAGCAACCATGCTCCGCTGCGTATTTTGCAAAAAGTCATAGAAATCAATAATTCGGCACTGACTAATCACGACCATCATAGTGACACGACCTTAGAGCATGGACTGAAATCTCTGCACCAGCTTTGCCCGAAAGGGAGTGACATCATTATGCTCAGTGACTTTGTACGTTACCAAGAAAGTGATTACTCACTTATCAGTCAAATTCGAAGGCACAACCGAGTACGTCTGGTGCATTTTTACGACCCGCTAGAACAAGGTCAAACGACCTATAAAGGCTCTAAACAAGTCACAGATGGCAGTAAAACACAGTGGTTCAACTTCTCCTCTAATAAAGAGAAGGAAAAGCTTAACCATGCCTTCTCGACCAAGCAGCAACAGCTACAACAGATGGGGTTATCTCTCGCGATACCCTATAGCTCACTGTCGAGTGCACAGCCACTGATGAGCCAGATATCGGGAGCCCAATCATGAAGCAACTCTTAGATTTAAGCCCGGTTATTGCGCCTGACGCACCAACATGGTGGCCTTTGGCGTGGGGTTGGTGGGCCGTAGTTATCACAGCCATTATCCTGATTGCCTTGGTGTTTTTTATTCTAAAACGCAGAAAAAACAGTCAACAGGCGAAGCAAGAAGCGCTGTCTTATTTTGGCAATCGTCAACCTTCAAATCGCTTGTCTCCGAGCGAAGCACAACACATCCTTCGTCAGGCAGCATTGAGCTATTTCCCACGTGAGAAAGTAGCAAGCCTAGCGGGTGATGATTGGTTGAAGTTCTTAGACGCACAACTAAAAAAGCCGTTGTTTGTAGAAAAACAATCCCAGTGGCAACAGTCGCTCTATCAAGATCCAACTTCAATAAATGACGAGCAACGTAAGGTTCAACAGCAATTAGTTAATGACTGTGAGACTTGGATTCGTAAAGCTCTTCCTCCAAAGCGAGGTCGTTATGAATAACCTTTTAAACACGAGCTTACTCAACATTGAATTCGTGTGGTGGTGGATGTTTTTCCTCACGCCACTGCCGTTTCTCGTTTACTTGTTCTCACCTAAGGCGGAATCAAACAGCGCTCTTAAGCTTCCATTTCTGCCAGAGGACAGTAATACCAAAACGCCAAGCACTCGCTTGCCAAAGGCGTTGTCCGTCATTATCTGGCTTTTCTTGGTGACTGCAGTCGCACGCCCCGTTTGGTATGGCAAACCGGTGGAATTTCAACCGAAGCACCGTGACTTGATGTTGGTTGTCGACCTCTCCTACTCGATGAGCCAAGAGGACATGCAGTTCAATGGTGAATACATCGACCGCTTATCAGCAGTCAAACATGTGTTGAGTGACTTTATTGAACGCCGCAAAGGCGACCGAGTTGGGTTGGTGCTCTTTGCCGACCATGCGTATTTGCAAACTCCGCTGACGTTAGACCGAGACACACTGTCACAGCAACTCAATCAAGCGGTACTGAGACTAATCGGTAATCAAACTGCGATTGGCGATGGCATTGGCCTTGCGACCAAGACCTTTGTTGATAGTGATGCTCCGCAACGTGTGATGGTGCTACTCAGTGACGGAAGCAATACCGCTGGGGTATTAGACCCATTAGAAGCTGCGGATATTGCCAAGAAATACAACGCGACTATTTACACCGTCGGTGTTGGCGCAGGCGAAATGATGGTTAAAGAGTTCTTCATGACTCGTAAAGTGAATACTGCTCAAGATTTGGATGAACGCACACTAATAGAAATTGCTAAACGCACTGGCGGTCAATATTTCCGAGCGCGTGATAGTAAAGAGCTAGCGACCATTTACGACACCATCAACCAGTTAGAACCCGTGACAAACGCCACCAAGGTTTGGCGACCCCAACAAGAGTGGTTTGTATGGCCTTTGTCTGCGGCCATGTTCTTCGCATTTATGCTGTTAGCCATTAGGAGAAACAATGTCTAACTTTACTTTTATCTACCCATATTGGTTCTTAGCGCTTGTCGTGTTGCCTGCGATTTGGTGGCTTAGCAAAAAGCAATCTAAACAAGGGTTACTGGCCTCTCATATCGCTCGTTACTTGGCGCCAGAATCAAGCAAGCCATCAAAAAACCGCAGCACTTACTTTGGTATCTGGTGGATGGTCGGTGTTGTTGCACTAGCCGGCCCCAGCTTTCAGAACAATGAGCAGCCGAGCTTTGAAAAAACGCAGGTGCGAGTTGTGATGATGGACATGTCGATGTCTCTATACGCTACCGACATAAAACCCAATCGTCTGACTCAAGCGCGATACAAAGCTCTTGATCTGCTTTCGTTGTGGAAAGAAGGTTTAACCGGAATGGTCGCGTACGCTGGCGATGCTTACACCATTAGCCCGCTAACGTCCGACATCAACACCATCAAGAGCCAAGTGCCGAATCTCTCCCCGGATATCATGCCTTACCAAGGCAGTAACGCCCCCGCTGCGGTAAAGCTTGCCATTGAGATGATAACTCGCGCGAAGATATATCAAGGTGACTTGGTATTGATTGCTGATGACGTAGATGACCAAGAGAAGAAAGAAATCGACTCGCTGCTATCTGGTAGCAATTGGACGCTATCTATTTTAGCGGTAGGCACTGAAAGTGGCGCACCCATCTCTTTGCCAACAGGCTCAATGCTGCAAACCGACTCAGGGCAAACCGTGGTCGCGAGAACCCACTTAGAGAACATGCGCGACCTGACTCGCAGTTATGGTGGCACGTTCACTGAGGTTCAATTTGATAACTCAGATGTTGAACACATCGCGAGTTACCTCGACCGAGTTGCAACAACCTCTGAGGTGACCAAGACCAATAACTCACTCAACACCAGAGTCAACAATGGCTTCTGGCTTCTACCATTCCTATTACTACCCGCACTTGGGTTATTCAGGAAAGGGGTTATTTGGTGCGGATTAGCTGTGGTTTTGTCGTTCAGCCAACCGAATACTGCGTTTGCGAACCCTTGGAAAACCGACGATCAGGTGGGTTATCAGCTTTATCAAGATGAAGATTTCCAACAAGCTGCAGAGCAGTTCCAACAACAAGAGTGGAAAGGCATCGCACAATACAAAGCGGGAGACTTCGAAGCTGCAGAGCAGACACTACAAGGTTTGAATGGCGAAGATGCTCGCTACAACCTAGCGAATGCACAAGCGCAGCAAGGAAAGTACGATCAAGCGATAGAAGAGTATCAACACATTCTAGAAAACAACCCTGAGCATACTTATGCGAAGAAGAATCTAGAGATCGTCAAACAAGCCCAACAGCAACAGCAACAGCAACAGCAACAGCAACAGCAACAGCAAGGCAATTCTGAATCCAAAGATCAAAAAGACCAAGACCAGCAGAATCAGCAAGGTCAGCAAGGTCAGCAAGGTCAGCAAGGTCAGCAAGGTCAGCAAGGTCAGCAAGGTCAGCAAGGTCAGCAAGGTCAGCAAGGTCAGCAAGGTCAGCAAGGTCAGCAAAATGATTCTTCGCAAGACTCGTCGGATCAACAGCAAAGTTCTGCAGACAATAAAAACTCCCAGAACCCAACAGATGACCAAGCTGAAAGTGCAAACCAAGCACAAGCCAAAGACCAACCGGATGCAAATGCAGGCGAACAAGAAGGCGAGCAAACAGCACAGTCTAAACAGCCAAGTAAAGCCGAGCAGTCAGAAGATCAAGAGCAAGATGAATCACAACCTCAAAGTGCGAGCACACAGCAAGCTTCAAGCGAAAAAGGTGAAGACGATGCTCAACAAGCTGTAGCACAAACTTCAGGGCAACCGCTATCGAGTGACCCAGATATGCGAAAGCTTGAGCAAGTAGAAAGTGCTCGTGACCCAAGCCAGCTGCTTAAAGCGCAAATGATTTTACAAGCACGACAAAAAAGTGCTCCTAACAACCAGAACAAAAAGTGGTAACCATGCGATTTCTTAACAAGCCATTTTTATCCATACTCCTAACGCTGTTATTAGGCGCTTTCTCGTCCTTTTCGGCCTTGGCGGCGACTGCCGTAGCAAGCGTTTCACAAAACAGTGTCACCAAAGATCAAGTATTCCTACTTAGAGTCGCAACCGATGAAAAGGTCTCTTCTGATGCTCTTGATCTAACGGCGCTTCAGAAGGACTTCTATGTCGGCACACCAAGTTTTGGGTCGTCGATGCGAATCGTCAATGGTAGCCGTTCGGTGTCAAGTGAATGGAACATCAGCCTTGCTCCCCTTCGTTTGGGCAAGGTTCAGATTCCTAGCTTCGATATTGAAGGGGCAAAAACCAAGCCAATCACCATCAATGTTGCCGTTAATAAAGCGGCACCTACTCAACATGATATGGCTGAATTCAAGCTTAATCTGAGTAAAGACTCGCTGTACCCACAAGAAGTCGCTGAGCTGGATGTAAAACTCATTATTAAAGCTGACCCAAGAAGACTGCAAGATCCTAAAATAGCGCCACCAAGCTCGCCGGGCTTAGATGTTGAACCTATTGGTGAATCGAAACAATTTCAAGATGTCCTCAATGGACAAGAAGTGACGGTTGTTCAACAGTCTTTCCGTATCTCTTCACAAAAGGCCGGACAGTTTAAGCTGAATGGACCGAAGCTGACTGGAGCCGTTGTCTACTCGACCAACAACTCAAGCACAACGCGATTGTTCCAACTCGACACTCCCGTTGAAACCCTAGAGGTAACTGTCAAAGAGGTGCCAAAAGGCTACCAAGGTGAGTGGTTACCAACATCGAACTTCAAGTTGATTCAACAATGGTCAGATAGCCAAGGCAATGAGCTGGAAAATAGTAATGGTTTAGAAGGCGACAACCAAACCATCGAAATGGAAGCGGGTGATTCGTTAACTCGAACCATCACCATGACAGCTGGCAACTTAACACAGCATCAACTGCCGAAACTCAATATCACCTACCCTAAATCGGTTCGTGTTTATGAAGAGAAGCCGCAATTTGGCACAACACAGTCCGGCGATGCAGTGGTGGTTTACAAGCAGGTATTAATCCCGAAAGAAGCCGGAGAGATTTCGCTTCCGGAAGTATCTCAAGCTTGGTTCAACACTGATTCACAATCGGAGAAAACCAGTAAAGCACTTGGGTTAGAGTTAGCGGTAAAGGCAAGTGACCGCGCGACATCTAGCACACCACCAGTTACAGCACCGCCAGCCCAACAAGTCAGCCCTACGGTTGTGACTGTTGATAGTCCGGGGTTCTGGCCTTATCTCACCGCGCTATTCGCAGCCTTGTGGTTGATTAGCTCAGTGACGGCTTTCTACTTCTGGTCACGCCGCGGTGTAACGACAAAACCAACACACACAGTTGAACGTCAATCAGATACAGCTAAAGCGCTTATTGAAGCTCTAAAAACAAAAGATGGCGTGATGAGCAGAACCTTGTTTGAACAGTGGAAAGCTGAAAACCCAGACTTGTGTGATGAAACGTTAGCAACCATGGAAACCGAGCTAACCAAGTTAAACCAAAGCCTTTATGGTGAAGCTAACTCGACAAACCCATCATGGAACCCTACTGAGGCAATCAAAGCGGTTAAGAACCCAAAGCGACTCTCTAGCAAAACGCGTAAAAACACGTTAGAAAGACTTTAATTAGGTAGAAACCGCTGTCATAAAACAGGAAAAGAGCGAAGCCGTGATGAACACTTACTGTTCATCACGGCTTCATTCGTTTTTCAGAGCGGAAAAATAAATGCCACACTAAGTCAGTGGCGTCGTAACCTTTCTTCGCTTCAAAGCAGAAACGATTCTATTTCTTCCCGAACCTTTAGCTTGATATAAGGCTTTGTCTGCCTTGCCATACAGCAAATCAAAGTCGAACTGATGTTGGTCAGAAGTTATCGACGCGTAACCGACGGATGCAGTTAAATACTGGCTAGTACTGCTTTCACAATGAAGGATCTTCGCCTCTTCAATGCACTTTCTAATAGACTCTGCGCGCTGTTTAGTTTCAGAGTAATTAGTGCCGATCATCAACAACATAAACTCTTCACCACCAATACGACAGAAAGTCTCATTATCACGATAAACGTGGGCATTAAGTATCTTGCCGATGGTTCGCAGAGCAGCGTCACCCTTAGTATGGCCATAAACGCTGTTGTACAAACCAAAGTGATCTAGGTCGACTAAAACCAATCCAAATGTGACTTCGCATTGCGTGGCGAACGCGCCTTGATCGTCGCAATTTAAATCATCTAGAGCCTGAGCCAACATTCGGCGGTTGCCAAGGCGAGTCAACGGATCGAGCTTAGAAATCACATCCAGTTGCTCATTGGCCAACTCTAGCTCTTGAGTTCGCTTACTGACTTCTTGCTCTAGCGTTTCATTGAGCTTTTTCAGCTCCTCTTGCGCCATGGTTCTTTGCAGCACCTCGGCAAGGCTTGAAGCAAAGATACGTATAACCTCACGAAGCTGTGAGGTTAAAGGGCTTCGAGTTAAAAGGTTATCGGCAGCAATAAACGCAATCGGCTCACCGGTGTTTGTGGTGAGCATGGTCATTGCCGTCCAACCGACTCCGACAATATTGAAATCGTGATAAATAGGCACAGACTCTTCGAACGCGACTTGGTTAGGGCAAGCACGAGCCGCGGCTACGATGTCACGTTCCACCAGCTCTGAACGGTAATAGGATTCATCGACAATATCACCCTTAATGTCTGTACCCCAAGTGCCTTGCATATAGCTACAGTTTTTATCCGTGAGGAACACCGCTAATCGGTCAATGCCTAAGTGCTGAATAGCGAAGCTCACTGCGGACTTACATACTTCACTGACGCTGTCGCAGCGAGACAGTTCGACCATACTCGAATGCAACATGCGGATGTTCTGCTCTTGACGCTTACGTATGTAGATCTGAGAAAGCAGAGATCCAAAGGATTCAAGCATCTGCTTTTGATAATTAGTAATCGGTGAACGATGAATGTAGTTATCCATGGCGATCCAGCCGACAGGTTTGTCTCCTTCACGCAATATAAGCATACCGTTCCACCCCTGCCCGACTACGTTTCCTTCTGTATATAAGGGGGCTTGCTCGATGACAACCAGACTAGTGTGATTATCTGACAACGCCTCAATGTATTCAGCATCTAATTGATGTAAATCGTACTGAGTATGGTGTTCGCTGTTTGTTTTGCCGGCTTCGTCAGTGCCATAAGTACCACTGAAACAACGCTTCTTCATATCGAGTAGCATGAAAATGGCACGATCAAAGCCTAATCGGTCGCGAACCGCTTCGACTGAAGCCTTGTACAACGCATCCAATGACTCAGGGTTAGAAAGCTCTAACGCCACCTGATGGACTAACTTCATGTTGTCGACAAATAGATCACGTAGCTTGATCTCATCGAGGTATTGAGCTTCACGAATATCTCTGTGTTTTATCTCAATTGCCGCATTTTTTTCTGCGCGAATACCCTGCCAACGGGCTGCGGCTAACAGAAGAATATCAAACCTCCGTTCAAAGGCCTGGTTGAGTTTTTCAGTATTACAATTGTGAGCCATTAAATACGTTCTACAATCAGAGGCATTGTCGAGCACCATGATGAATGACTCACCACCCAATACGTCTATATGCTTCCATAGACATGGATTAGTGGCCATAGGCAACATTCCATCAGCAGTATCAAATTGTGAAATCCATGACCAAAATGGCGCGGGGTAGCTCGACAATGGAGTTAGGTTACCGAAAGAAAATAGCAGCAACGATTCACTTTCCGGTTTCGGCTCAGTAAATATTCCAATCCCTTTAGGAATAAGCACTCCAACAAGATATTCAAAAAGAGATTCAGCCAATAAGCGATGATCACGAATAGCAGATATTTGCTTTGCAAAGGCTTTTACAGACACAGCTCTCGTCCATTGGCTATTAAGAATAAAGCAAAAATACCGAAGGCTTAATATGCAATCAATATAAGTAAAAATGAGATGTTAAGCGGCTCGCAATTTCACTTTTAACATTATTACAGACATGAGAAGCACTACAAAAATGGGATTTCTTGCCCAAAGTTACATCGACATAAGTACTTTTTTAGAAGCACAAAAAAGCCCCACCTAAAGTGGGGCAAAACTTCCATCGCTTATAGTTATAGTGATAATTCTGTCGATCTATTCGATTATCTAACCTGCGTTTCAGTTAGCGTGCTTGGGTATTTGACAATGAAAACAAAAGCCAAATACTGCACTTAAATAATCAATTAACCAAAGTCACCGTTTACGTAACCTTTAGTACGATCATCTTTTGGTTCGCTGAAAATAACACTCGTTTGGTTGTGCTCAACAAGCTCTCCCATTAGGAAGAAAGCAGTACGGTCTGAAATACGACGCGCTTGCTGCATTGAGTGCGTTACGATAACGATAGTGAAATCTTTCTTCAGGTCTTCCATCAACTCTTCAATCTTGTGTGTCGCGATTGGGTCTAGCGCCGATGTTGGTTCATCCATTAGGATTACATCCGGTTCCATTGCAATAGTACGAGCGATACATAAACGCTGTTGCTGACCACCAGATAGACCGAATGCGTGCGACTTCAGTCGATCCTTTACTTCATCCCACAATGCCGCACCACGAAGTGAGCTTTCCACAACTTCATCAATGTGCTTTTTATCTTTAATGCCTTGAGCACGTAACCCGTAAGCTACATTTTCATAAATGCTCATTGGGAATGGGTTTGGCTTTTGGAATACCATACCCACTTTAATACGCAAGTCTGCAACATCGATGTTGCCGTAGATATTGGTACCGTCCATCTCAAGAAGGCCTGTAATCTTAACACCTTCAATTAGGTCATTCATGCGGTTAAGACAACGTAATAGCGTTGATTTTCCACAACCAGACGGGCCAATAAGCGCAGTAACTTGACGCTCAGGTACGGGTAAATTGATTGACTTAAGTGCTTGGTTATCACCATAAAAAAGGTCTAGGTCTTTAATATTAAATTTGTTCATGTTCGTAATCTCGTAATTCGTCAAAGTCTGTACTGTGTTTGTTTTATGAGCTCATTTAGCTCTAGAAAAACCTGCTTAGTAAGTTGCAGTATTAAAACGTCTTGCGATCAACTTAGTGAGTGTGTTGATCAGCAGTACAAGAACAATCAGTACTGTTGCTGTGCCGTATGCTTGATTCCATTCTTCAATGGTAAACAGTTCGGTCGTTAACTTATATAAGTGAACCGTTAGTGTACGACCAGAATCCAATAATGAATCTGGGATACGAGCAACCATACCTGCGGTCAAAAATACTGGCGCAGATTCACCAATTACACGACCAATACTAAGAATGACCGAAGTTAAGATACCTGGCATTGCACTTGGAAGTATCAAACGCCAGATTGTATATATTTTAGAAGCTCCCAAACCATACGAACCTTCACGGTAAGTTTGAGAAACAGCCATCAACGCTTCTTCTGTGGTTCGAATAATCACCGGGAGAATCAGGATACTCAAGGTCAACGCACCCGATAGGATAGAGAAGCCTAAACCTAAAATAGCTACGAAGAATGTCATACCAAACAAGCCGAAAATGATCGACGGGATACCCGCTAACGATTCTGTACAAAAACGAATGATCTTAACCAAACGACTGCCAACTTTTGCATACTCCGTTAGATAAATTGCCGTCATAATGCCAAGTGGAGCGGCAACAGCAATTGAAGCGATAACCATATAAATCGTAGAGATTATCATCGGGAAAATACCGTGCTCATCGCCAGTGCGAGTGTAGTCATCAGTAATGAACTTCCAATCTACGTGTTGTAAACCGTTAGATAGGATGTACCACATAATCCAGAACAGGAAGCCAACAGTTAAAGCGGCTGCCGCCCAAATAAAGCCACTTAGAACTACATCTGTACGTACACGTGCTTTCTTTAATGCGACTCTATCCATCTTGCTGCCTTGTGACATTATTGTTTTAGCTTGAGGTGTTACGTTATTTTCTAAAGACATAATGTTTACCTCGCCTTCTCGCGGTTCAAGTAAAGGAGAATCGCATTTAGAGACATAATGAAAATAAGGAGAACAACACCCGTTGCGTATAGTGCACTTGCGTGAACACCACTTGCGTAAGACATTTCAATTGCAATATTCGCGGTCAGTGTACGAGCAGAATCCAAAATACCTTCTGGCATAGCTGGAGCATTACCCATCACCATGATGATTGCCATCGTTTCACCTAGCGCACGACCGATACCCAAAATCACACCAGTCATAATACCTGAACGAGCAGCAGGAACGAGCAGCTTAAAAATGGTAAAGATCTTTGAAGCACCTAACGCTAAAGAGCCTTCTTTATATGTTCTTGGCACGGCACGAATGGACGTTTCTGACACCGTGATTACTGTCGGAAGGATCATCACACCGAGTACAATGATTCCCGCCAAAATGGTGTTACCCGCAGGGACTTGAAATACGTTTTGTATCAAAGGGACAATAATGACGAGGCCAAAGAAGCCGTAAACTACTGATGGGATACCCGCTAACAATTCAACAGCAGGGCGAATGATGTCTGCCAGACGCTTTGGTGCAATTTCCGCAATAAATATTGCCGTTAGTACACCAATAGGGACACCAACAACGACCGCACCTAATGTTGACACGACAGAAGCTACAATCATGGTAGCAACACCGTAAAGTGCAGGTGGTAGCCAGTTTTGCCCTAAAACGATACCTGATAGGCCCGCTTCTTGGAATGCGGGGATACTTTCTTTAACGATGAAGTAAGCAATAACAGCAAGAGATACAATGCCGATAATTGCGCTTGTAAGAAATAAGCCGTGAAAAATACGCTCTTTCCAATCTACACGCTTCTTTTGACGTAAGCTGCGTTTCAGTTGAGTCGCTTCGCTATTCATAAGCTGTTCACTATTCGTTGCGATGGTCATAACAAGTCTCACATATCGATAATCCCTAGCACGCAACATGAGCGCATGGGGTTAACTCGAAGTGGGATAGAAAAGGCTCAGCCTGAAAAGGTAGGCTGAGCAATATTATTAATTTAGGTTTAGATTAGTTAATTGAGATGTAGCCGTTGCTCTCAACTAAAGACTGAGCTTCGTCTGTTAGCATCCAATCTAGAAACTTTTGAGTTTCAGAAGAAGGCTGGCCTTCTTTATAAAGAACTAGGAAAGGGCGAGCTACTTTGTAAGAGCCGTTCTTAACGTTGTCCACAGATGCTTCAGTACCGTCAATTGCAAGCGCGTTTACTGAGTTATCTACTGTACCTAGAGAGATGTAGCCGATTGCGTAAGGGTTAGATGCAACCATTGTTTTTAGTGCGCCGTTACCGTTAGCAACTTGAGCACGTTGAGAGATTGCTGATACTTTCTTACCAGAAATCTTCATTTTAAGAGACATGATGTCTTCGAATGCACCGCGAGTACCAGATGCTGTATCACGAGTGATTGCTACGATTGGCTTGTCTGCACCGCCAACGTCTTTCCAATTTGTAACTTCGCCTTTGTAGATAGCTGTTACTTGCTCAGCGGTTAGACCCGGAAGGCTATTCTTAGGGTTAACAACGACTGCGATACCATCACGAGCAACCACTTCTTCAACTAGAGTTGCTTCTTTTTCGCTGTCTTTAAGGTTACGAGAAGACATGCCTAAATCTGCACTGCCGTTCTTAGCCGCTTTAACACCAGCCGAAGAACCAGGGCCTTGCACTTCAATAAATACATTTGAATTCGTTTTCATGTATGTTTCAGAGAAAACTTCCATCAGTGGAGTCACGCTGCTTGAACCAACTGCTGAAATAGTTTCTTTAGCTGAAGCTGGAGTCACTGTTAGTGCACCTAGAAGGGCGATTGCACCGATAACTGTCTTTTTCATCACAAATTTCCTTTAGTGGCGTTATTGCCGTAATGTTATGTTTTGCTTGAACGGTGCCCACTTTAGAATCTGAATGTGACAGTTGTGTTTCACTAAATTGAAGCCTATATGACAACTACAGATTAATGACTCATTTCTCCCCTACTCCACCAGTTGATAGTCATAGCCATTGATTCACTTATTCCATCCATTTCTCGCAAAAATCTAATTGCTCAACTTCAAGTAACGGCTTTACTTATCTCGAACCCTTGCCACTATTTCTTACTAAACAGCCATAAATTAATGATCGAAATATTTAGCAAACTGCCATTTAAAACGAGAAATAATAATGCATATCAAATATCTATCGCATTTATCAAAGCAATAGCCATTACTGATTGAATTATCAATCTTATTAGTTAAAATCGCCAATCAATCCTAATAAGAACAATTCTCATTTATTCGTTTATTCAAAGAGGGACAATACATGCGCCAACTACTCAGTGGCTTATCTATAAAAATACAGATTCTTATTCCAGTGCTATTTTCCGTTGTAGTACTTTTAGCGGGCATCATTATTGGTGGTGATAAGCTGGAAAGCGCATTTAAAGATGTATCAACAGCAACGGACCAACTCATCCTACATAAAGAAGAGCTTAGCGAAATCGTCGACAACAGCTACGGTATGCGCATTAAAGCAATTTACAGTCTATTTAACGCTGATGATGTAAAAACTCTAGTAGAAACGCTTAACCAAAAGCGTGATCAGAATACTCGCCTATTGGATTCATTGGACACCGTACAAGGAATGCAAAACGAAGTCGCGGGCATGCGTAAGGCCATGGAACACTACGTTGATTTCTCACGTAATACGATGCTTCCTCTATTAAGAATGAAACACAACACCAACGCCCAGCCTTCCGATTTCGATGCTCGTTATCAAGCTGCCACTGACCAATACCGTCACGCTGGCAATGAAATGGTCAAAGCAATCAACCTGCTTTCAAAACAACTTAACCACCTCGCTACTCAAGCAATCAGCGTGAATGGTCAGCAACACACCAACACACTGGATACCGCCACCATAGCCCTGCCAGTGGTTCTTTCTATTGCATTAGTCATCAGTTGGACGCTTGCAGGCATCATTGTTAAGCCGCTGAGCAATATTCAAGAAACCATGCGCGAAGTAGCCAAAGGTAACCTACTGGTTAAAGCCGAAGAGTGTGGAGATAACGAAGTATCACGCCTTGCACAAAACGTAAACACATCCATTGAACAGTTAAGAGAAACCGTCAGTTCACTGTCTCGAATCAGTATCGAGGTTGCCTCAGCATCGACGGAGTTGGCAACTGTGATGACTCAATCAAGCGCCAACTCAGACCAAGAAAAGCAAGAAGTCGAACAAGTCGCTTCTGCTGTAAACCAACTTGAGAGCACAGCATCGCACGTTAACGAAAATGCGGTACAAGCCGATTCGGCTTCGAAACAAGCAGATGAAATGGCGGCTCACAGCATGAGCTTGTTCAATGAAAGCAGCCAAGCTAACGAACAAATGGCTATTCAACTTAGCGAAGCCGCTAACGTTGTAAGCACACTGAAAGAACACTCTGAACAAATTGGGAACGTCATCGAAGTGATTCAAAGCATCTCAGAACAAACCAACCTGCTTGCGCTGAATGCAGCCATCGAGGCCGCTCGCGCAGGTGAAAGTGGCCGTGGTTTTGCCGTAGTTGCAGACGAGGTACGATTACTAGCGGCTCGTACGCAAGATTCAACCAAAGAGATACAAACAATTATCGAGGGCTTACAGGTTCAATCAGGTAACGCAAACGAGAGTATGAACAGTTCACTGTCAATGCTACAGCGTAACCAACACTTAGCAGGTGAAGTTAGCTCAGCGCTTGCAGGCATTGCCAACTCAGTAACAGATATGACAGAAATTAACACTCAAGTAGCCTCTGCTGCCGAAGAGCAAAGCCAGGTGACATCAGACATCAACCGCAATATCTCAAACATCTATAGCTTGGTGAGCCAAAACGTAACCGGTATTACTCAAGCCGCAGCAGCGAGCTACGAGTTATCTAACCTAGCTGAACAACAGAAGCAGCAGTTAGGCTTTTTCAAAGTATAAGGTTCGAGGTTTAAGGCTCAGGTGTAGCCAAAACCTATAGAACAAAAAGGCCGTGGTAAACCACGGCCTTTTTAGTAGAACATTACTCGATGATCATTCCGCTACCAACAAAACACTAAACTTATATTCCGCAGCGTTGTACTGGTAAACCTCACCATTAATTGAATCAAGCGTCACTATGTTTTGTCCATCACCCGCTGGAGTCGAACTCCATAAATAAGCGGCTAGGTTACCTGTTTCAAAATTGAACGTATCACCGAACACTTTGGTACTCATTGCAGGAGAATGGCAAGCCACTTCTTTTAAAGATACCAACTCTTTAATATTTGGCATACGCCACTCTTTCTGCCCAGCAAACTGATGCAAAGCATGATGACCGCTCTTATCATTAATAGATTCGACCATAACAAGAGCACTCTGCCAGTGATACGTTTCGGCAGTTCCTTCACAGGATAAAGACTTTGCATCCCAGGTTTTTCCCAGTTGACAACGCATCCAAGTCAACCCCGTCGATTCATCGCTAAACGTACCGTTATCATTCGCGATGTAACGCGAACTAGCCGCAGATTTCTCCATATCTAAACTGCACTCTTGTGCCATTACACCCGCAGAAAATAGACCAAGTAAAGTTATAGTTAGTAAGTTTTTCATCGCTATTTACCTTGTAGTGAAACTAGACGAGCAGGGAATTGGTACGAGTCATTATTGGCTGAAGAATCAACATCACCTGAATAGATTTCAAGAGGACCAACGTTTCCTCTATCGGCCCCCTGGGTACCAATTTCGTTATAATAGAAGCCACCTTCAACGGCAGTGTTCGTATATAGGTTATAAGTAATGGATTGAGTCCATACCGAACCAGTATAAGTCGTATATTCAATACCAAGAGTCTGATGTGGGAAGTACTTGTAAGTTAAACCGTAAACTTCACCATCTTTATTTTTTTCGGTTTCGCCAAAATCGAGAAGGTTGTAGAACTCATGGAACTTTGGCAAACGCCAGTCTGACTTGCCACACAAATTAATGGAATTAATATATTCAACATAGTCTTGGGTAGTACAAACGTGATCGCCTTTTGTGTGACACGTGGCTAGGGCAACATCCTGATCATAAGGTGTTACTAACCCAGGTAATTCAAGTGCTAATAGACGGTCTTTGTATTGCAGTGAATTTTCATCGTCCGTTTTAGATTCCCACACCAAACCACTGCGTTGATCCAGAACACAAGACCACTGGGTCGCATCATCAGCAAGCACCTGACCACTTGAATCTAACTTTGCGAACTGGAAACCATTGCCAGTTTGGGCATTCAACTCTGTTTTATCAAAGCCATATCCTGCATCTTGACCTGGGAAGGAGCTCTGTGGCTCAACGACATCTTGTTTGTCATCGATATCTGAGAAATAGCGTAAAACACCAGTATCATTCAATGCTGTCGCAGCTTTTAGCTCTCCTTCGAGGAAATTTGCAAAAGCCGTAATTTGGTCAGTATCTAGGATTCCCCACACATAATCGGACGCACTCTTATCAAATTTCGCACTCAATTGAGCCAGCATGAATGCACGATTAGAGTGTTTAAATGCCTTAATAGTTGATACGACATTTTGTTCCAGACTCGCGAGTTCAGACGCAGATAAATCGTCTTGAATATTGCCAGAGATAGTGATGCCACTTTTCGCCAACTGCGCTTTTAATTTGATATTGGCATTCTCAATTGTCAGTCCATCAGCCACATAACCCGCAAGTAGTGAGCTGATACCGTTAATCTCATTTCCAGACGTCTTTTGAAAACCTGGGGCTGCAATGTAAGCGTAAGACGATGCAGAACCACCCGAGCTATTGGCTGCTATACCCGAATCCACTTGAGCTAATAAAGGAACCGATAAAATCGATTTCTTAGTGCTGGTGATACTAAATTCGCCACTCGTGTTTGCCGTCGAACTTGGTTCCCCACTATCACACATGTAGTTTTGATTTAAGTCTGCGCAGACCTTACTTTGTAAATCTATATTCTGTGCTGTCACTGTACCTGACACTGTATAGGTTGGTGCTGCTGATGCAGAGGTATCGGAACCGCCTGAACCACCGCAGCCAGCAAGAGCCAAAGAGATGGCCAAAATTGTCAATTGAGGTTTCATAGAGTTATCTTCTTGTTTTGTTTTTAAAGAGCCTTGCCATTGAAGACAAGTAACGTATAGAAAATGACCTGCTGAACGAGAGCAAGGACATGAATAGAATCAATATGGGTGAAGCTGAGCCACCAGAATCGCCACTAGCAACGACGGGCTCTTGCGGTGAAACCGTCGTTTCGCCACATTCGTATTTCGAAATAGCGCCGAGTCCCCAACGCTTTAGGTTCCCAGTTTCACCATTCACATAATCGGCGATCTCTAAACGCCAAGACCCGTTAATCGGCTCACCCGCAAACGAATCAAGAACCGAGTCATGCTTGAGTGTGAAGTAACCATCAAAACCAGAAAATCGCGTCGAATTATGGTTAAGCAAATCGACTCGTGTTCCCTTCGGTGAAATCAAAGTGACCACTAAATCGCTCAAACGAGGGTGCTCGATATCTAAATACAGTCCGAAATTCTCGTCTGCGATCTGACCCGTTCCATTTAGAATGAAATTGAATGTTTTAAAGCCAACGGTCGGCTGATTTGTCGAGCTAAATCGACTATCAGGAAGGTAGCTGTTTACTTCTTTGATATCGGATTCGAGTACAGGTAAGCCATAAACAAGTGACAAATCATGTTGCCAGTTTTGTGATTTCAGTGCGTCACTGTATCGATAGTCAACACTCGTATTCATGGTGACTGAAGAACCACACATCTCGCCTTTCGGAAGTGTCGCTTCAATCGTTAGTTGGTTAACCGGAGGGCTAACAAACGACTTCACCAATTCAGAAATATTGATCTGACCATCGAGCTGAGCATGCCTTAGCGCTGGATATATATCGATCGTCAACGCTTTATCTGGATCGACATAACGGCTAGCAACCTCTATCTTGAATGGTTCTATGATCAACCCATGCACATCAAATTTTTGCTTCAATATTTCGGCGTAATCTCTATTTGGATACAACTGCTTAGCCGCAAACAGTGTGCTCTCAGCTAGGTTATGCATTTTCAATCCACGACCGAGGCCGTACATAGACTCCAGCACGATTGAATCAAACTCCTTAAAAGCAACGTCTCCATACTGTTCGACCGATGCTTTCAGGGCTTGGAATAGTGGCGTTGACCAAAGTTCATCCCCTAACTCACCCGCAACACTTTCATGAGGACGATACTCCGCTTGTCTAAAGTAGCGTGCTCTTTGGTTCCACAAGCTACGAGTGGTCTTCCTTACACCAAAGTACCCATCCCAGTTAAAAACAGTATCTATCTCGAACTCTTGTCCTCGAGTCTGGGCATTTTCATACTGAGTACGAAAACTAAAACTCCCCGCCCAGTAGTCTCCAAACCCTTCACCGATGGCACCTGTATGCCCATATGCCCAATCTTTCACGATGTGATAGTGAATCCCATGGCCCAGCTCATGCAAAATCACATCACCGTCTAATGCGTCTGGAGATCCCCCGCCGATACCAAACAAGACGGCTTTAGGACCGTAATAATAGGTTGAGTTGTCTGCTGATAAGCCTCTGCCATCAAACTCAAGAGGTGAATCAAACACATCAAAACCTAAACTACTGATATAGCGTAAAGACTGGTCAAGATGAGCAAAAACCATTAATTGCGAGAATCGAGTATCTTGCCAATCTACATTGTGAAGCTCGTTCAGATCAGCAAACTTTGTGACACCTTCCGCGGCGAGAAAATTTGAGCTGTCACGGTCTGTTACCGAGCCAGAATCAGGATCAATAGAGAACAAAGCCGTGGCATCAACTTGGGATACGCGAGCATTAGTAAGGTAAATACCATCGCCATGACGCAATACCTCCACATCAGTTTGAACATAATGTGGAACATTCGGATACTGGCTCACATCCGTTAACAAACGTTCTGGTGGTGCCGCTCTGTCCATGGTTCTCAAATCAGGGCTGAACACATTCACGTGAGTCGACACAACTTGTCCACTGCTTAAACTTGGCGCGTGCTCTGCCTCCAATTGGCGGGGAGCTTCCAGTTCGGCGGCCGTTGTTGGCTTTCCATTCAGTAACACGGTATTTTCTAAACTTCTGAAAACTCGTGAGACCTGTTCATCTGTGTCAGTTGATAAAACAACGGACTTTTGCGGTTGATATTCACCTTCAATTAGCACATCAAAGTTATAGTGATGCCCTAATTTAGACAGGCTTTCATAGCGAAACCTAAAAGTACCCACCTCTGGGTAAGCTTGTTCTAAATAGGCTTTAGCTTCCTGTTGCGTTGTCACTACCGTATTGCCACTCGGGTAATCCCACTCAGCAGCAGAGCTGGTTACTGATGCTAATAATAGTGCTAAGTAAAGAGGACTCTTTTTCATATATCCTCCTTAAAATGCGTACTTGGCGTTGACGGTGAAGTAACGACCAGGTTCTGTGGAGTAGGTTTTATTGCTGTTCGCAATACCCGCAACGTCTTGGTAACGAATATATTCTTTGTCGAATAAGTTCATCACATTGGCACTGACATCCAAGCCAAAGTTCCAAGAGTAACTTACCCCCAGATCGACACTTGCCCAGCCAGAGGTGGTCGCACAATCAGTAACGATACCTAAATCATCTTCACATTGAGGTGCGTCATCCATCGCTTGTGCCCAATTAACTTGTGCATACGCTGATAATGCGTTGTCATCATAAGTAACGCTGGCATTGCCTTCCCAAGGCGTTAGTGTGCGAACTTTTTCGCCATCCTCATCTTCCCCATCAACATAACCGGCTTTGGTACCCACACTCCAAAACTCGCTTAAGCGGTGCGAGATAGAAGCCTCAATACCATATGTCTCGACTCCATTTACATTTTGGTATTGCTTGTAGTAGTTACCCGTATTTGAGTCAGGGACAAATGTAACCTGCTTCACGTCGATAAAATTATCGAACTTCTGATAAAAAACGGCGGCGTATAATTGCGTCTGTCCATTGTCAAACTTACTGCCTAATTCAAATGAATCACTGGTTTCGGCCTCTAAATCCATATTTGGCACAATGACAAATGGGGTAATTGGGACAAAATCATGATTCTGATAACCATAAATTTTGTCATAGCCTGGTGATCTAAACCCGTGATCGTACGAAAGGTAGGTATTTAATGATTCCGTTAGCTGATAGCCAACCGATAAGCTAGGAGAAAACTCACTCGAATTTTGCTCCTTCACTTCATAGCCATTAATCGAGTTCTGTGATTCAGGCTTCAACTGGTGTAAATCAAAACGGGCACCTGCTGTCACAGTCCAATCATCAATCTCAATCGCATCACGGATAAAAGCAGCAAAATTGTACGAACGAGCTGGAGCAAAAGGCACATCCGTGTTAAGTGACACTCCATTCCAGTCTAAAACAGAAGATTGGCTAGGGCGCTCATGAAGGTTCGACTCCATATTCAAACCATAAGACAGCGTATGACTCATGTCGTGATGTTGAAATGCGCTAATAAAATCAGCGTTTGCACCCAGAAGTTGATCCGTAAAACCACGAAAATCAATCGTTCTACGTAACTCAGAAACGTTGTTGTTGGTTCGAGACATCAAACGATTGGTGGTATCTTCATTAGTCATATCGCGCCAATAGATCTTGGCATCTAATTCCTCAAACCAAGTATTGGCAGGTAGGTACTCAAACCCCGCATACGCAGAAAACGTCTCGGTATAAGACTGTTGATCAAAATCTTCAGTGTCCCATTTTCCGTCTTTTTGGATCTTAGAGGATCCTTCTTTTCGACTTAGATTATCTTTGTAGTACTCAACATTGCCTTTGAACATCAAGGCATCACTTGACCAGTAATTCAGGGTGTAGCCACCACCGACGCCATCGATACTTCGGTTATATAGGTCTTCATCAAAATTACGGGTTTCTTCACCTTCCCAATAAGAAAGATTGACCAAGCTTTCGAATTTCCCCGAACGGAAGGCAAGGTTTGTCGCGCCTTTGTATTTATTACTGATACCGGTATAGGTTGCAGAGACGTCACTATAGAAATCTTTGTCGTCGAGGTATTCTCCCGGCTTTTTCGTCCTAACCACCACGACGCCACCGATAGCGCCTGAACCGTAGACGGATGAACTCGCCCCTTTTATAACCTCAATACTTTCCAAGTTAGACATATCAAACGAGTTACGCCCTATTTTGTCGTTGATGTCATTTGCCCCAAAGCCATCAGCAGACTTTATTCCGTCTTTCACAATCAAAATCCGGTTGCCTGTCATACCGCGAATCGTAATGTTTTGAGGTCGACCAGCTCCCCCAGAAACACTGACTCCAGGTTCATTCTTTATTGCATCATAAAGCTCTGTTGCGCCTTTTTTCTCTAGATCTTCACCCGTGATCACGGCTACTGAACCTGCGACTTCAGATAACGGTTGCTCTATTTTTTTCGCCGTTACGAGCACTTCTTCAAAGTGGTATACCTCAGATTCGGCGTGCACGACGTTGACAGCAAGTACGCTCAGTACTGCCGCTGATAGGGGGGAAAGCTTCATTTACTGCTCCGCTTTAATGTCTTTCAGGGTAAGTGATAAAAGGAATGCGTATTCAAACGCTTGTTGTACTAAGGAGCGTCTTCTGTCTGTCGAATGTCCTTGAGTAAAGTTTGTCGACAATAGATAAGGCCCGTTTCCAGTCGTTAGCTCGCTTAATTTTGCGTAATATTTAGCCCCTTCCCAATAGGGAACGCGGCGGTCGTTAAGACCAACTTGAATCAATATCGGTGGGTAATTTTGTTCACGAAGGTTTAAAAAAGGATCGTATTGCTGCATCACGTTCAATTCGTCAGTAATGTGTGGATTTCCCCACTCACCGTACTGCTGAGCAGTTAAAGGTAACGACGAGTCAGACATGCTATTCACAACATCAACAAATGGCACTTTCAGGACCGCACCATCAAACAAGTCAGAAGCCTCATTTAATGCTGCAGCAACCAGAGTGCCTCCAGCACTTCCCCCCATCGCGTAAATAGATCGCTGACCTTGGTGATACATTTTCAAATCTCGCGCAGTGGCAACGAAATCCGAAATGGCATTCTTTTTGTTTATTCCTTTCCCAGCTTGATACCAAGACTCATCATAAAATCCGCCTCCACGAACATGTGCAATCGCATAAATAACACCTTCATCAAGTAAGCTCGTAATTTGTGGCATGAAATAGGGCTTCATCGTCACGCCATAAGCCCCGTACCCGTACAAAAACACAGGCGTGGTATCGGTAAGTTTATCTTTACGATAAGCCAAAGTGACCGGGATCATTACCCCATCAGAGTCCACCATAATTTGCTCTGTGTGATATTTAGATTTTTGATATTCTGGGTAATGATCCTGAGAGAAGACTTCTCGTTTTAGAGTGCCAGTGTTCAACCGTTCCCACTTTGCTGGCTGAATCAACGACATACTACGAATGTGCAATTTATTACTTTGATAGTCACCCACTTGGCTTACCCAAGCAACTTGACCCGGCTTTGCTAGCAGCTGACTTGCTCGATGGCGGTTATCCGTATCGAAAAAGTGTAAAGACTGAATTGCTCCACTTTGACTAATAATCACGACACCAGACTCAAACAAGTAAAAGTTACTGATTCTAGCCCCGTCATTCGGTTCAAAGATAACTTGCCAATGATGAGTATTCGAAGCTAGGTTGAGCGGCACGGAGTAAAAAGCAAAACCATGGCGAACATGGTTGCTATTCGCGAACAAAGTAGAACCAACAACATCAACGTAGTACTCCACCCCAGTTTTACGTGACAAAAGCGGTTTGGAGAGCTCGCCTGTATCAAGGTTTAGTAGACGTTGCTCGCTGGAGTTTTCACTGTTTGCCTGAACCACAGCAAATTGCTTATCACTGGAAAGGTAATACGAAAGCAACCATGCGGAATTTGCCTCTTCAATTAGGCGAATTGGCTTTGACTTGTTTAAGGAATATTTCGTTAACGCAAAAGGTCTAGACGTTTGCTTATCAAGTTCAATCAAATACAGAAACTGACCGCCTTTCGACCACGCCAGTGAGCGGTCTACATTTTGAGCAATAGGTGTCACTTGATGAGTTTTAAGATCGACAACACTCACTCGGTACTGTTCTGCACCGCTTACATCCTCTGCTATTGCAAGCTTTGTTCTGGTTGGGTCTAATGCCCAAGCACCGAGCTGGTAATAGTCGAGATCAGCAGCTCGAGCGTCAATGTTAAGCAACTCGGTTGAATCTTCACTCCCAACTAATCGAGACAGTAAGGTTCTTTTACCATTCCGGTTTAGGATCGCATACTCATACCCACTGATTTCCTGCCATGGTTTATCGGCACGTACCGGACACTTGTCTTGCCAATCTTGTTGTAGAGATTCACTCAGAGATCGAATTTTTTTTTGATACAGATGAGTCCTATCATTTTGCTTATAGAGATAATCGAGGGCTTTGCTAGCGCTACGTGAATCATCCTTAAGCCAAGAGAACTCATCAGAAGCGCTAACCGTTCCCGAGAGTGCGAGAACAAAAACTAACAACACAAACGCTTTCATAAATACAACAAATCCACACGCTAATTTAATAAATTTCGCGTATACTGCACCCAAACGATAATGAGATCAATTATCATTTACATACTTATGTGACAGGGATCACGGGTAATGTGTCAATTAACGATCGGTTGGGCTTGCAATGAACTGAAATATTGGAGGGGTAATGAGTCTACGTGGTTGGGAGCTTACTCCTTTTATAATCAATTAATTAGCTAACATTTAGGAAAAATAGTGACTATTTGATTCTGGGAAAATGTTACTGGCTAAGCTCTGCTGCTCTGATTCTTTCAATCGCTTCTACTCTTCTAAACTCCTGTGGCAGAAAATGTGTATTCCTGAGTTGAGTAATCCTCTCTTGTTGTTCAAGTGCCGAGAGTACTGAATCATCCAAAATCTCATTTCGTTCTGTAAGATATATTTCTAGGGTTCCTTCAAAGTCCGCTCTTTGCTTATCAAGTGCTTCAAGCCGCAGAGCAGCCTTTTCACCCACGAGTTCATTTCTCAGCAAATATTTGTCCTGCTGATCCATGTCCTCGGAATTTGATAGCTGTTGCAGTAATCTCTGGTTTGTAAAACTCGACTGCACATAATCAGGCTGATCTAACATATATAACTCAAGCCGCTGCTGGTACTCCTCCCCTTGCAACCCCTCTTGTTTAAGTAACAACTTTTCAAGAGCGATCTCCCTCATTCGATTATCATGCGTAAACAGGATACTTATCTCGCCCTCATTAAAAAACTGAGCTTGAAGGTCGAGCAGCGCTTGATTAAGCAGACGTAAATCCTCAACGGAAATTGAGACAATGTTAACCCCCACATCCAGTGAAGCCAGTGCCGACTTATACGCTATATATTTTGAAAATAGTGCTTCATCAACAACTGCAACTTGTGATTGCGCGTAGTGTTTCTCGACGTTAGCCCGAATATCTTCAAGGGTTAACTGTGTATTACCTGATACGAAATATTCCATCATGTCTTTGGTTGAAGCTGTATCAATATCGGTATCTTGCTGCGAAGCTATTTTCAATGAAGAGCCCTCTTGTTCCCTATTATTGTTTGATTTCAAATCGTCTTTTTCTACATATAAAAAGACCGCCGCTATACTCATCAGGGCTATCGTAGTTATCGAAAAAATGGCGGTCTTTGTCATCATGGTTTCCTTGTTATCTTAATCAATGACACTGCGAACTACAGGCCACTTAACTTCAATCGATTAGCGTGTTGACGATATAAAGTCACCGGATCGGTTTCAAACAGGTGATGAATACCCAGCATTCCATTGATCTCATCGAGATGATTCATTTTGTAGTCATCCCCTATCACTTTGCCTAAATGCGCGCTGCAAGTGCCGACTAACCCATCATTAGGTTCATTGAACGCTAAACCAAGAATTGTCATAGCGCCATCGGTAGGATCAAGAAGGTTGGTAAAATTGGAAGATCCTGTCCACGAATAGTAATAAACGCCATTACTCGCCTGCCACTCACCATCACCACATTCAGAGGTAGGAACCCCCTCAGGGTAAAACTGATTAAACGCCAATGAGCCCTCTGTCGTCAGGGCTTCTAGGGAAGCAAGCCCGTCTTGGTCCAGGTCTGAACCACCAGACAACAAGTTAATAAGTGTCGTTAACCCACCAGCTAGCTTAACGGCAATATCTTCTGTTGGTGAGCCTTCTGCGACAGTTCCACGTACTAGGTCGGCCACTTTTGAGCCTTTATGGACACCACCGATACTCGTAACAGACGAGACGAGATCAGGGCGAACCGACGCGACATAACGGGCTGTCGGTCCTCCATGACTATGCCCTATCAAATTAACCTTACTCGCCCCCGTCGCTGCTATAAGCGTTTCAACTTGAGCAAGTAACTGCTCCCCTCGAACTTCAGAGCTGTTGGTCGCCGATACCTGAGCGACGTATACGCTCGCGCCATCTTTCGCTAGAGATTCTGGTATGCCATAAAAGTAATCAACACCAGCCAAGGTATCGAAACCAAATAACCCATGTACTAACACAATAGGATATTTCGTTTCAGTGTAACCGCTTGCTTCCAATGCCGAAGCACTCGAACCAGCATAGGCACTAAAGCAAAATAGGTAGGTAATTGCCCAAATGAATATCTTTTTCAATGTTCTTTCCTTGAACAGATTAGACCTCTGATGAGTAAAAGAACCGTAGGTTATAATTTTGTAAAATAAAAAATAAGGGATCGATATTTGTGATTTCTAACTTAAATTAAACAGCTGCAATTAACATCGATAATTGTTACTCGTAAGACAAAAGATAAATTAGCACATTCCGTCTCTTACCTTGGTGATTGCACAACTGAAAACTCGTTGAAAATTTGATGTTTATGCCAGTTATGAATCGAAACAAGCCCGAATGCATTGACGTAAGTTATTGATTTTAGGTATAGGTCGTACCAGTTACACAGATGTTCAATTATAAACAAGCAACAACGTCTTTGTTTGGCTTACCTAAATACAACAAGAGATCCAGTGATGAAAAATACCGCTTTAATACTCGCGTTAACTATACCTTTTGGTGCTTATGCAACTGAAGATTCGGTGCCAACACCGCAATCCATCACATCCGCGCAGGTTCTCAGCACACAGGGTTCAGAAACCTATTCGTATGTTCGATGTTGGTACCGAACCGATGCATCGCACGACTCTCCAGGTACAGATTGGCAATGGGCAAAAAAAGAAAATGGCGATGATTACACGATTAACGGATATTGGTGGTCTTCTGTTTCCTTCAAAAACATGTTCTACAGCGATGTACCTCAATCCGAAATCAAAGAGCGTTGTGAACAAACTCTCGACATCCAACATGACGTCGCAGATATCACCTACTTTGCGGCAGACAATCGCTTCTCTTACAACCACTCCATCTGGACCAACGATAACGCTGTCCAATCCAATACCATTAATCGCATTGTCACTTTTGGTGATAGCCTTTCAGATACAGGGAACCTATTTAATGGCTCTCAATGGATTTTCCCCAATGCTAACTCATGGTTTTTAGGCCATTTTTCAAACGGGCTCGTCTGGACTGAGTATTTAGCAAAAGCCAAAGATGTCCCGTTGTATAATTGGGCTGTCGGTGGAGCGGCCGGGACTAATCAATACGTTGCGCTGACTGGCGTTTATGACCAGGTAACGTCGTACTTAACCTATATGAAATTAGCTAAAAACTATCGTCCGGAGAATTCACTGTTTACTCTAGAATTTGGCCTCAATGATTTCATGAATTACAACCGAGAAGTCGCTGATGTCAAAGCCGATTTCAGCAGCGCTTTGATCCGCTTAACAGAGTCTGGTGCAAACAATATCTTGCTGTTCACATTGCCAGATGCCACAGAGGCTCCGCAATTCAAATACTCGACAGAGCAAGAAATTATCAAAGTTCGTGGCAAGATTTTGGAGTTCAATAAATTTATCAAAACCCAAGCCGAGTATTACCAAAGCATGGGAAAAAACGTGGTACTGTTTGACGCAAATGCACTCTTCGCAAGTATTACCGATAACCCAGAGCAGCATGGATTTCGAAATGCGAGTGACGCTTGCCTGGATATTAGCAGAAGCTCATCAACCGACTATTTGCAAAGCCATAACCTAACAAACGATTGTGCTACATATGGTTCTGACAGTTATGTATTTTGGGGAGTTACACACCCAACGACAGCAACGCACAAATACATCGCAGATCATATCTTGGCGTATTCATTCTCGACGTTCGATTTCTAATCATTGAAATGACCGTCAAACGTAAATGAAAGGTTCCCCTGTTTTAGTTCACTTTTTCAATTGGTGGCGCCTTCAATAGCAAAAGTCGATACAAATAAGCTTCAGATACAAAAAAACCGCCATTCTCGGCGGTTTTTATTTACGTCAGTTTATCTCACACTGATTGGTTACTCGTCGTCCACTTTTGGTGCGACTTTCTTCTTAGGGATAAAAACAGTATCGCCCACAGCCACGTTCTTGTGGAAGCTCTTATCGCGCTTAACCGGTTTCTTAGGTGTTTTCTTAGCTTGAGTGTTCGTTTTCTTCTTCGCTGGAGCACCTTTAGCAAAAGCAGGTTTACGTGGTTTAATGCCTTTGAATTTGCCTTTTAGACCTTCTAGTACAGAGAAAGTCAGGTCTTGTTGCAAATATAGTTCAACACGCTTAAAACTATCCCAGTCTTTTGGGCCAACCAAAGAAATCGCATCACCTTTATTGCCTGCACGGCCAGTACGACCAACACGGTGAACATACTCTTCCGTATGCTTAGGCATATCAAAGTTGATAACGTGGCTTACATTTGGAATATCAATACCACGTGAAGCAACGTCTGTTGTTACTAAGATCTTATAAACCGCACGCTCGAACTGGCTCATGATGGCATTTCGTTGCGTTTGGTTTAGATTGCCACTCAGGGCCACCGCTTTAAGCTTCTTCTCGTTCAATCTTTCTGTTAAACGATCAGTATCTGCACGAGTTGCTGTAAAGATCATCACCTGACGATATTCAGCTTCTTCAATCACACGATCCAAGATCGCTTCTTTATGATCTAGATGGTCACACAGGTAGAACTTCTGAGTGATATCAAGGTGCTGTTCGTTAGAAACACCGACAGAGATTCGCTTAGGTGCGTCTAGCATTTCATTCGCAATGCCATTTACTTCGGCGTGATCTAACGTTGCAGAGAACATTAGTGTCTGACGACGACGATGTTTAGCGGCATTGGCAATACGACGCAGCTCTGGTGCGAAGCCGAGATCAAGCATACGGTCGGCTTCATCAAGGATTAACGTTTCAACGCCATCGAGAAACAATGAACGATGTTCTAGGTGATCAGCAAGACGGCCTGGAGTCGCCACGATAAAGCGAGGGTATTTACGCAATGCTTTAACTTGGTCGTTAAAGTTCTCACCACCTAAGATCAGTGCCGCTTCATAAGATAGGCCACCAAGCATGCTGCGTAATTCGCCGTAGACTTGCTTCGCTAATTCACGAGTAGGAGCCAAAATTACACCACGAGGATCACGAGCAGAAAACGCTTTGGTTTTTAATGCTTTGTGTATCATTGGCAACACAAACGCCAATGTTTTACCTGATCCCGTTTTTGATGAAGCTAATAGATCCTTACCGGCAATAACAACAGGGATCGCTTTCGATTGGATCTCTGTCGCTTTCTTAAAGTCGTAATGTTTTAAGTTCTTCAGTAAGCGATTATCTAAGCCTAAATCTTTAAAGTGCAAAGGACTCTCCAGTCATGATGGTATTGAATAAAATTATTTTAACGTGACATGATACCGCGAAAGTGCTTTCTAAGGATAGAGATCACAGTAAATTTATCCCGTTATCTATGAGTTCACTGGTGCATTGTATGCATTGCTAACAAAGGGATAGCTCTACTAAATGAGACAAAAATCGATTCCAATATCGCCATCTCAAAAATGAAACAGACTGTGATAGCTAGCTAATTACCTCAAAAATTTAACAATTTCTTTAGTTATTGATTTTGCGCTTAAAAAATTAGTCGCTACAATCATTAATGAAGCGACTATATGATAAAAAATGTATAGCGCATCTTTTGATGATAAATAAGCAAGGAGTTCTTATGAATAAGACATTAATCGCAGCTGCAGCCTCAGTTTTCATTCTAGCTGGTTGTTCTTCTGAGCCAGAAGAAGCTGCAATGTCAGAAATGGATCTATTAACGAACCAAGTTGCTGAACTAAGCAACGAAGTTGAATCACTTAAAAACGACAAAGCTGCAGCCGAAATGAAAGCTCAACAAGCAGAAGCAGCCGCTATGGCAGCAAAAGAAGAAGCGGATCGTGCTAACGACCGTATCGACAACATTGCAGAGTCTTACACGAAGTAGTTGAGATACAAGCGCTATTGAGCTTTAAATCAAATAAGTCGTAGAAGTAAAAAGCAGTAATTAGATAGCACCACCTCTTAACGGAAGTGGTGCTTTTATTTGAAATAAAAAATGAAGATTAAGGAGAGAGGAACGCCGTATCGCTTTCCACAGGAGTCATCGAATTAAAACTCAATCACAGGTGGTGCTATCTCAACAGGCACACCATTTTGAGCAAAGATAACCGCTTTCGCTTTTGAGTTAGGCAGCTCTGCATCTTCAAGCCACCATTTCAATTCAACCGGAATTTGTAGAGATTTCTTAGAACCGTCACTTCTCGTCAATGGTTCGTGCGCTTCAACGAACACACTTCTGTCTGGTTCGAGTGATACTTTAATCGGCTCATCAATTATTGTGACTTGCTCACCACGGCTGACCTGCTCAAAGAGCCATTCAATATCTTTAGGTTCCATACGGATACACCCAGAACTGACTCGCAAGCCTATTCCAAAATCTTTGTTCGTGCCGTGTATCAAATAATCCCCGATACCATATGCAAGTCTTAATGCATATTCACCAAGCGGATTTTCCGGCCCTGCGGGAACCACTCGTGGTAACTCAATTCCCTTCTCTAGATACTCTTTACGAATTGAGTTGGGAGGGGTCCAAGTCGGGTTTGGTCTTTTCTGGCTTATCTTGGTGATCATTTCTGGAGTATCACGCCCCACCCGCCCGATTCCGACAGGGAAAACATGGACCAGATTTCTAGTAGGCTCAAAATAATACAACCTTAGCTCTGCAAGGTTAATGACAATCCCTTCCCTTGGAGTGTCCGGTAAAATTAAACGGCTAGGAATACTTAATACATAACCTACCTTTGGAAGAAAAGGGTCAACTCCTTTGTTTGCCGCCATCAACGAAAGAAATCCAATATCGTACTGCTTTGCTATAATCGCTAACGTTTCACCCTCAACAACTTCATGTTGCTGTATTCTGCCTACGATACGACTTTCAGCAGAAGGTAACTCAAAAGTCGCCGCTGACACCCACGATGAAGCCGTCGTCACTCCTACAAGCAAAGTCGTTTTCACGGCAAACAGCGCGATCTTACGTAGTTGTGTTTTCATAGAGATCAAAAGCGTCGAGTTAGCACAATAGGACATACAATTCCTTGGTTTGTCTTTTATCAAAGTTTAGATTATCGCTGATAAAACGTCTCTACAATGATTAGTTGACGTAAATGCATATCCATCTTGCTCTTAATATGCGTGTTCTTCTTTTGATTCCAAGCGATTTAACCACACAAAATCGATTGCCTTTACGATTTCAACATATTTAGTTATCTATAATAATAAAACTGTAAGTGCAGAACCATTTTGTGACAAACATCTCATGGAGCCTCGTTTTAACTCGCTAATATTGCCTCAACAAAATGAATTCAATTCAACAGAATCGGTAATTTACTCAATCTTGTTCCTATCATTACCGTTTAAACTTTGGAGAACGACCATGGCAACCCCTCATATTAACGCGCAAGCTGGTGATTTCGCAGAAACAGTACTTATGCCAGGCGACCCGCTTCGCGCAAAATACATTGCAGAGACATTCCTTGATGATGTGAAGCAAGTTTGTGACGTTCGTAACATGTTTGGTTACACAGGCACTTACAAAGGTAAAAAAGTTTCTGTAATGGGTCACGGTATGGGTATTCCATCATGCTGCATCTACGTACATGAGCTTATCGCTGAGTACGGCGTCAAAAATGTTATTCGTGTTGGTAGCTGTGGCGCAGTACGTGACGACGTTAAACTAATGGACGTTGTTATTGGCATGGGTGCATCTACCGATTCAAAAGTTAACCGAATTCGTTTCAACAACCACGACTTCGCAGCTATCGCTGATTTCGATCTTCTAGAAGAAGCGGTAAATCAAGCACGAGCGCAGGAAGTTCCAGTAAAAGTAGGTAACGTATTTTCTGCAGACCTTTTCTACACACCAGAAGCTGACCTTTTCGAAAAAATGGAAAAACTAGGCATTCTTGGTGTTGATATGGAAGCGGCTGGTATTTACGGTGTTGCTGCGGATCTAGGTGCTAAAGCACTGACTATTCTGACAGTTTCTGATCATATTATTCGTGGTGAGAAACTAAGCTCAGAAGAGCGTCAAAAATCGTTCAACGACATGATGAAAGTCGCTTTAGAGACTGCAATCAACATCTAATCATTAGACAATAGATGCATTTCTAACACTAACTGTATTTTTGCTAATAGATAGTTTGAAACGCAATACCACGCAGCCAAGTTCGCTTGGCTGCCTAAATAACCCCGAGGGGGCGATTGTGTCCAACGACAAGCTGCCAAAAGATGCGGATGGATTACAACTCAACTTTTGTAAAACATTGGCGTGTGACAACTTTGGCTTGAGCGATGCAAAACGATATGTTTTGCAACATGCGAATCCTAAGCGTCCAGCGATGGTTTGTCGTGAGTGTGGAGCTTTCCCCCCCTTACTTAACAATCGTGAAGTGTTAAGCGAACTTCATCGCCTACGACAACTTCACAGCGATGGCCTTCCTGCTTGTCGCAATGATGATTGCGATAATTTCGGCTTATCGGTCCATACCCACAAGCACCTTTATCATGCCTTTGGCTATAGTGGCGACAAGCAAAGATATCGATGCAAAGACTGTCAATCCACCTTCGTTGACAAGTGGTCTGGATCCAATAAAAAACTTCAGTTTCAAGAAAACCTTATGGGCTTATTGTTCATGGGCTATTCCGTTCGTGAAATCTGTAGAAAGCTTGATATCAACCCCAAGACTTTCTACGATCATGTTGACCATATCGCGAGCCGTTGTCGTCGCAAGTTAGCGATGATAGATGCACGATGGGTTAACCATGCTCAAGACTATCAATTCGCTTCCCATTATCAGCGCTTGCAGCCGCAAAGTAATAATGGCGTCGTTTGGATCGCGACTGGCGAGGCCCATTCCGGTTATATCCTTTGCCAACACGTTAATTACTCTCAAAATGAAGAACCGTCAGGGAATGTTGATCATAACCCTTATGATGATGTTGCGCGCTTTGTATCCAAAGAACACTCTTCAGAAGCTAACCTAGAAATACCTCAGCCCTCTGACAAACTGAAAGAACGCATTGAACAGCAATACCAAGTAATTCTTGCGAGAGGAAACGTTGAGGATCCTATGGGTAACCTCACCACGTTTAGCTACCCTTCGAAAGGGGCGTTAGTTCGACCACCTTACACCTCCTATGCTCACTTTCTACATGTACTTGATATGTGTGATGAGAATAAACACGTCGCTATCTATATGCCACAAGACCCATTACTAAGGTCTGCCGCCCTAAGCGTATGTTTGCCGCGCATCCAGAGTCAAAATATTGACCTTATGTATGTAGAGGAAGATTCGGGCTGGCAAGATGGTCAAAGTTTTGAAAAAATCGACATTGTTCATATGAGTTGGTGGCGTGATCGTTGGGCTATCGCAAATCAAGGTTATAATCAAAAAGGAATTTGCTATCTAACTGGTAGTAATCCCGAGCCAAAACAGTGGTTTAATATCGCCTCAATACAGCAAACTAAGTTCTATCAACAGCGTTTTCAAGTCTTATTTGATAGCTTCATTAATGAACCTAGACGTAAACTTCGTCCTGGGGGAATTCTTCCATTACTCGACATATTTAGAGCTTGGCACAATCTGTGCTACCAAGATAAGCAAGGGCTTACTGCAGCGCAACGTTTAGGTGTCGCGGAGCAACCATTGACCCTAAAGCAACTGCTTTCATAGAAATAGAACATGTAGCGATTTATTCGGGAACTCGTTGATTTAAAAGTAGCAACATGATGTATCCCCCATAATTGTAAAAGATAGATGTTCCTTTAACGCTCTAAGAAAGATAATTAGTGTTTATCCTAAATCACACTCTTATAATGGTTGTGCTATCAATATGCTCGATAATTATGGATCTAAGCCTTGGACAAAAATCAGTACCTTCTCGAAACAGAACTAGAACAACTCAAAACTCGCGTCGACTCTGAACCATTGGTGATCTTAGAGATTGCACAGCAATGCCTCGTGAGGTCAGAGCAAGTTCTGTTTGAAGAGGGCGCGATCCAGTCACTGATGTTAATGGCCAGATGCTGCTGGAACCTAATGGACTACCAGAAAGGTTTAAAGTACATCAAAGAAGCCCTCAAACGACAAAGCCGATTAGATACTGATCTTTTTCTCCCTGAAATACTCCATTTACACGCGCTCCAATTTTGGGGGCAAGCCAAGTACTACTCCGCCCAACAATTCTGGATCAATGCATTAGAGCAGTCCGCGTTGGTTGATGAAGTCGAAATTCAAATTGAATGTCTCATTGGCCTCGGCAATATTTGGCGGATGACCCATGAATATAAGCTAGCCCGCTCTACCCACCAGCTCGCCGTGAAAGTCGCTAACAACAGCCGTATTGGTTGGTTAGAAGGTAAAGCCAGGATACTGCTCGCTTGGGATTACTATCTGCTCAACAACTATGTTGAAATGCTGTCGGTACTCGACGGTGCAGAAGAAGCATTAAAAGATCATAAAGATAATACTTGGCATGCAGAGGTATGGGATTTCAGAGGCTTAGCACTACTTGGCCTTGAACGTTTGGATGACGCAGAGCGCGCGACAGCCAAAGCACATAATCTGGCAGTAAAACACAATCTAGTATGGATGAAGGCACACTCCTACATCAGCCGTGCTCGATTAGAGCTCCTAAGAAAAAGGCCAGAGCAAGCGGCAGAACTGCTCAGACTCGCCGAACAATCTGCAAACGAATTCGATAACGGTGAGTTACTTAGTCAAATTTGTTACCAACAGTCTCTCGTTGCAGAAGAAAACCAAGAGTTTAAAGTAGCGTTAATCGCTTTTAAAAAGTATCGCCAGTATTCTATCGATATGCTTCGAGAGCAAACCACCCGAGTCGGTTTAGATAAAGCACGCAGTTCAAAGCGTCAATTAGAGCAGAGAGCTCGAAAGCTGATTAATCGTATTCGTGGTCAACACGAGTATGACCCCGAAAAACACCTTTCTCATGTCGTTTCTGAAACCTTTTGGTGGGAGAAACTGGTGCTCTTTAAAACAGAGCTCAAACGTTCAAACCACAGCATTATTATGTTTCAGCACATCGATACCGATTACTTAGATATCTGCACCGAAATTGCTCACACTTTATGTAACCAAAACGATTTCATTTCAAGGTTAAGTTCAGAACGTGTTGCTCTTATGCTTTCCGAAAAAGGAGAGGCCGCAGAGCAAACTTTTCAAACCCTTACCACTATGCTTGATATATACCCATGGCACAGAAAAGGGCTAAAAGGTTCGAAACCTACCGTTAGTCTCAACGACATATTGACGTTCCCGTTTACTCTTGAACAACTTGAAGAAGACGATGCAAAGGTAAGATTATGATGGAAATCCTATTAAGCAAGATCACGGATGCTGGTTTAGACCCGTCATCGGTTTCTGGTGAAGAGGCGATCATATTCTGGAATCATATTCGTCAGCACGTTTCAACAACAAAAACAGAACAAGCACACTGTTATATTATCAGCTCTGAATATCGTGCTGAGTTGCAACAAAACCAAACCAGTATAGAAGAGTTGAAACTTGCTCTCGACTTACTGCATTTACCCACTGACATAGAAGATATTCTTACGGTCAAGACTAGCCTAAGTGATCGCTTAGTTGAAATTGGTAATTACACCTCTGCACTGAATGAGTTCGTAAGTTCGTCGTCAATCGCTGTTGAATACGGCTACATCGATGAGTACGTAATGGCCATTTTAGGTATGGGCAACCTGTGTGACGCCTATGGTGATCACAACCGAGCTTTACGTTATTACCAAAAAATAAATAGCATTGACCATGCGATAAGTAGTCGTTCACTGCGACTCAAATTTAAACTACATATGGTGGCTAGCCTCTTGTTGCTCAACCGCATTACTGCGGCCAATGATTTACTGAACGAATGTGAAGAACTGAGTATTTTGGTAAGTGACAAGCTACTCACCGCTCAGATACTGCTTTATCAAGCAAAAGTGCTCCGCGCCAAGAAAAAGTATCACGATGCACTACGCTGCCTATCTAAAGTTCACTATTCCGCTAACAACACCCAAGCAAGTTGGCTTTCTATCATGACGCGTCTAGAACTCGCGCATTGCTTCAACGCGAATGGTAAACAAGAATACGCCAGCATGATTCTTTCGAATACAGACAAACGTGTGAACGAATATTCATCACCTGTGCTCGCCAAACGTTTCTACGACTCCCTGAGTGATGTATGTATGGATCAAAGACGTTTTCAAGAAGCGTTGAACTACGAGAAAAAAGGCTTCCGGATTGAAACGGATCTCATGAAACAGATCCCTATTAGCGAGCTTGGTGCCAGCCAACTACGCCGACTATCACGTTTTGAATTACAACTAAAGCTCATACTTTCTGAACAAGAGAATAGAGAGCTAAAAGAAACCACTGAACAACACAAAAATGCCGTTGCTCAGCTACAACAAGATGTATTCACCGATCCACT
Source organism: Vibrio sp. RW (assembly GCF_027587105.1). Taxonomy (NCBI): domain Bacteria; kingdom Pseudomonadati; phylum Pseudomonadota; class Gammaproteobacteria; order Vibrionales; family Vibrionaceae; genus Vibrio; species Vibrio sp. RW. The sequence continues at coordinate 192,153 of NZ_JAPPTM010000001.1, forward strand.
AACAGGTTTGCATAACAGACGATGGTTAGATGTAAAGCTTAAAGATATGCTGCTGCACGAAACACCTTTCGCGTTGATGGTTGTCGATATAGATCACTTCAAATCGATTAACGACGAGCTTAGCCATCTAGTCGGTGATAAAGCGATTGTCAGTGTTTCTCAAGAGCTACACTCTTACTTTAAGTTTAAAGGCGCGTCATGCGTCAGGTTTGGTGGTGAAGAGTTTTTGGTCATTCTTGAGAACACCAATCTTGAAAAAGCAGAAATGCACTCTGAAAATTATCGAGAACGCATTTTCCAATTCGGCTGGCATGAGATATTGGGAGAGCGAGGCTTAACCGTCAGTATTGGTATCACTATGCATCGCGAGGGAGAAAATACTCAACGCACCTTCTACCGAGCAGACAAAGCTTTATACCGAGCTAAAGCTAATGGCCGAAATCAAGTATGTACAGAGTAGTATTCATACTATGTAAATAACGGTCTGCTCCTTCACTCTCTCTAAGGTCACAATGGACCGGCATGCCGCTACTTATAGAAAAATAGAACCATTGATAGAATAGAAAAAGAACTATTGATAGAAAAAAAGAGAGATTCCACCTAAAGCAGCAATTGTCCCAATAACACTCTGTTTTGAGACTCTTTCCCCTTGTAAGGCATAAATCACCAAAATAAAGACTGGGCTAGTCGCTATCAACGTTTGTGCGATAGCAGGGTTAGCATTTTTCAACGCAACTTGTTGAAGCCACAACGCCAAAAACGTTCCAACAAATATCGCCCCTGATAGCCAAAGTTTGTCGAGTTTCGTCATTGCCCATAAATCTCTTTTTATAGATGAGTAAGGCTTACTCTCAACAAAAGGAATAATGAACATCACAGCAAGTACACCGACTGTCAGGCGAATCAATGCCCCTAGCAATGGGGGAAGATCGCCCGCCACAAGAGCGTAATGAGAAATGACTACGCCTGAAGCCTGACACACACTCGCCACAAGCCCAAATCCAATACCTTTCCATTGTACTTTGTCATTATAAAGATAGTCACCACCCGCTAGCCCAGACGGTTGAAAGACGACAAACGTCACCGCTACCGTCGTTATTACGACAGCAAACCAGCTTTGTAACGTCAACGCGGCACCAAGGAACATTAACGCCAGTACGCCAGAAAGAGGAGGAGCTAAAGACTCAAGTAACAAGGTCTTATTGGCACCGATTCTTTTCAATGCCGAGAAATAAGCACTATCGCCAATAGCGATGCCAATAACCCCCGAAATAGCCAATATCAAAAAATGGTTGGCACTGAGTTCAAATTCAGGCATTGGGATAAAAGGCATCACAAGCAGCATCATGCCTGAAGCCACAATACCCTTAACAATATTAAGCTGCATAGCTGAAAAACGATGTCCGAATTGCCCATAAATCCATGTCGCGCAGGCCCACACAATCGCAGCACCTATGGCCGCTAATTCCCCTATATACATCCGTGTTTATCCTCAGTAGTTATGCGTTTCACTAAAAATAATAATCTTCATCACTTCAATTTCTGGTTGTTAACAATTACGAGTGAATAGGTTTACGACAAAATTCCGTTCTGACAACTCCAACCAAGATAACCGAAGCTTCCTAGCTAAACGTGAATAGGGTTTTATAAGATTTAACAAGGGTAGTACTCGTGTTAAAAGCAAACACATTTATTTTCAGCTTGGTAAATCATTTCTATAACAATTACTTGGATCATAGCGTAATATATTTATAACTAATATCTATCATTGGAAGGATCTGTTATGTTTTTAGACTACTTTGCACTAGGTTTACTTGTATTCGTAGCATTAGTAATCTTTTACGGCATCATCGTTATTCACGATATTCCCTATGAAATAGCAAAAGAACGTAACCACCCTCATCAAGATGCTATTCACGTCTCAGGCTGGGTTAGCCTATTCACCTTACACGCAATATGGCCGTTTCTCTGGATTTGGGCCACGTTATGGCGCAAAGATCGCGGTTGGGGCTTCGCTAAATTAGAAGAAGAGCAACACGACATTCATCATCGCGTCGATATTCTCATCGATCAAGTGAGTACCCTTCAGGAAGAAATCGTACAACTCAAGCAAGCGAGTACTGAGCAAAGCAGTCCAGAGAAAGAGACAAATAACGTTCAAGATCAGGAGGCTAAATAATGGATTTACTGCTGATAATGACCTATGCGGCACTTTGCATCACCATATTCAAAGTATTTAAGATCCCGCTAAACAAGTGGACTGTACCAACGGCTGTTCTTGGTGGTGTTATCATCATAGGAACTTTGATCCTGCTGATGAACTACAACCACCCTTTCACGCAAATAGGTAACCAAGTTTACTCGACAACGCCAGTCGTTTCAGGCGTTAGAGGTAAAGTTATCGAAGTGCCTGTAAAGGCAAACAAGCCTCTTAAACAAGGGGATATACTTTTTAAAATCGATCCTGTTCCATTCGAAGCTGAAGTCGCAAGATTAGAGGCTAAAGTAAAAGAAGCAAGCCAAGGTGCTCTTGGGATGGAATCAGAAGTAGCTGAAGCAGAGGCCGCAAGAATCAAAGCGATAGCAGAGAGAGATAAAGCCCAGCGTGAATTCTCTCGTTATAAACGTGGTTATGATAGCGGGGCCTTTACCGAGCAACAACTCGACACTCGCAGGCAAGCTTATAAGGCATCGGAAGCAGCGGTCAAAGTTGCCGACGCTAGCCTAGAACAAGCAAAAATAGCCTTAGATTCTGAAATAGGTGGCGAAAACACAGCCGTTTTAAGCTTATTAGCTGAATTGCGTAAAGCTAAGTTCGACCTTGAGCAAACCGTAGTTAGAGCACCAACCGATGGTTACGTGACTCAGTTAGCTCTCCGCCCTGGCGTAATGTCAGTCCCACTTCCTCTCGCTCCAGTTATGACTTTTGTTCACACCGAAGATCAATTCTATACCGCAGCATTCAGACAAAACTCGTTACAACGTCTAAAGCCTGGCTACGAAGCTGAGTTTTTATTCAGAGCGCTACCAGGGAAAGTCTTTAAAGGACGTATTGACGAAGTAATTCCAGCAATTGGAGAGAGTCAATTCCAAGCTAGAGGCGCACTATTAGGTACTGATGCACTACGCACTAACGGTCGTGTATTTGTTAAGTTATCCATAACGGACGATCTGTCGGAGTACCAGTTACCTATGGGTACCGCGGTTGAGGTTGCTGTTTATTCAGACAGCTTCACTCACGTGTCTATCATGCGTAAGGTCCTTATTCGCATGAAGAGCTGGCAGAATTTTTTATACCTAGATCACTAAGTCACTGCTCTCTAGGTCACTAAATTAACGGCACTTAGCCCTCAATTGGACCTAACATATTGCTGATATAAATGAAAAAGCCAGACACGTTCTGGCTTTTTTGTTGCTCAATTAACCGTAAAATTACGCATTTTTCATCATATTTAGGCGTTCAGATGGAATTTTAGACATCTAGACACTTACCTTCCCTTATGGAAGGGTTCTACTGTATAATGCGCGCCTTATTTTTCATATTTGCCCAAAAAACGTTCTCATTGAGACGCATATTAATAATGGCGAATATTCGTTCTTTATCATGCTTTATCTTTCAGTATTCGAGGTTACCTAATGAACTTTTCAGCGAAGACAGTCGTCGTTATCGCCATTGGCGCGGCACTGTACGGCATTGGTGGTCTACCTATGTTTGGTGTCCCAGTGTTTGCTAACACAACATTGAAACCAGCAATGGCAGTCCTAGCACTGTTTTCTGTTTTGTTCGGCCCGATTGTTGGCTTCCTGGTTGGCTTTATCGGCCACTGGGTAACAGACTTATTCGCAGGTTGGGGCGTATGGCTAACGTGGGTATTGGGTTCAGGTATCGTGGGGATGGTTATTGGTCTATTCCCTATGATGACTAAAAACCGTCTTCAACAAGGCGAACTGCCAATGAAAGATTTAGCGCTATTTGTCGTGCTTGCTCTCGCAGGTAACGTTGTCGGCTACGGCTGTTCCGCATTCCTAGATACCATTCTATACGCAGAACCGTTTACCAAAGTCTTTACTCAACTGTCTATCATCGCAGCGGGTAATACCGTTCTGATCGCAGTTGTTGGCTTCCTGATCCTAAAATCAGTCGCTAAGCGTAACAAACAAAGCCGTAACCTGACTGAGGCATAAGCGATAATGACTATAGCATTTTCGAACTTCTCTTTTAGATATGAGTCGCTGGATAAACCGACGCTAAAAAATATCAATCTAAGGATAGAGAAAGGAGAGAAAATCGTCATTATTGGGCCAAGTGGCAGTGGTAAATCTACCCTAGGCCAGTGTCTGAATGGTTTGATACCTCATGCTATTAAAGGTGAGGTCACCGGTTCTTTAGAGATCAACGGCAAGAACATCTCTGAATTTTCAATGCACGACTATACCGAGCAAGTCGGCACGGTATTGCAAGATACGGACAGCCAATTTGTGGGTTTAAGTATCGGTGAAGATATCGCTTTCGCATTGGAAAACCAGTTGATGTCGAACATCGATATGTATCCTCTTGTTAAGTCGACAGCAAAAATGGTCGACCTAGCGGACATGCTTGATCGCTCTCCGCATGACCTTTCTGGTGGTCAAAAGCAACGCGTATCGTTAGCGGGTATCTTAGTTGATGACGTTGATATCTTGCTGTTTGATGAGCCTTTAGCCAGCCTTGATCCTAAAACAGGCAAGGCAACGATTGAGATCATCGACCAACTTCATAAAGAAACCAACAAGACTATCGTGATTATCGAACACCGCCTTGAGGATGTTCTGCATCGCGATATTGATCGTGTGATCTTAATGGAACGCGGCGAAATCGTTGCAGACATGACACCCGATGAAATCTTGGCTTCTGAACTGCTTGAGACACACGGTATTCGTGAACCGCTTTACCTATCAGCCCTTAAAGCAGCCAAAGCGCCTTTAACAAGCGAAGACAAGCTGTCCAACCTCAAAGCTTTGGACTACAAAAGGTTCCGTCCAACCGTTCAAGCTTGGTTTGCTGAACGCCCTACTCCCGTTGCTGAAAAGCAGTATCAGCCTTTACTTGAAGTGCATGGTCTAACTTACTCTTATGACGGTGATACAAACGCACTCGAAGATGTCAGCTTTAAGATTGGCAAGGGGGAGTTTGTTTCAATTCTGGGCAAAAACGGTTCGGGTAAATCCACCATCACTAAGATTATTATGGGTGTGATTGACGCGGATTCGGGTTCTTCGTATCTGAACGGCGAAGACTTATCTGAGCTTTCCATCTTCGAAAGAAGTCAGAAAGTCGGTGTCGTAATGCAGAACCCGAACCATATGATCTCGCATCATATGATTTTTGACGAGGTCGCGTTTGGCCTTCGTAACCGTGGCGTTACAGAAGACGAAATCAAAGAGAAAGTAGAAAACGTTCTTGAGCTTTGTGGCTTGAGCAAGTTCCGCCACTGGCCAATCGAAGCACTGAGCTACGGCCAAAAAAAGCGCGTAACAATAGCGTCTATCTTGGTTTTAGAGCCAGAACTTCTGATCTTAGATGAGCCGACCGCTGGTCAAGATTACCGTAACTACACATCGATGCTGGCGTTTATTCAAAAACTCAACCGCAACTTGGGAATCACCGTTGTGATCATTTCACACGACATGCACCTCGTTCTAGAGTACACCACACGCTCAATCGTGATTGCAGACAGCAAGCTGATTGCCAATGCCGCGATGACGGAAGTATTCAGTCAGCCATCACTGTTAGAACGCGCAAATCTTTGTACGACCAGCATTTATGAACTCGCGACCATTATGAAAATCGACGACACCAATGCATTTATGCAGTACTTCATCGACTACGAGAGAAGCACTCAATGAATGCATCAAAAGTAAAATTCGGCATCAATTACATTGATACTAAATCGCCGCTGCACGCTCTCAATGGCGTCACCAAGTTTGCACTGTTTTTGGCTTGGGTAACCGTTGTACTTACAACGTTCGATCTCAGACTCATCGTTGTTTTGATCTTGACGGGCTTATATCTATTAAAGCTCACCAATGTGCCAGTGCGCGTATATAAACCTTTGTTAGTGGGTACGGCGAGTGTATTAAGCTTGAACGCTTTGTTCATGTACCTGCTTGCGCCGCAGCAAGGTACTGAACTTATCGGCAGTGAAACGTTATTACTGACGCTTCCTGGCAATTACTCATTGAGCCAAGAGACACTGTTTTATTTAGTTACCGTGACACTCAAATACATGAGTATGTTCCCGATAGCGCTGATCTTTGTCTTCACCACGCACCCAACGGAGTTTGCAGCGAGCCTCAATCGTATCGGCGTTCCATATAAAATCGCCTATGCGGTAAGCTTAACACTGCGTTATTTGCCGGAAGTAAAAAAAGATTTTATTAATATCATGCATGCTCAACAAGCTCGTGGTGTAGAGCTTTCGAAGAAAGCCCCCCTAGTAACTCGCATTAAAAACGTAGCTAAGGTTCTAGGACCGCTCATTTTCTCTAGCTTGGACCGCGCAGACGAAATTTCAAATGCGATGACGTTACGAGGCTTTGGCAGACACAAAGATCGGACTTGGTATAGCTACGCACCTTTGCAGCGTGTTGACTTCCTTTGTCTCGCTGTCATTACATTAGTAGTGGTAGTCGCTATCGCAAAGCGAGTACTCGAAGAGCAACTGTTCTGGTACCCTTTCTAGACTCGTACAACAATATAAAATATTAATAAACACCCTAAAGACCGCTTGATAAAGCGGTCTTTTTTAAATAAACAATAAATTAGTCTAAAATATGTATTAATTATATTTTTTTATGCGCGATTTTTTGTTTTTTTAAGGTCTATGGTTCGAGATTTTGTTAACATCCACTTTCCGTAATTTCTATACAGAATGTCACACCTAATATAGGTTTGTAATGGCTCGAATAACTCAACTACAGAAAATAGAAAACCAAAAGAAATACAACAACATTGTATTACAGCTGTTTCTATCTGAAGGACACGAAGCGCTCACCTATGCAAGGATTGCTCAAGAAACGGGCGTTAGCCTCACAACTTTACAGGGATATTTTCCTTCAACACGTGCAATAAGATCTGTTCTACACGAACATGTTTTGTCTATTATGATGGCACCTTTAGATTTCTCTACGAAGTCTGCATTCTATGATTCTTGGAAAGCAGCGTTGAATAACAAGCCATTCAAAAACGCTATCAAGCTTATATTTTTCCATGCCTCACAGAACCCAGCTTCTGAAGAACTTAACCTACAGGTTAATGGCGTATTTCGTCACAAAATGATGGAAAGTTTTGGTGAAGATGCTCAACAAATCATTGAGATCGTTCTAGGTAGATCCCTTCTACAATTAACGAACCTTAGAGCACCGTAAGAAAGAGTTTTTAAGCAATAAAAATGGGAGACTAGTGCTCCCATTATTTATTTTAACCGCTGGTTAATTCCACTTATAGGCTAATTGAGCTTGTAGAAAATCGTCGATAACGGTGGTAGGCGTAGCTCTATCGATGTGTCTAAGCCTTCGCTTTCTACGGATTCAATTTCAGCAGTCTGCTTCACTTCAAAACCACTACCAGCGTAATCAGTCGAGTCCGTATTCAACAAGAGTGAGTACTTGCCTTGTGCTGGAACACCTAAACGGAAGTGCTCATGAGGAACAGGGGTAAAGTTAGATACCACCAAGACACGCTCACCAGAGTCACTAATACGTTCATGAGCTAAGACACTTGCTTCTGCAGAGTCTTGAAGACGCCACTCAAAGCCTTTCGGGTCAAAATCAAGGTCGTGCATAGCGGCTTCAGAGCGGTATAGGTTGTTCAAATCTTTGGTCAAGCGTTGAACACCTTGATGGCGGTCATAATCTAGCAAAAACCATTGCAGCTGGTCATCATGGTTCCATTCCGCCGTCTGGCCAAATTCAGTCCCCATGAAATTCAATTTCTTACCCGGCTGTGCGTACATGTAGCCCATGTAAGCACGTAAGTTCGCTGTTTGCTGCCATTCATCACCAGGCATCTTGTTATGGATAGAACCTTTACCGTAAACCACCTCATCGTGAGACAGAGGCAATACGTAGTTCTCACTGTGTGCGTAAACCAGTGGGAACGTAATTGTATTGTGGTGATATTTACGATTAATTGGGTCTTCTTGGATGTAAGACAAACTATCGTGCATCCAACCCATATTCCACTTAAAGCCGAAGCCTAAGCCGCCCATAAAAGTGGGGGCTGAAACACCAGGGAAAGCCGTTGACTCTTCAGCTATCGTCATCGCATTTGGGAAGTGTTTGTAAACTTCTTCGTTCATCCACTTCAGCGTTGCGATAGCGTCGTAGTTTTCGTTACCACCATCTGCATTTGGAATCCATTGATCATGACTGCGCGAGTAATCGAGGTATAGCATTGAAGCGACTGCATCAACACGAATGCCATCAATGTGGAATTGCTCGAACCAGTAAAGTGCATTAGAGACTAAGAAGCGACGTACATGTTCACGACCTAAATCATAGATGTACGAATTCCAGTCTTGGTGCCAGCCGCGACGAGGATCCGGGTCATGGAACAATGGCGTACCATCGAAGTTTGCTAAGCCATGATCATCACTTGGGAAGTGAGCTGGAACCCAATCAAGTACCACACCAAGACCGGCTTGGTGACATTGGTCTACGAAGTATTTAAAGTCATCTGGTGAACCGAAGCGGCTGGTTGGTGCAAATAGACCTACTGGCTGATAGCCCCAAGAGCCATAAAATGGGTGCTCTGAAACTGGCATCAATTCAACGTGCGTGTAACCAAGATCCGTAAGGTACGGAATCAGCTCTGCTGCTAGCTCACGGTAATTTAAGAATTCACCTTCAGCGTTCCGCTTCCAAGAACCAGCATGCAGTTCATAGAATGAAAGCGCTTCTTTACGCTTTTGCGTCACTGGGCGATTCTGCCACTTAGCATCTTGCCACTCGTAACGAGCGTGATCATAAGTCACAGATGAGAACGAGGGGTATTGCTCGGAGTAGAAACCCCATGGGTCAGCTTTGTGTGGTAAGCCTTCGCCATTTGGTCCTTTTAATTCAAACTTGTATTGAGCGCCTTCTTCCAGGTCAGGAATGAATAGGCCCCACATACCGTAGTCCAGACGTTGCATTGGGTGACGACGACCATCCCAAGCGTTGAAGTTTCCCACCAAGCTTGCCGCTGTAGCATGCGGAGCGTACACCAAGAAACGCGTACCTGAAATCGTCTGCCCATCACGCTCTAGCGTAATAAACTGAGCCCCCATGTGATGATACATATCTTTCGGTGTATGAAGATCTTCATAGCTCGCGTACAGATCATGGTACTGGTATGGATCATCGATGACCTGCTCTACCCCAGCCCAATCCACTGCAAGCTTATAGTGAGTAAAGCGTAAGTCTCTTTCCTGCTTAAGAATGAAACCACTTTCACCCTCTCGCGCTAACTCTATACGAGGTTCCTTTCCAACAATCAATTCGACTTTATCTGCCCCAGGAATCCATACACGTAATGCACCTTGCTCAGAAGGTAGGTATGGCCCTAAAAATGCAAATGGGTCTGTGAAGCAAGCCTGTGATAGTTGGGCATATATTTGTTTTTGCTTTGAAATAGAACTTAGTTCCAAAACGCTTCTCCCTAACCAAACATCCAAAAAATATAATACAAAAATGCCCGCTATTAGTGCGGGCAATATAACGACGATTTATTCTACCAGATGAGCATTGATCATTGAGTGACCGAGGTTGTAGTTTCGTACGGCGTAAGCAAAAAACCACGTATATTCAAGCCACTCAATACCACTACTTAGCTGCTTTCTCTCGAACATCTGTCAGCTTAGAAGCAATACGGTTTACCCCTTCGTGAGCAAAGATTTCGTCCAAGTTCATTGATAATTTACGACGCCAGTTAGGGTACTCATCTACAGTGCCAGGAATATTGACTGGCTTGTCCATCTCTAACCAATCTTCCAGTTGAACACTTAGTAATGTTGAACCACCAGCCGCAACGTGCAGTTGAAGTGCTTCCGCAAGGTACGAGTCCATCGGTACTTGGCTTGCATCGCGGCCAACACCTTCAGGTAGGAAACCATGCCATGCCACCGAATCTAAGATCCCTTGTTTGCACTCTAGACGGTCATCGAACAGAGTTTCTAGCTGTGCTGCATCTGGGTATAAGCCAATCTCTTGACCCATCTTCAAGTCATCGCAGTGCCAAAAGCCACGTAGTGTTGGCATATCGTGCGTACACAGGGCCGCCATTGATTGTGATGCATAGTGTTTTGGAGAGATGAAACCACCGTCTTCTTCTGATGTTTCGAAGAAGAACACTTTGTAAGAATGCACGCCAGCATCTGCTAAGATGTCTACGATCTCATCTGGCACCGTACCTAAGTCTTCACCAATAACACTACATTGATAACGGTGAGATTCAAGCGCAAGAATCGACAGCATATCTTGCACTGGGTAATAGATGTACGCGCCTTTGGTTGCGTTTTCACCTTTTGGAATCCACCACAAACGCAATAAACCTAACACGTGGTCAATACGTAGCGCACCGCAGTGTTTCATGTTTGCACGAAGCAACTTAATGTATGCATCGTAGCTTGTCTCTTGAAGCACTTCAGGATTCAGTGGTGGTAATCCCCAGTTTTGGCCTAAAGGACCAAGAATATCTGGTGGAGCACCAATGCTCGCATCCATCACTAGGTTGCCTTGATCAGCCCAAGTCTCGCTGCCTGAATCCGCGACGCCTACCGCGAGATCTCGGTATAAGCCAACGGCCATGCCTTTCTCTTCAGCAAGCGATTGAACATCGTTGATTTGGCAATCTGCTAACCATTGTAGGTACATGTAAAGATGTACCTGATCTAAGTTATCTTTGATGTATTTCTGTGTTGCAGGACTATCGAATGTACGGTACTTCTCAGGAAATACCGGCCATCCCCACATGCCTGAGTCTTCAGCATGCAACTCACCATGCAGAGCATCAAACGCTGCCTGATGCATCAAGCTATCGCCGCCCTCTTCCACAAAGGCAAGGAAGGCTTGAGCACGGTCACTGTTCTTGTCTAGATGGCGAGTCTTAAATTCTGCGAATAACAGAGGCAAGATGCCCATCTTCAGCTCAGACACTTCGGTGTAATTCACCCAATGCGCTTCACGAGCTTTTTGTAGGCGCTGTTGGAACTCTGCGCTGCCTACAGTCTGTTGTGCTTCTGCACTTAATGCGAATTCAGGTACGGAGCTCACATCAATATATAAGATGTTCAACCAACGACGTGAAGAGGGACTATATGGGCTCGCACCTTCAGGGTTTGCAGGGAACAATGAGTGAATCGGGTTTAAACCAACGAAATCACCGCCACGAGACGCGATATCAGCAACCAATTGTTTTAGGTCGCCGAAATCACCAATACCCCAGTTGTGTTGAGTTCTGAGTGTGTACAGTTGAACGCTTGGGCCCCAAAGCTTTTTGCCTTGCTCAATTGGAGACTGCTTGAAACACGCTTTTGGCGTAATAATCAGTGTCATCTCATAAGGCTTCTTACGGCGCTTACGGCTTACAATTAACTTGTGGTACCCCCATGCCAAATCACTTGGCAATGCAAACACTAAAGGGCCACCCTCTGCACGCTCATCACGAACGACTTGAGATTGAAGATAGCCTTCGAGTACCTCTCCTTGCTCGGTTTCTAGGCGCCAGTTGAACTCACTTTCACGAGCACTAACCCCTAAATTCAGCGCCACTTCTACTGGCTCACCGTCACGCAAGACAAGAACTGGGTCTAGTACATCTTTTTTGTGTTTTCTTTCTGCAGACTTTAATAGTGCATCATCGCTGCTTGTATCATAGCCCAATGAAGCCAATAGAGACGTAATAGTATCGTCTGATACTTGTGCTTCATCGCCCCACGCACTAACGTAACTATCGGCAATATTTGCCATTTCTGCGATTTGTTTTAATACGTTTTGTTCTTTCATCGCTCTCTCCGAAAGCGCCTTAACGCTTTCAATTTTTGTAGGGTTGTTTATTTAATTTGTTACTAATCAATTAGCTTGTGACAATCAGTTTGTAAGCGAGCAGGTTATAAACGACAAACGTCTCAACCATCTATTTGCCCACAAGCTAATTGAGCCAAGGCAGAAACTGCCTTGGCTACTTGGGAACGATTAACGTTTAACCGCTTCTAGTTTCCAGATGTTGTTCACATAGTCGCGGATTGAACGATCTGATGTGAACTTACCAACCAATGCTGTGTTAAGAATGGCTTTCTTAGCCCAACCGGCTTGGTCTTTGTATTGCGTGCTCATGTCTTCGTGCGCTTTCACGTAAGATGCGAAGTCAGCAAGACATAGGTATGGGTCACCACCGTCTAGCAGGCTATCAAACGTTGCACGTAGAAGACCTGGTTGACCTGGAGTGAACTCATCGCCAGTCAATAAGTCTAGAGATGCTTTCAGTAGTGGGTCTGCATTGTAGTAGTCGTATGGGTTGTAACCCTGAGCTTTCAATGCAACAACACCATCAACGTCTAGGCCGAAGATGTAGATGTTTTCATCACCAACCTCTTCACGAATCTCAACGTTTGCACCATCCATCGTACCGATGGTTAACGCGCCGTTTAGAGCCATCTTCATGTTGCCCGTACCCGATGCTTCTTTACCAGCCAGTGAGATTTGCTGAGAAACGTCTGCCGCAGGGATGATGATTTCAGCCATGCTTACACGGTAGTCTGGGATAAATACCACTTTAAGCTTGTTACCGATGCGAGGATCGTTGTTGATCTTCTCTGCAATCTTGTTCACCGCAAAGATGATCTCTTTCGCTAGGTGATAACCCGGCGCTGCTTTCGCGGCGAAGAAACATACGCGAGGCTCACATTCGAAACCCGGTTCGTTAAGAATACGGTGGTACAGAGATAGAATGTGTAGCAAGTCTAGGTGCTGACGCTTGTATTCGTGTAGACGCTTGATCTGAACGTCGAAGATAGCGTTAGTATCTAGCTCGATACCCATGTTCTCTTGAACCCAATCAGCAAGACGCTGTTTGTTTTCTTTCTTAACCGCCATGAATTCTTTCTGGAATTTCGCGTCTGTTGCAAACTTAGCGATGCCTTCTAGCTGCTCAAGTTTTGCTGGCCATTCAGTACCGATCTTGCCAGTAATTAACTTAGATAGGCCTGGGTTACAGAACTTCAGCCAACGACGTGGCGTGATGCCGTTCGTTACGTTAGTCAGTTTACCTGGGAAGATTTCGTTGAACTCAGGGAACAAGTCTTTCTTAACCAATTGTGAGTGAAGTGCAGCTACACCGTTTACTTTGTAAGAACCAATCACACATAGGTTTGCCATGCGAACCATGCGGTGGAAACCTTCTTGGATGATAGAAAGCTTCGCTTGCTTCTCACCGTCACCAGGCCACATCTTGCGAACTTCTTGCATGAAGCGGTGGTTGATTTCAAAGATGATTTCCATGTGACGAGGAAGAAGACGATTGATCAAAGATTCAGACCAAGTCTCTAGCGCTTCTGGAAGTAGTGTGTGGTTCGTGTAAGCGAACGTGTGAGCACTGATTTCCCATGCTTGATCCCAAGTTAAACCTTTCTCATCAATCAGGATGCGCATCAATTCAGGGATAGCAATCGTTGGGTGCGTATCGTTAAGCTGAATCGTTTCTTGCTTAGGCAGATCTTCTAAAGAGAAACCTGCTGCTTCGTGACGGCGTAGAATGTCGCGAACCGATGCTGCTGAGTGGAAGTACTGCTGCATTAGACGCAGTGTCTTACCTTTCTCGTGGTTGTCGTTAGGGTAAAGAACCTTAGTGATGTTACCTGCATCGATTAGCGAGTGTTGCGCTTCGAAGTAATCACCGTTGTTAAAGCTTGCTAGTGAGAATGGTGCGATTGCCTGACATTCCCAAAGACGCAGCGGGTAAACCGTGTTTGACTCGTAACCTACGATTGGTAGATCCCAAGGCATTGCTTTTACTTCCATACCTGGAACCCAAGTACGTACTTCTTTGCCGTCAATGAATTCAACTTCTACATGACCGTAAAAACCAATGTGTTGGGCTAGTTCTGGACGAGCCACTTCCCAAGGGTAACCTTCAACACCACGCCACGCGTCTGGTGCTTCTTGTTGGCGACCATTTTGGAAAGACTGTTTGAATAGACCGTATTCATAGTGAAGACCGTAGCCTACTGTTGGGTATTCTTGAGCGGCACAAGAATCCATGAAACAAGCAGCAAGACGACCAAGACCACCATTACCTAGCGATGGGTCGCGTTCTTCTTCTAGAAGGTCAGTTAAGTTTTGACCTAGCTCTTCCATCGCATGAGTAATCTGTTCATATAAACCCATGCTGATTAAATTGTTGCCTGTCAGACGACCAATCAAAAACTCTAATGAAAGGTAGTTAACGCTCTTTGCGTTCTTAATTTTTTCGTCATTTTCAGTTGCTAGCAGGTCAAAGGTTGTTAATTCTGCTAACGCGCGGCCCATTGCTAGGTACCATGCACGGCTATCTGCGTTTTCAATTGTAGTTGCGTAGGTCGCAGACAAATGCTTCTTAACGCTCTCTTGGAACGACACTTTATCGAAAGTTTTTTGCTGAGTTGGTTTCATTTCAGAAATCTCGCTTTTAATAGTTCTAATTCATCTATGACATATCGTGCATGGTCACCATAAACTAAACATCCTCCCGTCCTTATAACTAACTAGGAGTAGATTAGAGGGCGTAGGGGGCGTACCGAGATTTGGTTAGTGATCTAACTCTCATGTTCTGAGTTAGAACAAAATCTTGGAGTGACCAAGATCACAAGCTCCCGTTGGATAACTTAACTTCAATTGATGTAACTTTTATTTACGTCTCTTAAAGCCATCGCTAAATCTGATATTCAGATCACGAAAATTTTTTTAGCATCTCATCTTTTACACAGAAACCGGTGTAAAAGAAGAAGAAGTCACATTCACAAATCACACCTAAAGTGACATAAATCACAAATAAAGGGCGTAGAGCATCAAAAACATGCAGGAGTGCAAGGTTTCTGTGGAGGATCATAGTCGGTATCGTTTCGCTTCACGTACCATAAACGAAGACTTAAGTAATTAGGCTAATGTCATTGGACAGCACTCAACAATAGATTGGGATAATCCAGAACATAAGCCCACGAAATAGGTGAAAAACTTCGATATGTGGATCCCTTCAAAACTGACCCGTCCTGGCCGCTTACACAATGCGATTCTACGACCTAGGGTTCTCGATCTGCTTCAAAACGCAGATTGTTACAAGCTGGTGCTATTTCGCTCCCCAGCAGGGTATGGCAAAACCACAATGGCCGCGCAATGGCTAGTAGATAAGCCTAATGTGGGTTGGTACAGCATTGATGATAGTGACAACGATCCATTTCGCTTTATTAACTATCTACTGCAATCACTCAATAAAGCGACTCAAAATATCTGTCCTAATGCCCAAAAGCTGGCAGAGAAAAGACAGTTTTCATCGCTGCATTCATTATTAAGTGAAGTTTTCGCAGAAATGTCTGAGTTCCATCATGAATGTTTCCTTGTGTTGGACGACTACCACTTGGTCAACAATGATGACATTCATGAAGCAATGCGCTTTTTCCTCAAACATATGCCCGACAACCTGACGCTCGTTGTAACCAGCCGAGGAACACCACCACTCGGTACCGCCAACCTTCGCGTACGTGACTTAATGATAGAGCTAGGTAACGATTCACTGGCTTTTGATACTGAAGAGACCACGCGCTTTTTCAACCAACGCGTAGCCGATGGCATTGATGACATCACAGCAGATAGCATTTGTACTTATGTAGAGGGCTGGCCTTCTGCCTTGCAACTTATTGCGCTGCAAGCCCAACATCAAAAACGCACTCTAGCGCAATCAGCGGAGTCGTTCTCGCACTTTAACCATGCTCACCTTTGGGACTATTTGGTGGAAGAAGTGTTCGACTTGTTAGACAAAGAAACTCGACAGTTCTTAATGCAGTGCTCTGTGCTTGATCACTTCAACGACGAGCTAGTATGTGCACTCACTCAACGTGAAGACGCACTCGGTATGATCGAGTCACTCAATCGATTTGGCCTGTTCATCTACCCTCTTGAAGGTGAGAAAAACTGGTACCGCTTCCATAACCTTTTTGGTGAATTTCTCGCCCATGAACGCCAAGCTCGAATTCCGCAACAAGAAGCGGAATTGCATCGAAGTGCGGCTAAAGCTTGGATCAAACAGAAAACGCCTCATCAAGCTCTTCGACATGCACAGCGTGCTGACGACCCACAATTGATTGTTCAGATCTTGAGTGATCACGGATGGCAGATGTTCAACCAAGGTGAGCTCTCTTCATTAGAGATGGCGATCAAGCAACTGACACCTGACCAACTTTACAGTGAACCTAAACTGTCAATGTTGCGCGCATGGCTGGCACAAAGTCAGCATCGATATGATCAAGTAGGCACCTTGCTGGAAGAAGCCGAAGCGCAATATCAAGCTCGAAATATTGAGCTTGATACTCAACAACAAGGGCAGTACAACTCCCTGCGTGCGCAAGTAGCCATCAACAGTAATGAACCGGAAAAAGCGCTAGAATTAGCCGAACTTTCATTAAGTCAACTAAATACAACGGTATACCGTAGCCGTATAGTAGCGACCTCTGTTGTTGGTGAAGTGAACCATGTTATGGGCAACCTTAGTCGTGCTCTACCGATGATGCAACAAACAGAAAAACTCGCACGCCAGTATCAAGTTTACCATCAGGCGCTGTGGGCCATTCTGCAACAGAGCGAAATATTAATTGCTCAAGGTTATGTTCAGGCTGCATTTGAGTTGCAAGACAGTGCATTTAAATTGATTGAAGAACACCAACTGCAATACGTGCCACTGCATGAATTTTTACTGCGAGTTAGAGCTCAGATTTTTTGGTGTTGGAATCGATTAGATGAAGCGGAAGAGTGTTGTTATAAGGGCTTAGATATTCTTGGCCATCACGCACCAAGTAAGCACTTACATAGCTACTCCATGCTGGCTCGAATCTCATTGAGTCGGGGAGAAATTGATAAAGCGTCTAAGTTTATTGACCAGATTCAGCACTTGTTGCGCCAATCAACTTACCACGTAGATTGGACAGCGAACGCTTCACTGTCTCTGATCTTGTTCTGGCAAGTAAAAGGCAATAAAGACGCCATCCGTGACTGGTTGAGCGTTGCTGTTCGCCCTGAATCAGCAAGCAACCACTTTTGTCAACTTCAATGGCGAAACATCGTGCGTGCTCATATCATCCTTGAGCAGTATGAAAAAGCGGAACAAGCGCTAACCTTCTTGAAAAGCGAAGCCCAACGTTCACACCTGATTACGGACACCAACAGAAATTTGATCGTCGAAGCCGTGTTACGCACACAGCTCAACGATGAAGACAGTGCTCGTGTGCTACTAGAAGAAGCCCTACACATGACCAACCAAACCGGTATGGTCGGTAACTTCTTAGTCGATGGTGGCACTATCGGGCATATCTTGGACAAGCTGAGTAACAAACCTGGCTTGGGTGATTTAGAACGTCACCGAGCCCAACAGATCATGAAAGATATCTCGACGACTCAACGCAGCCGTTCGGTTCACTTTGACGAAGACTTTGTGGAGAATCTGGTTAATCATCCGAATATTCCAGAACTGGTACGCACCAGCCCACTTACACAACGTGAATGGCAGGTACTTGGTCTTATCTATTCGGGGTTCAGTAATGAACAGATCGCTCAAGAACTTGATGTTGCAGGCACGACTATCAAAACTCACATCCGTAACCTGTACCAAAAGCTAAACATTGCCAACCGTAAAGAAGCCATTAGCACAGCAGAAAATTTGTTGCAGTTGATGGGATATTAAAACGGATTCGAGATTCGAGATTCGAGATTCGAGATTCGAGATTCGAGATTCGAGATTCGAAAAAAGCATAAGCTGGTCACCCATGGTGGCTGGCTTTTTTTTCGCTTGGATAATGAGGGGTAACCGATAAAAAACTAGAGATAGCCAAACGACAGGCAAAAAAATAGCCAACCGCAATAATCGCGATTGGCTCTATATATTTGTGAACAAATCAAAAGTTCACTAACAACGTCAGTTGGCTAGGTGACCCTCGGCTTAAGAAGGGTCAAATTTATTAATGCAGTTAGCGTGCCAACTTTAATTCAGCGTTTTATAAGCTCTAAATCTCATAAAAGCCTCTAATTCAACATGCCAATTGCAAAGTGCATTTGCATAATGCGATAAAAATGCAATATTGATAAGAGATCAGTTTCATCATTGAGCACTAATGATAGATCACTAAGTGATTGTATTTTAAATATTAGGCAAATGTTCACTTCAACTTATTGCCTTGCAATTAAGAAGGTAATAAAAACACCTCGCCAAAGGCATATTCATACTTTTTTTACCTTAAAGTTTGTATACTGCACAAAATCATTCTCAACTCTATGAATCAATGAACTATTTAAGTACTTTTTTTAAAGGCATGGCAATGGGCGCAGCCGACGTTGTCCCTGGCGTTTCAGGCGGAACCATCGCATTCATCACTGGTATTTACGATACACTGCTAGAAAGCATTCGTAGAATTAACCCTAGCGTACTTGGCTTATGGAAGCGCGAAGGCTTCAAAGCCGCGTTTAACCACATCAATGGTTTCTTCCTGATTTCACTGTTCGCAGGCGTGTTCACGAGTATTGCGACATTCGCAAAGCTGATTTCTTGGTTATTGGTCACGCACCCTGTTCCACTGTGGTCTTTCTTCTTTGGGCTGATCTTGGTGTCGGTATTCCATATTCTTAAGCAAGTAGAAAAGCGCGATATGATTCGATTCGTCTTTCTATTACTTGGCGTTGCCTTCGCTTATAGCATTACGGTGCTTAAGCCTCTGCAAATGGAGCCAACCAGCATCAACATCTTGATTGCGGGTGCGATTGCGATCTGTGCGATGATTTTGCCGGGTATCTCAGGCAGCTTTATTCTGCTACTGATTGGCATGTATGGCCCGATTCTTGGTGCCGTTAAAGAGTTTCAAATCGATGTGCTTGCCCTATTTTTAGGTGGCTGTGTGATCGGTCTACTGACTTTCTCACACGTGCTCTCTTGGCTATTACGCTCATTCCGCGATTTCACATTGGTATTCTTAACCGGTTTGATGATCGGTACGCTACCTAAGATCTGGCCGTGGAAAGAAACCATCAGCTGGCGCATCAACTCAAAAGGTGAGCAAGTACCTCTGATTCAAGAGAACCTATCGCCGTTCGACTTTGAAGCTGTGACCTCGCAACCTTCTCAGCTCGTGTTGGCAATTGTGATGATGTTTGTAGCCATTGCCTTAGTTCTAGGGCTAGAGAAATTTGCAGAGCGTAACGTTGACTAATCATTCAGCGTACTTCTGGAACATGTTCAGGACGGATAGAACTTAGAAATACTAAGCTCACCTCTCGATTAAACAAACAAAAGCGAAGCCAATGGCTTCGCTTTTTTAGTTCTACCATACGCACAAAATTGCTTTTTGATACAAGCACGTATTGAGGGGTATGATAACATCGCCGCTCTTATAAAATTAGATGAGAACACGACATGCACCCAGCATTAAAAGTGGCTGCTCTTGGAATCGCTCTCGTGGCAGGCTTTTATGGGCCACCCGTATTTCAAAAACTCAAGTCGGTCATTGAACATTCAACGGCCGAAGTCAACTTAGATGACTACTGCATGCTTTCAACAACCTCGTGTGAGCAAGAATCGATTTCAATGTCGCTTGACCGTGAAACCGCACAACCTCTTCTACCCACGAAAATGAAGGTTGTTTGGGAAGGTGCCGCATCTGAGACATTAATGTTGTCACTCACCGGCTTAGAAATGGAAATGGGCTCAGCGCATTTTCAACTAAAGAGCATTGGCAATAATACTTATGAAGGTGATGTAATTTTACCTGTATGTACTTTAGATAAGATGACATGGATCGGTGAGCTCACTGATGGTGTCGAGACTGTAAACCCTGCAATAAGGATGGCAAGATGAGTAGAAATTGGTCGTTAGCATTGGTTGTTGCTTTTGTACTTGGCTTTGGTGTCAAAAGCTATCTTGATGGACAAAATAAATCTCAAGAACAACACGCAGCAAAGCAAGAGTTTTCCGCAACGACTCTTTTCGGTAAAGATAACCAACCAACGGAAATCTTTGACCAAACCGATGACAGAATTCGTATCGTCTACTTCGGTTTCACACGTTGTCCAGATGTCTGCCCTACTTCTCTGGCGATGTTAGCTGGAGCGCTTAACCAAGTGTCAGATGAAGCAAAAGCGAAGATTCGCCCGATGTTTGTCTCTCTTGACCCAGAGCGTGATGCTGCAGAAGCTTCTTATGAATACGCACAATACTTCCACCCAATGATGGAAGGATTAAGTGGCCCGTTAGATGTGACAACGACGCTTGCGCATCACTACGGTGTTATTTTCAGAAAGACCAAGCTTGAAGGGTCAGAGTTGGAATATACCCTTGATCACAGCTCATATTTTTATTTTTTAAAGCCCGACGGTACCTTGATAACTAAAGTGCCACACACGTTAACGCCAGCGCCGATTGTTGAAGCCATCAACACATTAACGCGCTAACGCACCTGCGACTCAGAACGTGTAGAAAAATAAACAACTTAATCGATAGAGTTCGAGAAAAAAGTCAGGTCCCAGACCAAAACATAACAACTAAGGACAACAACATGAAGTTAAAAGCACTTGCTCTAGCAGGCTTATTGCTCACTCCTCTTGCTCATGCTAACGGTGACATTATGGTTCACGACGCATACGCTCGTGCAACACCACCTTCAGCCGTCAACAGCGCGGTGTTTACAACCCTAATGAACCACAGCGATAAAGACCGTGCTATCGTTTCTGCTGCAACACCAGCAGCTGGTAAAGTAGAACTTCATGATGTCATCATGGACGGCGACGTAATGAAAATGCGCCAAGTTCAAACCATCGCGATTCCAGCGAATGGCCAAGTTGAACTGAAACCTGGTAGCTTACACATTATGTTATTTGACCTAAAAGATGGTCTAAAAGAAGGCGAACAAATCGAAATGACGCTGACCTTCGCTAACGGTGAGTCACAAACCTTCGATGCTCCTGTTAAGAAAGTAATGAGCGGCTTGAAAAAGATGAACCACGATCATCACTAATTGCTCAGCACAGGATGCAGAATATTCGTCGGTTGCGCACTAGGCGTGCGTGAAACATTTACCGATGTGGAAAATTTAGCCACGTACTATCGTTTTTCTCATTGCAACCATGAATCAGAACCGGAGTGCAAACTACGCAAAGCGATTGAAAGTGGTGAACAGCCTGGAAGAAGGTGTACAAACTATCAAAAATTATTGAGAGAACAAGAAGCCCTTTGTGTTCATCACATAGGGCTTCTTTATTTCAATTTGCTATCTATATTGCTATTGCTGCAAACGATGATCTTATCAAAAGCTGTTTACATCTTATACTCACAGAATATTGGCCTTGATAAACATCAGCATGCAGGCTTATAACTCAACATATGTACATTTATTTAACATTTCAATCCAAAAACACCACGTAGCGCAAACAATCACCCTAAAAGTAAACTATTCCTAGACACCCTCTTAGATCTCGCTAATATTAGCGCCCATTCCACTAGTGTATAGTTGGAATTGGTACAGCTTTATAAAAAGATACATCACTATAATAATTTAACAATTGCAGGTATTTTATGCAAAATAGCAACATACTCGCCCGCATCGCTCGTGGGAACCTTGTCCTACAGATCCTTGCAGGTATTGTTTTCGGTGTCGTTCTCGCCATGGTTTCTCCTTCAGCAGCTCAAGATGCAGGTCTACTCGGTAGTCTGTTTGTTGGTGCTTTGAAAGCAGTTGCCCCCATTTTAGTTTTCATTCTTGTTGCAGCTTCTATCGCAAATCAAAAGAAAGGTCAGCATACCCATATGCGTCCAATCATTGTGCTATACCTGATTGGTACGTTCTCTGCGGCTCTTACAGCTGTAGTGTTGAGCTTCATGTTCCCAACCACTTTGACACTGGTTGCGGGCGCTGAAGGTGCCAACCCTCCTCAAGGTATTGCTGAAGTTCTTCATACGCTTCTATTCAAACTTGTAGATAACCCAGTTAGTGCGCTAATGAACGCGAACTACATCGGTATTCTTGCTTGGGCAATCGGTCTTGGCCTTGCACTGCACCACGCATCTGCAACAACTAAAGCGGTTTTCGAAGATTTAAGCCACAGTGTTTCACACATTGTTCGCTTCATCATTCGTCTTGCTCCATTCGGTATCTTCGGTCTTGTTTCGACTACGTTCGCAACAACGGGCTTCGATGCACTGGCAAGCTACGGTCAACTGCTAGCGGTTCTACTAAGTTCAATGCTGATCATCGCACTTGTGGTTAACCCACTGCTTGTATTTGTGAAAACAAAACAGAACCCATACCCACTCGTACTGCAATGTATTCGTGAATCTGGCGTAACAGCATTCTTCACTCGTTCAAGTGCTGCAAACATCCCAGTAAACATGAACCTTTGTAAGAAGCTAAACCTAGACGAAGATACTTACTCTGTATCTATCCCTCTAGGCGCAACAATCAACATGGCGGGTGCTGCAATTACCATCACTGTGTTAACGCTTGCAGCGGTACACACAATGGGCATTGAAATTGATATCTTCACTGCGATTCTACTAAGCCTTGTGGCTGCGGTATCTGCATGTGGCGCTTCTGGTGTTGCTGGCGGTTCACTACTGCTTATCCCATTAGCGTGTGGCCTATTCGGTATTTCTAACGATGTAGCGATGCAGGTTGTTGCAGTAGGTTTCATTATTGGTGTGATTCAGGATTCTGCTGAAACAGCGCTTAACAGCTCAACTGACGTCGTGTTCACTGCTGCAGTATGTAAAGCTGAGCAAAACAAAGCATCATAAGCTTTTGGTTTTAGCCTTAGCGCTTAAAGCAAACAGCACACAAATAAAAAGGGAAGCATCGGCTTCCCTTTTTTGTTGCCTAGTTTTCTTGATTAGGGTGAGAACTACAATTAACTGATAACCAAAGAAAACTGCTTCACAGAACACCGTATAAAGCTACTGAACACGACTATTGATTTCTGTTCCAGTTAGACTCAACAACTGGCTGACTGAAGTCCAGAGGGTCGCTATTCTGGTTAGCTTGTTTATCTGTTAATGCTTGACCTGTATTCATCTGCTGTTGGCTGTAATCAACGTTAGAAATTGATTCACTCAGCTCTTTAGTCTTTATATGACTGCCATCGACACTTAAATCGTTACCTTCTTCATCAAGCACTTCTTTCACTTTCTTTGGGATAGGTATATTACGTTTGTAGAGTTTATTGAGCGCTTTGATGATTGAGTGCTTGGTTATCGCTTCTTGAGTTAACTTAGTCATTATTGGCTTAGTCAGAGCTTGTAAGCCCACCACTGCATCCACACCAAGCTCACCACCCACTTTGTCTCTCAAATGTTTCGCATCGGAATACCCAAAATGAGCCGATAAGAAGAGCCAAATATAAGCAATAGCGTTACCGTTTTCACCATGGTCGATCCAAGCCTCACCGGCTCTAAACATCGCTTCGGCACTGTTTTTTTCCGCCGCAGTCTCGAACCAATATATGGCCTCACCATGATTGGATTCAACGCCAATACCATTCAAATAACACGAACCAAGCTTAATCTTACCTTCTAAATTATTCTTGTCCGCCGCTTTGTGATACCACTCGGCTGCATTCTCGGCTGAATAGTCCGGATTTTCTTTGTCTAGACACCAGTCTCCCATAAACAGCATTGCTTCGCTATTGCCACCAGCCGCTGACTCTTCGATACAGGCGTAGCCCTTGGGGATGTTTTTATCCGTTCCACGGCCAAAGACGAGCGCTTTACCCATCTCAAATTTCGCAACCAGATCATTGTCTAATGCAGATATAGCAAGTTGCCAAAAATTGGCTTTTTCTTTTAAAATCAGGTCTTCTTTACGCTTCATACTAAGGCGTACAATACCGTACATACCGTTGACATTATCTAAATGCGCCGCTTTATCGTACCAATACAGAGCTTCCTTGATATTGTTACGTTCAGCCTCTTTCGCCAAATACAGAATCGACGGAACATGTCCGGTTTCAGCTTTGAAGTGGCGCTCTTTTTGCTCTTGTATACGCGCTTTTTCAATCGCTTTTCGGTAAGCGACAGCACGTGCTTTACGTTCCTGTTCCAAGCGCTGTTTTCTTAGCGATAGAGAGATCAGCCAAACGGCCACAAGTATTAACGAAAGAGCCGTCGCACCAATTGCGATTCCCATTGTACTCATAAAGTTTTTTAACCTAACTCGGTTGATACAAGACCCAATCCAGGGGAGTACCCAACCCATAGTGAATGTTTCTAAATTACAGGGAAAAGCGCAGTCGTTAAAACGTTTCACCCTAAAATGAACTTAGTATCTCAGGAATACATAGCGTTAAAAAGATTACTGATACATCTCGGTATGCACTCCATAAATGGCGTGATCTTACTTCAATATTAGTTTGCTTATGAAGATAACCTTTCAGCAAAGTCACCTTAAAAGCGACCACGATATGGCACCTATCACTGTCATTTCTTATCGTGGTGGCTATATGATTAAGTCAGCTGCCCATAAATATATGCCAACTCGGCAACCGTTTTTGCAGAAAATTTCTTCATTAAACTCGCTCGGTGTACTTCTACCGTTCTCATCGCGATACACAACTCGTCAGCGATTTTCTGGTTACGCTTGCCGTCAATGATCTGTTTAAGAATGTCTATTTCGCGTTCAGTCAGCGATGCATACGCTTGGCGGTACACGTTTAAATGTAAATGCTTTTCCGAAGCCTCTAATCCTTGCTTGATGGCCTCGGCCAATTCGCCACCTTTCACCGGCTTTTGAAAGAAGTTCACCGCGCCCGATTGCAAGGCTTCCACCGCCATTGGTACATCGCCATGCCCCGTCAGATAAATCACCGACAATGGACTCTGCGCTTTCACCATCAACTCATGGACTTGTTGTCCTCTCATCTCAGGCATTCTGCTATCCAAAATTACACACCCCGGAGCACTCAAGTCGACAGAATCTAGAAAGTTCGGGCCGTTTTCATAGGCTGACACCGTAAAATCATGCTCTTTCAATAAGAACACCAATGAGTCACGCATCGACTCATCGTCATCAACCACATAGACCGGCAACGTTTGATGAAGTTCAGACATAACAAGATTCCTTATGAATCATTTGAAAGAGAAAAAGGTAACGTTACCTCAACGTGACAGCCATGAGGAGCAAGTGACACAATGGCCATTTTGCCACTGTGATCTTCAATCACGTCTTGGCAGATCGAAAGCCCTAGTCCCAAGCCATTTTCTTTACTGCTCACAAAGGCTTGAGTAACTTGTTGCTCGGTAAGATCTAACCCCGTTCCGTTGTCAATAACCGACAACATCATCTTATCCGGTTGATACTCGGTAATCACTTTAATTGTCGCAAGCTTGCCGTTTTTGTTATTAATATCAGACATCGCGCTGTGTTCGCGTTGTTGCTGTATGTTACACGCATCTGTCGCATTATTGATCAGGTTTACAATTACTTGTTGTATGCCCACAGGATCAATATACAACGTACTAGGCTGTCCGACCGCATAGCGTTCAATAGTGATGTTGTGCTTCTGTAATCGAAATTGCAGCAACTCAATGGTGTCTGTGAGTAGCTGCTCGATGTCGGTTTGAGACTTCTCAGATGAGCGTTTCTTAATCATGTTTCTTAAGCGTTGAATGATCGCATCAGCACGATCCACTTGCGACTGAATCTTCTCGAACACAGGTTCAATATCGGTTAACGGTTTGTTCTTAGAAATCCGCAATAAACCGCCTTCGCTGTAGTTACGAATCGCCGCCAAGGGTTGATTGATCTCGTGTGCCAAACTGCTTCCTAACTCACCGACCACCGCGATTCGTTGAGAGTGCTCTAACTGCTCACTCTTACTTTTTAACTTGTGCAACGTGGCTTCTAACTGTTTTTTGCTACGGCTGAATTTGTACTCCAACCAGAAGTGGTACGCATTCAGTAACACCACCAGAATGAAGAACGCCCACGCCCACTGCTGGTTGTACTTAAGCCAGATTAACGCTTCTTTCCACCAAGGCTGTTGCAGTGGGTGCATGTCGAGCTGCTGATAGAGTTTATCGATTGAAAGCAGACTAGTTGGTGGCGTCCAACCCGAAGCATTTGCCGCAATGGCCGGTGCGCTGCTCTTTGCCATTGAAAACAACACCTGACTCATTTGTTTAGCCAGTGCTAAAGAGGCTCTTTCTGTTTTGGCAAACGACCAGTTGGGGTACAACGGCGTTGACACTTGGCATCGGAATCCTTCTGGCGCTTGATTGCCGATAATTCGATATTGTCCAGCGACTAGCAAACCTTCGCTGATCATGCTCTCAACTAGACACACAGGTACCACAGCCGCTTCAATGTGCTCTTCTCGCAGCTGGTATAAGCTGGCATCAATAGGGAAACCTAAGAACTGAGTATTAGAGAAAAAGTGGTTGGGATTGAGCCCCTCTTGCATTATTTGATAACGCATAGTCAGGTAACCACCAAACGCATTTTCTGACACGGCAGCAATTGGCTTTCCGCTCAGTTGCTCAAAAGAGATATAAGGTGACATTCTTCTCACCACCAAGGCTGAACCAATGCTTTGAGTATTGTTGGCTGCCGGCTGTTCGAAGTTATGACTGGTCATGGTCGCCATCCAAGAAAGCGCATATTGACGCCCTAATCGCACCGCCTGCCCCGGATTGGTGACAACAAAATCGACGTTGACGTCTTTCACCGCTTCGGCCATCTCTTCCAAGTTAAATGGTTTGAGGACAAAGTGCTTACCTGGGATTCGCTCAGACAACCAATCCATTGTTGGTTGCCAGCGTTGCTGCGCCGAAAGCTTACCTCGAGTTGCTAACACGCCAACCTCGATAATCTGGTCGGGTTCATCTGTATTTTGGCTTGGGCTTGGGCTTGGGCTTGGGCTTGGGCTTGGGGCTACTATCGCTTGTTCAGATCGAGCCGCGAAACACGCACCTGCGGTTAGACTTAACCAACAAAGGCTAACGATTGTCATTAGTTTCCGAACGCTCACTAAAATCTCTTTCTCCAAACGAACTGTTGATTCAATGTATTCTCGGCCCATTTTATGTCAGCAACATGTTGAACGCTCAACTTATGCGTTAGATCGCCTTAAATAACCCTCTAAAACAAAGCATAACAGCTAGATTGGCAAAACCACATTTGTTCTAGATCAACTTTGATCTGGGTATGTGGAAATCCACAATACCCCATGAACGGTCAAAAACTGACAATGAGCCCAACAGAACGAATACCCATTTATAGGTACCAATATGGACTCATTGAAAAGACGGTTTCTCAGCCAATTCGGTAAAGTTTCCGCGGGTGCTGCGCTCATCCCCATTACCGGAATTAATACCGCGGTCGCAAGCACAGCCATTCGTAATAACAACCAACCAGACCGCAAAGGCGAAGTAGGAAAACGCTACGCCATGGCGATTGATTTACGTAAATGCGTTGGCTGTCAGGCGTGTACTGTTGGCTGTAGCGTTGAAAACCAAGCACCTATTGGCCAGTTCAGAACCACCGTAAAACAGTATGAAGTCTCCCTTGATGATGGTTCGACCGCTCAACAAGAGGTGAAATCATTCATGCTGCCTCGCCTGTGTAACCACTGCGACAACGCACCTTGCATCAAAGTTTGTCCTGTTCAAGCCACCTTCCAACGTGAAGACGGCATTGTAATGGTCGATAACGAACGCTGTGTAGCGTGTGCTTATTGTGTTCAAGCCTGCCCTTACGATGCTCGTTTCATTAATAACGACACACTAACCGCCGACAAATGTACCTTTTGTGCACACCGCCTTGAAGATGGCTTGCTACCCGCTTGTGTAGAAACTTGTGTCGGTGGCGCGCGTGTCATTGGCGACCTGAAAGATCCAAACAGCGAGATCAACCGTCTGCTCAATGAAAACCAAGACGACATCAAGGTGCTTAAGCCAGAGCAGAATACCAACCCACATGTTTTCTATATCGGCATGAACGAGCGTTTCGTTAGCCATATCGAAGGTCAACCTGCGATTTATGATCCAGCCGCCATTGATAACTTGTCCTCTAGCAAACAAGAACTGGCAATCGCGACACAAGGTAAACAAGGAGAGACAGCATGAATATCACTGAGGTGTTAGTTCCCGCTCAAGAAATGGCTTGGCTACCGTGGGCGGTTCAATATTTTTTCTACATTGGTTCGGCTTACGCGGCCGCTATTCTGTTTTTGATTGCACTGATATTCAAAGACTCAACCAGTCACCAATTTCGATCAGCGCTTGTGCTTGTCATGGCGATTGGCGGGATTGTTGGGCCACTCGCGCTAACCGGTGACTTACACCAACCGGGACGCGCGTGGCATTTTTATGCTCACATCACACCTTGGTCGTGGATGTGGGTGGGTTCTCTGTTTCTGCCTCTATTTTCAGGCCTTGCTGTTGCTACCGCGTGGGTTTACCTACGTGACGACATCGCACAGCTTAAAGAGAGTGAAAATCCACTTTTAAAACGCTTGTCTTGGCTTACGCTAGGCCAATGGCAGGTTTCAACCAAGCTAATGATTGCACTCGCTGCTGTGACGGCTGTATCGGGCTTAAGCATTGCGCTTTACACCGGTGCCGAGATTGCAATTTTGGCGAGCCGACCACTTTGGCACCAACCTGCATCTCCGCTACTTTGGTTCTCCACGGCATTCTTTGCCGCAATAGGTTTAGCGCTATTGATTTGGGCTCTTTTGCCATCAAGTGAACCAAACCTAAAAACAACCGATCTATCACTGATACAGAAAACCATTACCTTAACAGGTGGCCTTGCCATCATTCTCACATCAATTTGGGCATCTAACCATGGCCACTTCAACCTATATGAGAACGACACGTGGGGTATCAATTTAGGCATTATGACCACGAGCATTTTGCTGTGCATGATTTTAGTTCTACCACTGCAGCGCCTATCGCGAAGCAAGCTTGGAATCGTCTGTATTGCGCTTGCGACCATCCTTTCAGCATGGGCGGTACGTTGGGTCACCATGATGGAAGTTCAAACCATTCCACGTTTTGATGTGGGCCCATTCCCTTATGAACTGCCTATGGGGAGCGCAGGTTTACTCGGCATTGCTGGTATGTGTGGTCTTTGGTTAGCACTTGCGCTGTTCGCTTCTGAAATCGTATCAACAAAAACCCTATCGGTTAAATCAGCTCATAAAGCATCGTCACCACTTAACCGCTCACATAGCTTGTAGTCTAAGGAATCATCATGGATAACAAACGTCGTCAATTTTTGAAAACAGGCCTTGCTGCCGGTGGTGTTGGAGCTTTTGCTGCAGGTTATGCGACAACCACAAAACACATGGTTCACGGTGCTATCGATGGCACCGCGGGTAAAAAAACCAACCACATCCACCACGGTAATTCATTAGAGACGGAATACAGTGTCGATGAACAAGGTAAGATCTCACCAAATCCAAACCAACGTGTTGCACCCTCTATGTGTTTTGGTTGCTGGACACTGTGTGGTCTACGTGTACGGATCGATAATCGTAATGACGAGATCTTACGTATCTCGGGCAACCCGTATCATCCGCTATCAAACGACCAACATATCCCCTTCACAACGCCGGTAAAAGACGCCTACATTGGCTTGTCTGGTGAATCGGGTATCAATAACCGCTCGACTGCCTGCGCCCGTGGTAACGGTATGTTAGAGATTCAAAACAGCCCATACCGAATCACTCAACCGCTCAAACGTGTCGGTAAGCGTGGTGAAGGCAAGTGGGAGCCAATCAGTTACGAGCAGCTAATCTCTGAAATCACCGAAGGTGGTGACTTGTTCGGCGAAGGCGACGTGGAAGGATTGCGTTCGATTCGTGACATCGAAACACCACTCGACCCGAATAACCCTGAATACGGACCAAAAGCCAACCAATTACTAGTGACGAATGCCGGTAATGAAGGCCGTGACGACATCTTGAAGCGCTTTGCATTTAACAGCTACGGCACTCGTAACTTTGGTCATCACGGCTCTTACTGTGGCTACGCATTCCGCGCAGGTTCAGGCGCGATCATGAACGATCTAGACAAGTTCTCGCATTTAAAGCCCGACTTCAACAACGCTGAGTTCATTCTGTTCATCGGTATGTCTCCGGCCCAAGCGGGTAACCCGTTTAAGCGTCAAGCACGACAATTGGCTGAGGCTCGCACGAACGGAAAACTGAGCTACACCATAGTGACACCAAGCCTTCCTGCAGGGTCATCAAGTCTCGCGGCGGGCGATCGCAACAACTGGCTGCCGATCAAACCGGGTACTGATTCAGCATTAGTTCTGGGCATGATCCAATGGATCATCGACAACCAGCGCTACAATCACGACTTCTTGTCTCGCCCAAGCGCACAAGCGATGCAGAAAGCTGACACCACACACTGGTGTAATGCTTCTCACCTTGTTATCAGCGACGAAACACACCCACAAAACGGGCGCATGCTTCGCACATCGGATATTGGTTTACTCGAAACGGGCGAACCGATGTCTGACGATGATGCATTTGTTGCACTTGACGTGACAACGTCACTATTAACATCAAATATTCAGATCGACGAGGCGGCATTGTTTGTCGATCAAGACGTAGAAATCGATGGTCAGACCGTTCGTGTTAAGTCTTCTCTACAAAGATTGAAAGAAGAAGCCTTCAAATATGACCTTGCTTACTACAGTGAGCAGTGTGAAATCTCACAAGACCAGATTATTGCACTGGCGAAACGCTTCACTAGCTACGGAACGAAAGCCGTCGTGGATACTCACGGTGGTAACATGCACACCAACGGCTTCTACAACTCGTTCTCTATCTTAATGTTGAATGCGCTGATCGGTAACATCAACGCGAAAGGCGGGGCGATGGCGAAAGCGGGCGGCTACCCAACTTCTGTTGCTGGCCCACGTTACGACTTTACCAAGTTCAAGGGTAAGACTAAGCCTCAAGGTGTGTTCTTGTCTCGCAGCAAGTTCCCGTATCAGAAAACCAGCGAATACAAACGTCGTGTTGCAGCCGGTGAATCACCTTACCCAACACGCGCGCCGTGGTACCCAATCTCGGCACCGCTTTTAACTGAGCACTTATCAGCTGCCATTGATGGCTATCCTTACCGAGCAAAAGCGTGGATCAACCACATGGCGAACCCACTTTATGGGGTTCCGGGTTTAGACAACTTGCTGGGTGAAAAGCTTAAAGATCCAAAACAGCTTGGCTTGATCGTCTC
This sequence comes from Vibrio sp. RW, assembly GCF_027587105.1. Lineage (NCBI taxonomy): Bacteria > Pseudomonadati > Pseudomonadota > Gammaproteobacteria > Vibrionales > Vibrionaceae > Vibrio > Vibrio sp. RW. Next base: position 223,636 of record NZ_JAPPTM010000001.1, read on the forward strand.
TATCGATGCCTTCATCAATGAGACCACAGCGTTATCGGATTACCTCGTGCCAGACACAGTGACCTACGAAAGCTGGGGCATGGCAACACCGTGGCATGGCGTCGCAACTAAAACGATCACCGCTCGTTGGCCGATTGTTGAGCCTAAAACCTCACGTACTCAAGACGGGCGCGCCATCAACCTAGAGAATTTCTTTATTGATCTGGCGAAAACGCTTGGCTTAGGTGGCTTTGGCGACAACGTAATTAAAGATAGCCAAGGTAACTGGCACGGTATTCATAGCGCTGAAGATTTCTACCTGCGCTCAGCGGCTAACTTGGCATTCGTAAAAGGCGGCGTGCCAAATGTCGATGCTGAAGATATCGTTTGGTCTGGTTTAGAACGCCTAGTACCCGTGATGAACAAAACGCTCAAACCAGAAGAGATGCTTAAAGTGGCGTATATCTTTGCGCGTGGCGGTCGTTTTGAAGATGCAACCAATGCGTACACCAATGAAACCATGAAGTACAAATGGACCAAACCATTGACTATCTGGAATGAAAAGCTTGGCACCTCTCGCAACACCATTAGTGGCGAACAGTACATGGGTTGTCCGACATGGTATCCACAAAAGTTGGCAGACGGCACACCTTTGGCAGAGCAGTTCCCAGTAAAAGAGTGGCCGTTCACCCTGACGAACTTTAAATCCAACATTCACAGTGCAGTGTCTAACTTGTCACCACGTTTAGAGTCCATCAAGGGTGTGAACCCGGTTTACATTCACCCACAAGACGCCTCTTCAGCAGGCATCAAAACCGGTGACGTATTTGCCATTGAAACACCGAGCTCAACCACACAGGCGCTGGCAATGGTGATTGATGGCATCAAGCCGGGCACATTAGGCTTTGAACACGGCTTTGGACACAAAGAGCTCGGTGAACGTGCACACTGGATTGGTGACACACAACAACCGGTGAAGATGAAGTCTAACGATGGCGTTAACATCAATGATATTGGTTTAATTGACCCGACGAGAGAAGGCAAAGGCGTCATGTTGGATTGGGTTGTGGGCGCAGCAGCAAGGCAAGCGCTTCCGGCTAAGATCTACAAAGTGTAAGCAGAGCTATACAAGGTCGAATTATTGGGGCCACACACACCTCGACTCATGCGTGATTATGGGCACAACAGAGCAATCCGTCGTTTAAAGGTTGCTCTGCTTTTCCCTCTTTTATATAGAAAGCAGGCAATCTTCACTTCACCACAACTTTTTTAGCCAGCCCCTATAAAGCGGCTATGCTTACACTATCGGTGCCATAAAAGAGCCTTAACAAACAGTGACACTGAGGCCAACATGGCAGCTCCCTTGCATTTCATTAACAGCAATTGGATCAGCCAATCGGACTTCACACCATTACCGCTAGGTTGAGTCATTACCAATAACTTAAGTGAGGTTATTAATGTGAGACTTACCTCAAGTTATTAATGAATTAATGTGGAAATCCACAATAGCGCCAACCATCAATTATGCCGAAAATGCGTGCATTATAACCAATAGCGACACTTCATGACTAAGCTGAAAATTAAAACTCAAACTTTAACGCTTTGCATCGCAGCTTTAGGAAGCCTTTCTTTAGCCGGTTTTGCACAAGCAGCGCCTAATCCAATGCCAGAAGCCGCAGAAACCTGCAGCGGCTGCCACCAAGCTGACGGAAAAGGCATGCCCAACATCGCCCCGATGCTTGCAGGGCTTAATGCTGATTATCTCGAACATCAACTGGTTTTGTTTTCCAGTGGCGAGCGTCAAAGCGCGATCATGAAGGGTATGGCGGATGGTGTGTCCGACCCTGCTATTCGTCGTGAAGTTGCAGAATACTTCGCATCATTACCTTCTTACGAATTCACCGATTTAGAGCAGCGCGGCTCACAGGCTGATATTGATAATCCGTATCGCAAGCTGGTATTCCAAGGCGATTGGGATCGAAACATTCCCGCTTGTGCAACCTGCCACGGGCCAAGTGGTATGGGCGTGGACAAGTTCCCACGTCTAGCGAGCCAGCACGCCGACTACATTCAAACTCAGCTCAACGCTTGGAAAAGCGGCACTCGCAAGGGGGATGATTTGAACATGATGGGCAATATCGCTGGCAAGTTGACCGACGATGAAATCAAAAACCTATCTTACTACTTCGCATCTTTCCGATACTAAAGGGCTCGCATGAAAACATTACTTTTAATTACCGCAACCCTTGCCTCTGGAATCGCTTATGCCGAAGGTGAATTGCCCGATCGTCAAACCGAACTGCCAGCCGTTGAGAAACCTCAAGATCACAAATATCTGGTGCCACGTGATTTAGTCAATATTCCTGCAGGGGAATTTGGCGACAAAGTAAAACAGGGCTATTCACTGTTTGTCGACTCACAGCAGATGCGTGGTACGTTCGTTGGCAATGAACAAAACTGTGTAAACTGCCACATGCAAGCGGGCATGAAACCAAATGCCGCGCCTCTTTGGGGTGCCTACATGGCCTACCCTGCTTACCGTAAGAAAAACGATAAGGTAAACAGCTACGCGGAACGGATCCAAGGTTGTTTCACTTATTCGATGAATGGCTTACCACCAGCCGTTGATTCAAAAGAGATGGTCGCACTTACTGCTTATTCATACTGGTTAGCCATGGGAGGAATCTTAGACAAGAATGGCCTACAAGATACGCCCGTTCCTGAGATAAGCGATGCCGATTTACAAGTCGGTGGTAAAACTGAAAGCTTCCCTCTTCCTGAAGAACTGCTAAGCAAATACCCAATCGATGACCGCAGCAAGTTGGCAGGCCGTGGCTACCCTAAGATCGATAACCCTGAAAAAGAGCCATCAATAGCACGTGGTGAAAAAGTTTACCAGGCGAGCTGCCAGACGTGTCACGGTCAAGATGGTGAAGGCATTAAAGGCGCGGACGGTCACTCATATCTACCACCACTTTGGGGCGAGAACTCGTTCAACTGGGGCGCAGGTATGCATCGCGTAAACACGGCTGCATACTTTATTTACGAAAACATGCCGCTTGGAAAGAGCCAACAGCTTTCTATTCAGGAAGCATGGGATGTGGCTGCTTTCGTCAACAGCCATGAACGTCCACAAGACCCTCGATATAAGGGGGATGTTGCTGGCAATGCTAAGCGTTACCACAATCACCAAGGTTACTATGGTAAAAAAGTCGACGGTAATGTCACAGGTTCTAAAGCTTACCCGAGCGGAAAAGACGTGATTCATTGATAGACATTTGTGAATACAAATAGCCGATCACGCCAGTCATAGCTATGCTTTACATTGTAAATCGGTTCTCGCGGGAATAATAAAAAGGAGCCAGATCGTGTGACGATCTGGCTCCTTTTTCACGTTTGATATATTTAAAATACAACTAACCTTGCTGCATTTTCTCCCAAATCGTTGGAGATCCAATATAGTCTTGAACTGTAGTGATGAACTCTTTCACCAGTTTAGTCTGCTTGCGGTGCGGATACACAGCGTAGATAGCCGTATCTATCGTAGAAATTGGGTAATCAGGAAGTAAGGTGACCAAGCCCAGCTCTTTCATTGAGGCGTACAGATTAGATTGGTCAACAAAGCCATACCCTAAGCCATCTTTAACGCAAGACACCATAGTGCGGACATCGCTCACCTTATAATTTCCACGAATCGTTAGGCTCTGGAAGGTATTTCCTCCCGGCTCTTCACTGATACGCAGATGATCGACCGTCATATCACCATTGGTATAAATCACAGCGGGTAACGCGAGCAAATCTTGTGGCGTCTTAGGTTCACCATGCTGCTTCACAAAGTCGTTCGAGGCAACCAACATAAAGTTACTGTCGGCAATCTTCTTGGCAATCAAATTCGATTCAACAAGCTTGCTGAAGCGAAATGCGATATCAAACTGTCCTGCGATTATGTTGGCGATCTTGTCGTCTAATGAAAGTACGATCTGAACATCCGGGTACTTTCTCATGAACTGCGTGATGATAGGTTGTAGGTATTGCTGACCAAAATAGATCGGCGACGTAATTCGTAGCACACCTTTAGGCTCAGACTGATAGGAATCAGCAATGCCTTGTATCTGATTGATGGTATCTTTTAACACATAGGTTTGCGCGAGAATATCTTCACCCGCCGACGTTAAAGAAAACGAGCGCGTAGAACGATTGAGCAGCTGCACACCTAAGTCTTGCTCAAGCTTTTTAATCTGTTTAGAGAGGGATGAGTTATCCATATCATGTAAGGTTGCCGCTTTGGTGAACGACCCTTGTTGAACCACATCTAAGAACAATAACAACTGATTAGTATTGGGCACTGCGCCTCTCCTGACATACAACTCGACTAACGTTCGTCTTTAGGGGTATCCATGACCACCATGGTCGTTATAGATTGAACCTGAGCACACTCGCCAAGTACATTGGCATGAAACTTTTTATAGGCTGGAAGATCTTTGGTCTCGACCCTGATCAAGTACTCATTCGCACCGGTAATATTGTGGCACTCCACCACCTCTTTTTCCAAACTGACGTGCTGTTCAAATTCTAACTGAGCCGATTTGCTGTGACTAGAAAGCCCAATAGAAACATACGCAATAAAGCCTACCCCCATCAGGCCGTTATCCAAAACCGCGCGGTAACCTTGAATGATACCTTTACGTTCGAGATCTTGTACTCGCCTGAGCGTTGCTGAAGCCGACAAACCAATTCGTTCAGAGAGCTCAATGTTGGAGATTCTGCCGTCCAATTTAAGCTCTTGCAATATCCTTTCGTCAAATCTATCCATAACTGATTATTATTGTGCATTAAGTGATAATAGAGATAATAAAAGCACATAATTGCCTCACTTTCCACATACTATGTTTCTCAACGCGTGAAAGTCATGACCGGTCAGTCACCTTCGTTCATTTTATTGCTGGAGAACCATAATGCCTTTAGAACAACTTAGCGCGCTTGCCTTATTTGCGTTTGTCTCGACCTTCACACCAGGTCCCAATAACATCATGCTCATGACATCAGGTGCCAATGTTGGCTTTGCACGCACGATTCCGCACATGCTTGGCATTGCTCTGGGATTTGCAGCGATGTTGCTATTGGTTGGTTTGGGCTTAATGGGTATTTTCAATGCATACCCAGTGACACACCAAATTCTGAAATACCTAAGTCTTGCTTACCTCGTGTACCTTGCGATTAAGATAGCATTGAGTGGCAAAGCTAAAAGTACCGAAGCTTATAAGCCAATGACCTTCATCGGCGCGGCAAGTTTTCAGTGGGTGAATCCAAAAGGTTGGTCAATGGCGCTGACTGCCATTTCCGTTTATAGCAGTGGCAGTTCATGGTGGGAGCTTGCGATCATCGCGGCGATTTTCACTCTCGCTAACTTACCATCTGTAACCTTCTGGACGGCAGCAGGCAAGCAACTGCAACACTGGCTAACAACGCCAGTCCGCATCAAAAGCTTCAACTATGGGATGGCGGGCTTGCTGTTAGCATCAACGATTCCAATGCTCTAATCGACTCACTATAGCTATTGATGGTTAGCACACAGCTGCTAGCCATCATAGTTTTTAAAGAAACCCGGTAATTTCGCTAACCCAACGACCAAATATCGCCTGCCCGCTCGGCGTTAACGTCCACACAAACGCCGCTACATTCATTGCTACTGTTAGCCAATAAATCGCTCTGAACGGCTGCTTTTTCGTTTTATGACGCAGTTTATCTTGAGCAATCAAAGCCCCTAGCCAACCACCAGCAAAAGAGAAGATGTGCAGAGTTTTCTCAGGCACACGCCAATTGCCATTAATTGCCGCTTTCTTGTCCTTTGCATACACAAAAAACGTTACCACTCCGACAGCTAAATACCACACTAATAGTACTTTCGAACTTTTTACAAACAACACAGACACCGCTACCATCACCAGATAAGTGATGGCGATTTGAATAGATGAAGACAACATCGACCCCCCTTTTGGCTAACAGCTCACATACTCTAGCAATTACGCCCTATCAATTGTCATAAGGATGATTAAGAAAGACTACTCATTTACTATTCGACTTCGCAATCTCATAGTAAAACCCTATAACGCCCTAATAAAAGTGGCTCAATTATAAAGATACTCAATCAAAATGCTCACTTTATCTATAAGGCTAATTTTCAACGATATTAAAGATCTTTATTCCTATTAAAAAATAAGCACTTAACATAGTGATAATTACCTCACACAAAGAAGGATGAGTACTCCCCCTTATTACCTACGCCTAGGTTCTACGCCCTTGATAATATACTTCTTTTTTATGTGTTATCGACCCAATAAAATTTGAAATACCCGACGCAAATTGTGATTTGCTCACTAAGTTTCTTATATTTACCCGTTGAAAATAACTTTATATATAGCGGTCACAAATAGCTGACCATAACAAACACTACGATATCCAACTAATTAAAAGTGACATATGGATATCAAACGTGAACATGAACAATAGAACTATAAATCTCAATAACACGGTCAATATTTTGAATAAAAGACGCTTCAAACGATCTACCTTGGCCAAAGCGATTTTACCTCTCTTCACTGCTACTTTAATCGCGGGATGTGGCAGTGATAATAATAGCGACAACGCTACAGACGCAGGCAGCAGTGGCTTATACAAAGCTGGCGAAAACGAAGTCGTTGTTTACTACAAACGTGATATCGCGGCCGCAAGTACGTCTAGCTCGACCTACGACGGTTGGGGTCTTCATCTTTGGAATGGTGAAGGCTGCACCAGCACTGACTTAGCTGGCATGGGATTAAGTGAAACCGGAACCAACTGGGAAGCACCTTATGAATTTGACGGTATCAGCGATACCTACGGCGCCTACTACGTATTGAAAGTTGACCCAGATGCCTCTGACCCACACAAATGCATGAACTTCATCTTGCACAATGGTGATGAGAAAGCATTTGGCAGTGCGAACTCGAAGGTCGAGTTAACTAAGCTTGGCGATTCACAAGGTGTATTCGGCTTCCATGGCAGCAGCGAGTTGTACTACGACCCGATCTCGGAACAACCAGTCAATATTGATGGTCAAAAAGCACACTGGCTAAATGCAACCACGATTGGTTGGGAAGCAGCGAGCAATGCTGATTCTGTAAAACTCTTCTATGCACTAGACAACAGCATCACAATGAACGATGACAAAGAGATTGTCGGCGGAACTGCAATTGAACTCAGCAAAGACGGAGAACTATCTTCTGAATTAAAAGAACGTTTCCGCCACCTTGCAAGCTTACCAGCAGTCGCGATTGATGTTGATAACACAACACTGCGCACCATTTTGAAGTCTCAGATAGTTCTTGTTGCCTACAACGCGAATGGCGACGTTACCTCTTCAACTGAGGTTCAAAAGCCGGGTGTGCTTGATGCGGTGTTTGCAAGTGAAGATGCTGGTAATGCGATAAGTGAAACACTCGGCGCTATTGTGGAAGGCAGCGCAGCGACCTTCAAACTGTGGGCCCCTACAGCGCAAGATGTTGAGCTCGTCCTATACAGCGAAGATCTACAAAGCTCACAAGTTATTCCTATGACGGAAAACACTGAAACGGGCGTTTGGGTAACAGATGCAGTGTCGAATGCAGTGAACAGTTATTATCGTTACCAAGTGAAGGTCTACCATCCAACTACAGGCAGCATTGAAACGCGCCTTGTAACGGATCCTTACTCACTCAGCTTATCTAAAAATTCAGCTTACTCTCAGGTCATCGACCTTGATGATTCAGCCTTGATGCCTGAAGGCTGGGTTGGATATGAGCGCCCGACTGTAGAAAAAGACGAAGACCACGTACTTTACGAATCTCACCTTCGTGACTTCAGCTTCAGCGATAAGCTAGGTACAGCGAACCTAAATGGAAAATACCTCGCTCTCACAGAAGCAGATCGTGAGTCGGTCAAACACCTACAAGCGTTGAAAGATGCGGGGTTAACTACGCTGCATATCTTACCGGCATTCGATATCGCTACCGTTAATGAAGACGAAGCGAGCCGTGTCGATATTACCGATACGGTCGGTAAGCTGTGTAATGTAAAACCGACTGCCACCTTATGTGATAAAGAAAATGAAAATAGAGTCATCGAAGAAGTACTCGATGGTTATGATCCTTCAACAGGCGATGCGCAAGCGTTAATGAACGATCTACGTATGCTCGACAGCTTCAACTGGGGTTACGACCCATTCCATTACACAGTGCCTGAGGGAAGTTATGCGACGGATCCAAATGGCTCTAAGCGTATTCTCGAATTCCGTCAAATGGTCAAAGCCACACACGACATGGATCTTAAGCTGATCATGGACGTGGTATACAACCACACTAATGCATCTGGTGTGAACGATAAGTCAGTACTGGATAAGATTGTTCCTGGGTACTACCACCGTCTTAACGTGAACACAGGTGGCGTCGAAAACTCAACCTGTTGTGACAACACCGCGACCGAAAACCTAATGATGGGTAAGTTAATGGTCGATTCACTCAAGGTGTGGGCTGATGATTATAAAGTGGATGGTTTCCGTTTTGACTTAATGGCCCACCAACCAAAAGACGTGATGGTTGAAGCATTGGAAGAAGTGCGCAAAATCGACCCAAATACCCTGTTCTACGGTGAAGGCTGGGACTTTGGCGAAGTAGCAAACAATGCCCGCTTCGACCAAGCGAACCAAATCAACATGGCAGGCACAGAGATCGGCACCTTCTCAGACCGTTTGCGTGACGCCGTGCGTGGAGGCAGCCCGTTCGATGGTGGCGTCGACTCTGAGGGCAACCACCCACTTCGATTTAACCAAGGTTTTGGTAACGCAGCGATTGCCAACGAAGAAACCAAAGTCGACCAAAACTCTATCAATGGTCGTTTACATAACCAAGATCTTGTTCGTTTGGGTATGGCAGGTAACCTCGCAGAATACGTGCTGATTGATTACAAAGGCGATACCAAACTGGGTAAGAACGTCGACTACAACGGTGCACCTGCGGGTTACACCAAGATGCCTTCAGAAAACATCTCTTACGTTTCAAAACACGATAACCAAACGCTTTGGGATAACAACGCCTATAAAATCGCTGCAGGTACGAGCTCTGCAAACCGCGCGCGTATGCAGTCTGTATCGCTCTCCACTGTGATGTTGGGCCAAGGCATACCATTCATCCACATGGGTTCTGAACTACTTCGTTCTAAGTCTATGCAGCGTGACTCTTACGATTCTGGTGACTGGTACAACCGAGTCATGTTCGATGGTACTGACAACAACTGGAACGTCGGCTTGCCACGTGAAGACAAAGATGGTGCCAACTGGGAGCTGATTAAAACCATCATTGCTGACAGCACCGCTAAACCAGACGCAGGAGACATTGACCTGACTAAACAGCAATTTCTAGAGCTATTAAAAATCCGTAGTTCAAGTGAGCTGTTCCGTTTAGACACAGCGGATGAAGTCATGAAGCGTGTCGACTTCCGCAATGTAGGCCAAGATCAAGTCGAAGGCCTGATTGTCATGTCTATCGATGATGGCGTGTCTGCAGGCGAAGACCTTGATCCTGCAAATGATGCGATTGTGGCAGTTGTAAACTCAACGAATGAATCTCAATCGTTCACAATCACAGGAGCAACAGGCTTTACACTACACGACGTTCAACAAAACTCTGCTGATGATGCTGTAAAAGGTGCAAGCTTCGCCACTGAAACCTTCACGGTACCGGCATTAACCACCGCTGTATTTGTACAAGCTCAAGGTGACGCACAAGGTACTGGTTTGCCGGTTGATAACTCAGGAAAAGATGTGTCTAGCATTCCACCATACGGTCAAACAACCGTGTATGTTCGTGGTGATATGAATGGATGGGGCGCAACTGATGATTGGGCAATGAGCTTTGTTGCTAATGGGGTTTACTCTTTGACAATGCAGGTACCTATGCCTGAAGAGGGTAAGAATGGACACAGCTTTAAGTTTGCAGATGCTGATTGGGTATCACCTAACTTGGGTTGTGACTCCGTTGAACTTGCTGATGGGTCAATCGACCTAGGTACTGATGGTAACTGCCAACTAAACGTAACAGAAGCTGGCAGCTATACCTTTACTCTGAACTCGATTCACGAGCTGGATGACAATGTGGAGAAAGCCGTAGTTTCAGTAACCAGGAATTAAGCCATAAAGCTTAGATTCTAATAAACAGATAATAAAACCAGCGAAAGCTAGCCTTTTGGGAGACGTCAGTCTCCCTTTTTTGCGCTCAAGAAACTCCAATCCAAATGCACAACATCATTCACTAACCGTCAATGTGAAGCGATCAACGAGCGGTCTTAGTTCTTAGTTCTTAGTTCTTAGTAGAAAGCATAACGACTTCGTGTAAGCGGCTAATTTAAGTGTGTTCAAATTTACGAAACCAAGTCTAGATCTGCAAATAGAATGACTACTAGTCAATAGAAATCGTATTCAGCTATTCAAGAAGAGTCAAAGAGACGAGAGTGTTTTTAATTAACACATGATCACCCAGAACTATAAATAGCCAATAAATTCCACTTATACTCGCTATTGATAATTATGTGTCATTCAGTAGTCATCTTAAAATCAAATATTCTGTGGATATAACTATTCTTATTCCATTTATCACAGGCAATAAAAAAGCTCCTATTTAGGAGCCCTTGTTCAAGTATCAATCAGTATTGACCAACTATCCGACTACTTTTTATTGACGGCTTTGACAAACACTTCTTGTGCGCCTTCAATACCAAGTGCTTTTGCTTCATCTAATAGGCTCAGAGCTTTTGGAATATTATCTGCGTCTACTGCCGTTTGAATCGCGTTGTGGTAGTAAGTTTGCGTCTCTGGTTGAATTGTCTCAACCTTAGCTGCTGCCGCTGGTTTAGCGTTAGATTCACTGTTTGATGAACCAATTGAGAAGAAGCTCGCTTGATCGATTGTAACTTCTATCTTACCCACGTTCGCATTTGGAATCGGGATATCTTTCACTTCAGGTAAATAATTACCACGGCCTTCCGCGTCCAAACGAGCAGGGTGGATAACATCAGTAAAGCCTTCCAGATCGTTTTGATCTGTATAGATAACTAAGTAAACCGATTCAGCCGTTGTTGGTGGGTAAAAATCATTTTCAGCAACCAAACGGTTCCCCAAGTGTAGTCTTGGTTTAGCGTATTCGAAGCTCTCTTTACCGTAACGCTCGAGCTCACGGCCGTTTTCGTCATAGATAACCGCATTAGGAACAAACGCTGTGTCGCCGATAATGCTAGTGATATTAATCGAGTACTCACCGCGATCTGCAGGCAGTTCAATCGCGACTACAGGGCTGTTTATGCCTTGATAGTTTAATACTTGGCTATCGGGTGTCACATCGAAAATAGCTGAACTTGGCAGCTTCATCGGAGCAAATTGAAGACCAGCAATAGAGTTAACTTGTTCAGCTTGTGCCACTTGCACTTGCTCGACAACTTGCGCAGATTGACAACCGGCCAACGCAACACAGCCACTCAACATTAGAGCTTTAAAATACATAACCCTTCCTTCTTGTTATTTTTTTAAGAAATTTACTCACTTTAATTACCACAAAGAGAACTATTCACCTAGGGAACGATCAACTTAATCGTACATTCCTTAAAAAAATAGCCGACGCGAGCCGGCTATGAATTAGGACAGTTTAGGATTTTTTACACTAAGTGTTTACCACCAAGCTTCAACTTGGATACCAACAACGAAATCGTTGTCTGCACCTTGACCAGTCACAACACCGTTTGCATCTTTAACCTCACCGAATGAATCACCTTCTAGATCCATCAAGTAGCTACCGTATACACGGATTTCAGGACGAGCCCAGAAGCTGTCACCCATTGCCCATGCTTGAGCAACAGTAAATTTAGCGCCACCGAAGTCAACGTCATCTACTTCACCAGCGTTATAGCCGGCTTCGAAGATAGTACGCATTGTGTCGTTCCACTTATACATTGGACGAGCCACGATAGAGTATTGGCTTGAATCATGCTTATCAACACCTAAGTCAGAACCTGCTAGGTATGCAAGTTGGTGACCCATTTCCCAAGATTCGCCTAGGTTCATTACACCCCAGTTCAGAATACGGTAACCAAAACCATCATCTTGCTCACCAGAGCGATCATAGTACGCACCTGAACCCCAGAAGTTAGCCATTTGAACGCCGTAACCAGCAGTACCTAGCTGAACAACAGTTTGGTTAAAGCCATTGCTCATATTTTGATGGATAATACCTGTAGCAAGAAGGCCATCATCGCCATCGTATTTGCCATTTTTGTTTTCAGTACCGAAGTTGTAAACAACACCAAGCTCTAAACTAGCATCTTCCCATAAACCGATATTAGCTAAACGAGCATCAGCCATGTAACCAGCACCGTTCTCATCTTCGCCATCTTGAATAATTGCTAAAGAAAGTTTTTGGTTACCAACTGAAATATTTTCAATACCACCACCAGTACCAGATGTATTTAGGAAGTAGAAGTCAGTGATGTGGATATCTTTACGTTGGTAGTATGTTTTACCAGCCCAAAGCGTCGCTTCTTCATCAAAAGATAGAACGCCTTTTGCTTTAACAGCAAACTGAGCGACGTTGAAGTCGCCGTCTTCCCAGCCATTTGCGCCATCAGCACCAGAAGCAATCATTGACTCAACTCGCCAAGTTTGCTCACCAGTTTTTAGCTCTTCAGCCAAGCCAAACTCAGAATAGTTGTCGCTTTCATTACCTAAACGGCCAATACCGTTCTTCATGAATGCAACATCACCACCGTCATTACCACTAATACCAGTACCAGCACGCATGTAACCATTAAAATCTACAGCGAACGCAGAGCCAGCAGCTAATGTAGTTGCCACTGCAGCAGCAATTAAACTTACTTTTTTCATTCTTAACTCCATTAAGGACGATTTATTTTAGGTTTTTATATTTTTGCTCTCTTGCGGCAACCAAAGGCAGTAATGGCGGACGTAAGATAGAGAGGTTTAGGGTTTCCCCTGATTCGTTTCAACGGGGTTTATATTAAGAGGGGATGACAAGTTTGGCTTCCTCCACCCTTAACTAAATTAAGGGGGATGAGAAGGGAGTAGAAAACATACAGAACGGTGTTTTAAAGAGGTAGATCACTTAATCTAGGAGGAGTAGACAGCACACAGATCTAATTATTCACCTTAAGTGAGATCTACTTCAAATATATAATTTGAACTTCATCGATGAATTATTTTTATAACCGTAATTATTTTATGAAGTTTCTTGACCTTACTGGGACAAAGCTTTTTACTTATAGTTCACTGATGTTGATCAACGAACAAGAAATCAATCAATGACTAGAACGCTCGCTCGCCCATACCCGCTAGGCGCAACGCTAGGTAACACTGGCTGCAACTTCTCTATTTATTCTCCTGACTGTGAATCCATCTCGCTCGCGCTTTTTGACGAGAGCGATGAATTCACCACTTATAAATTGGAATATGAATACGCTGATATTCGATATGTATTTATTGACGGAATCAAAGCGGGACAAAAATACGGTTTTGTCGCTGAAACTGAAGATGGACCTATCCTACTTTCAGACCCGTACGCGAAAGCAATCAGCGAACCGCTCGATTATGCAACGCCCTATACCAACGAAAAGAGCTTTTCGATGGCGAAATGTGTCGTTGTCGATGACTCGTTCGATTGGCAAGACGTAGAAAAACCGCGTATTAGCCGCGAAGAGACCGTTCTTTTTGAAACTCATGTAAAAGGCTTATCTCAGCTTCACCCAGAAGTCGAAGCCAACACCAAAGGTCGTTATTTGGGATTAGTTAGCCCTGAAATGCTTACGTTCTACAAACAGCAAAACATCAACTCGTTGCAACTTTTACCTATTGCGGCGTGTATGCATGAACCACACCTATTAGATATGGATAAGGTGAACTATTGGGGTTACAACCCTTATTTGTTCATGGTGCCAGACCCTCGCTACGCAGAAAAAGACGCAGTCTCTGAACTTAAGACTGCGATTCGTGAGCTGCACCGCAATGGCATCGAAGTTATTATAGACGTTGTATACAACCACACGGCTGAAGGCGGAGAAGGCGGTGCCACCTTCAACCTAAAAGCGCTAGATAGCCGCTACTACATCAAACATGGCAGCCATTATGCGAACTTCACTGGTTGTGGCAATACGGTTGACCTCACTCACCAACCAGCCTTGAACTTAGTGATGGATACGCTTCGCTATTGGGTGAGTGAGTTCCAAGTCGACGGCTTCCGTTTTGATTTGGCTGCGACACTGGGACGCGAAGGTGACAACTACAACCCTGAGGCTGCTTTCTTTAAAGCCGTTGCTCAAGATCCGGTACTCAAAGAGACCAAACTAATCGCAGAACCGTGGGATATCGGCCCCAATGGCTACCAAGTTGGTAATTTTCCGTTGGGTTGGAATGAGTGCAACGACAAGCTCAGAGACATCACACGCAGCTTCTGGCGGGGTGACCAAGGTTACTTAAAAGAGTTTGCAACGCGCTTGATGGGATCGCGTGACATCTACAGTGCAGCGCATTGGCCACACAGATTAACGGTCAACTACATCACTTACCATGATGGCTTCACCATGCAAGATCTTGTCTCTTACAAGCATAAGCACAATGAAGAAAATGGTGAGAATAACCGCGATGGACACGGTGACAATCGCTCTGAAAACTACGGTGTTGAGGGCGAAACTGAAAATCTGTTAGTTATCGCGACGCGTGAAAAGCAGAAACGCAACTTCATGGCGAGCCTGCTGTTTGCCTTTGGTATCCCGCATATCCTGACAGCAGACGTCTTATCCCATACTCAAAAGGGTAACAACAACGCCTACTGTCAAGATGGTGTGACAAGCTGGCTAAATTGGGAAGACTCTGAGCGCAAGACGTATTTCAAGACTTGGCTATCGGAAATGATCTCTGCTCGTCAACAATACATGGTGCCATTTATTAAAGCATTCAGTGGTGAAAAACGTAACTCTAATCGCATCTTCTGGAGCCGTGTTGATGGCACTTTAATGGGACATGATGATTGGAACCGTTTAAGCTCGGTTGCATTGCACTTGGGAATTGGTAAAGATGGAGACGAATTGATTTATCTAATCAATCAAACCAATGCTCCAGCTCGTTTTTCATTACCTAACGACCGTAAGCAAAGCTGGGTCACTATCTGTGATACCAACTTACGAAACGTAAAACCAGGTCATGCAGAAGGTGAAATGCTACTCTCTCCAACTTCAATGGCTATTTTGCACTATTCGCCAAAAAAGACGAATCCAGCTTAGTACAATATCGAAAACCTAAAAAGCCAGTCGTATTGAACACTGGTTTTTTAGGTTGAATATCACAAAACCCTTTTATTTATATGGAATCATTTGCATTGATGTGATTTTGAAAACTGTTTAGTATGGCCGTACTATAAAAATGAATCTATAACGTCTTTGGATATCATGGCTTTACCTAAAACACTTATTCGGCTTTTCAAACCATACATACTCTTGTTAACTGGAGGCATGTTTTACCTTGTAGTCGTTCAATTGGAAAAAGTTGAGAAAACTGCAGCTAATCAATCATCATCAAATATTCGAATCGCCAACTCCACCATTCGCTCTAACATCGAAGCGGTGTTTGGCAAGCTCTACCTCCTAGAAGCCAGCTTAGCCTTACCTAAAATTACTAGCATTGATGACAAAAGATTTCGCGAACTCAGTGACAATATTCTAAAAAGCACACCAAATTTCTCCGATATCATTCGATATCGACCTCAATCTAAGCGTTATATTTCCGCTCGAGGCCTTCCTCTTTCGAATGAACGAATCGCAGCAATACAGTGGCGTTCAATAGACAGTGTCGTTGAGGAATTTTACCTCTCTTCGGTTTATCAAAAGGCTGATGGTCGTTGGGTTTTCGCTGTCAAACACACAGCGGAAAGATTGAACGAAGAAATATGGATTGAATTTGACCTATTGCACACCACACAAGAGTTGAGTGATCTTAAAACACTAAACAACGGCTATGTATTCATTGTCGATCGAGCAACTGAAAGATTGGTATTCCATCCCAACCCTAAACGCATAGGCTCCAAGTCTATCAGCTACCATGCGGGCATAAGCCACCAACTTTCACAAGGTGAAACCAACGGTCAGAGTGAATACTACTATCAAGACAGCTTCAAGATATCGGAATTTGATGCGAACAACCGCTTAAATTGGGTATTCATTGCGAGCACTGATCGCCGCGATATTCTCACCAGCTCCCATCAATTTACGCTGACAGGCATCGTACTTGGCTCAATGCTTCTATTATGGATTGGAGCCCACTATCTCACTTATCAACTAAACATTTCACTTTCACGACTCAACAAGGTTGATGAGCTAGCGAGCTTCAAGCGTGAGCTAAAGTCCATATTTGATAGCTTTACGCACCACAAAGGCATCCAATTCTGTCTGTATCAGCCTGAAAATCACTCATTCAGTACCATCGACTATCACGGAAACAAATCAACAGTACATTGTGATGATGCCCTCGCCGAGCGTTTTTCACCAGACACCATAGCTTACAGATCTGGAAAATACGCCGATCCATTGGCGTGTAAACTAAAAATACACCAACGCCATTACTGCATTCCTCTGTACTCTCGTAAACAATTGATCGCGGTGATCTACGTAAACGTTACCTTACCAATCAGCCAGAGCATTCTGAGAATGATCAGAGATTACGCTGAGGTCTCGTTATCTAACTTGCTACTTCAGCAGCAACTGAACAGCAAAGACTTGATGACACAGCTAGACAATAGAAGCAGTTTCAACATTGCGATCGAGAGTTACGCAAGCGAGGCCGGTACCTATGTTGCTCTGCTTGATATCGACAACTTTGACCACGTAAACCGAGCTTACGGTGAAGCGGTTGGCGACAAGATGATCAAGCTGACGGCAGAAGCAATACACTCTTATTTTCCTATGCCAAAAGGGCTTTGTCTTGCTCGTATAGGGGGGAAAGAATTCGCCATATTGTTCCAAGCTAATGATGCCAAGGACGCTAAATTCCAGTTAGAACAATGTCGAATTGGCGTCGCAGAGAAAGCCATTGTGACACCAGACATCACATTATCACTAGGAGTCAGCATCGGATTCTCACAGATAGAAGGAGAACGAGATTCGGCTTTGGCACTTGCGGAACAAGCGAAGCTTATTGCGAAACAGCTTGGTAAGAATCGAGTGGAAGGCCATATCAAGGCTGTCGCCAAAGCCTCATAGGTATACGCTAACGCACTCGTATCGAACCGATTCATACAATACTGACAACATCAAAGCACCTAGGATTCATACCCTAGGTGCTTTTGTTTTTGTATAAAGTCATTACAATGCGCTTTCGATACGACAACGCCCTATCACTTTCTAACGACACAAACTTATGAAGCTCAGCAACCGACTACAAACTCTCCGCTCTCTTGTCAGTAATGACTACCAACACATTTGGGATTGCTGCTGTGATCATGGCTTCTTGGGTGTTCAATTGTTGTCGGATAACAAAGCCCCTCAGATTCACTTTGTCGATATTGTCCCGTCTCTGATGAGTGAGCTGGAAGGTAAACTTACGCGTTACTTTCCTCAAGATAACAACGTTGAGCAACACAAGCAGAGTCAATGGAAAGTCTATTGTTTAGATGTCGCAGCTATTCCACTGGATAAGCACACTGGCAGACATTTGGTCATCATAGCGGGTGTGGGTGGCGATCTGACTCAGAAACTAGTCGATGATATTCACCGTCAACACCCAGACAAAGCGATCGATTTCTTGCTGTGCCCTGTGCATCAACAATTTGAGCTAAGAAGCCATTTAAAAACACTCAAGTTCAATTTGATAGACGAAGTATTAATTGAAGAGAACCGCCGTTACTACGAGATTTTATTGGTCAGCAATAACCAAGGCAAAGCTGAAAAGAACCGAGCAGTGAGCGAAATATCAAACGTGGGTGACAAGATCTGGACACCGAGTTGTGAAACTCAGATGAAAGTATCTCAGCAGTACAAAGCCAAAACATTGCAGCACTACCTACGCATCCATCAAGGCCAAGAGAAGCAAGGTAAGCCTAGTGCAGTTAAACACATCATCGATGCTTACCAAGCGATTCAACTGTAGTAAGCACTAACTTTATCGCTTACCTCTGATAGAATCTGAGCAATAAAAAAGCCGATCGTTCAATGAACGATCGGCTTTTTTGATGCTATCGATTTGGTTTGAGCTTACTGCTCTTGTTGCTTATAAACCGCATCAGGTCCATCCACCGTTTCAACCTCACGGGGCATATCAACCTCATAAATTGTATCAAGATAGGCGTCTTTCTCTTTCCACGCGTTGTTCAACCAACTGTGAAAGCGACGTTTAAACGCTTTATCTTCAAAGTAATTGCCGTTTACGTTCTCATCCATTGGGTGCAGTTTAATACGCACCACCACCTTGGTCATTTTGCCTTTCAGCATATCTTCAAACGGAGAGATTTGGTTTTCTGGGTAAGCCAACGTGACATCCACGATACCATCTAAGATTGGGCCCATTGCCGAAAGAGCAAACGCCACACCACCGGTTTTCGGTTTGAGTAGGTGTCGATACGGTGTTTTCGCTGTCGCCAGTTTATCGTGGTTAGCACGCGTTCCTTCCACAAAATTAACCAATGTTGTCGGCGCTAGCTTGAACTTAGTACATGCCTTATTAATCGCTTCGAAATCATCATTACGACGCTCAGGGTTACGCAGCAAAAACTCGCGCGAGTGACGTCGCATGAATGGCATATCCAAGCCCCAACAGGCCAAACCGACAAATGGCACGTACAGAAGTTCATGCTTAAGGAAAAACTTCGTCATCGGCATTTTGTCTTTCAAGATAGAAGACAAAATTACAATATCCGCCCAGCTAAGATGGTTCGACATCATCAAGTACCACTGCTTGGTCGAGATATCTTTCCCACCTTCCACTTGCCACTCGATGTCATTATTCACGTTCAGCATCCAAAGGTTGAGCGAAGCCCAGCACCAAAATGTAAAATTCGCTAAACGAGTACATGATTTTTGAACAAAAGAGATTGGAAGAATCAGTTTGATGAGGCCAAAGAAACTCACAGTAAACGCAGTCATTGCGGTATTGATGGTCACGAACATCACGTTCAAGACCATACGAAGATTATCAAGCATAAAACACAGCTATATTGAGATCGAAAGCCGCCATTATACGCATCTGCAAATTATTCTCTGTAGTTATTAATGCAATACTTCAGGGGTCAAACCACTTCACAGGCCTTGTAAGAGCTAACTTTAAATCCGCGTTTACAACCTATCAAAAGACCACTTCGAGTCATATAGACCAACTCAATCATCAGTCTTTTTGACATGAAAAAAATTAATATCAACCACGAACCTACAATTGATAAGCATTCGTATTATTGGCATGACACATGCAACGCCAAAAAGTAAGATAGTTGAGTATCCTTAATGACATAGCTTATCTAAATAAAGGTGATGATATGACAGATATTCCCCATGGTTTGGTAACTGGTAAAGTTTTACACAAGACAGAATGGACAGATCAACTGTTCTCACTCCAAGTCAGTGCTCCCATCTCACCCTATCAGGCGGGCCAATTCACGAAGCTTGGCTTGCTTAACAGTGAAGGAGAGTTCGTCAGACGTGCGTACTCAATGGTGAATGCGCCAGAGCATGAGCAAGGGTACCAACATCTTGAGTTTTTAATTATTAAGGATCAGAGCGGCCAGCTCTCTCCTCAGCTTCATAAATTGAAGGTCGGCGATGACATCTTTGTCGGTAAAGACCCAAGCGGTTTTATGACATTAGATGAGATCCCAGAGATCGCCGACGATCTATGGATGCTTTCAACCGGAACTGCAGTGGGCCCATTTATCTCAATGCTTGAAAGCATGCAAATACAGCAACAGCATGGATCTAGTTCAAAAAAAGTGACCTCGTACAAAAACCTGATACTGGTTCACGCGGTAAGAACGGAGCAAGATCTAACTTACCAAGATCGTATCGCTCAACTCGTTAATCACTTTCAGGGGAAACTGAAATATGTGCCAATTATTTCTAGAGAATCAGTCACCGGAACTTTGCGCGGACGAATCCCAAGCTTGTTACTTAGAGGCGACCTTGAGCAAACCACGTCTGTCGCTTTCAATCAAACTCACAGCTTCTTCTACCTTTGCGGCAATCCGCAAATGGTTCGCGACACAAGTGAAGCGTTAATCAGCTTAGGGTTCGATAAACACTTACGCAGAAAGCCCGGCCAATTCAGTAGTGAGAACTACTGGTAAACATTAGGCCGCCACCAGTTACATAAAAGCACAAAAACATAGAAGCGCAGAAGCGCAAGCTTCAAAGAACAGTTAGAACTAGAGAAGAGGTTCAACCCGCGAAAGTAAGATTCATTCATATTGATGAACTTATGAGCAAGCGACTTCGTAATGTGATTTTCGGTATTCAGAAGTGATGATAAAAGCCAAATAACCATAGTAGTTACAATAACTAATGTTGATAGACAAGGTTATAAAACTCTAGCACACTGAACAGAGTTGTTAGCTTTAACCCCACATCAAATCAAAATAGTTGGGGTATTCATTTTTTAGGTAAGAGAGGAAGCCATGCTTAACATTGCTTTTTTTAGCTCAAAGTCATACGACGAAAAATCATTCAATCTGGCGAAAGGTGAACTCAACGCTGAGTTTCATTTCCATGATTTTCGCCTCACACCAACCACAGCGAAAATGGCGCACGACAACGAGGTCGTTTGTGCATTTGTAAACGACGACCTATCGCGAGACGTGTTAAAGGTTCTTGCACAAGGCGGCACTAAGCTGATTGCGATGCGCTGTGCGGGCTTTGATAAAGTAGACCTAGACGCGGCCAAAGCGTTTGGCCTACAAGTGGTTCGCGTTCCTGCTTATTCACCAGAATCGGTAGCAGAGCACACGGTTGGCATGATGATGTGCTTGAACCGTAAACTACACAAGGCGTACCAACGTACTCGTGATGCGAACTTCTCTCTTGAAGGATTGGTCGGCTTTAACTTCTATGGTAAAACCGTCGGTGTGATTGGTTCAGGTAAAATTGGCCTAGCGACGATGCGCATTCTCAAAGGTTTGGGCATGAACATCCTATGCTACGACCCATACCCAAATCCGTTAGCCGCCGAGCTGGGCGCTAAATACGTAGAGCTGGATGAGCTTTATCAAGAGTCTGACGTGATTTCTCTACACTGCCCGATGAGTAAAGAGAATTACCATCTATTAGACGCGACTGCATTTGAGAAGATGAAAGATGGCGTGATGATCGTCAACACCAGTCGTGGTGAGTTGCTTGATTCAACAGCCGCAATTGAAGCGCTCAAACAGAGCAAGATTAGTGCGCTTGGCCTTGATGTATACGACAACGAGAAAGAGCTGTTCTTCCAAGACAAGTCTAACGATGTGATTGTCGATGACGTATTCCGTCGCCTATCCGCTTGTCATAACGTACTGTTCACCGGTCACCAAGCTTTCTTGACCAAAGACGCTCTGTTCAACATTGCCAATACAACGCTAACCAGCGTCGATGCTTTCTTTGCAGGCAACAACAGTGGCAACGAACTGGTTTAATAACAGATTGGTTTAATAACAGACCGAGTTAAAACAGACTCGTTTCTAAAATATAAAGCCACGCTAATTCTTGATGAACAGCGTGGCTTTTTGGTTGATACCATTATCAGGAACAGAACTAAACACAAAAGTGACAATCCTCGGTATCCAAACCATAAATGCCTTTGCGAATGGCCAGATGCTCTGCGCCAGCCTTTATCCCCATCTCATAACCTGCATTCAAAATGGTTTGATCCATCGTTAAACGCTTAACTGCGAACGCTTCAGGCGGCGCAATCACTTTAATGATCGCATCCTTTGGTGGATGACGAATAAAATCGAGGGACTGATTATAATTCTCGGCACGAAACGCCATCGACTCAGCGATGTTCGGGTATTTCTTCAGCACCTTTTTCAGCATCCACTGGTACTTCTGCAGCTTCATTCTGTAGCTTAATGGGTGAGACAGAATCACGGTAATATCACGAGCACCACGACGATAGGCTTCACGAACAGGAATCGAATCGGCGACCCCACCATCGGTATAGCAACCACCGGAGAAACACGGTGTTTCACGGTAAGCGATTGGTAATGCGGTTGTAGCTTCAACCACATTAGAAAGGTTTTCAGGCTTAATGTGGTAGTAATCTGCACTGCCCGTATCAACATTAGTCACAGCGGCAATCAATGGGATACTTGAAAACATCTCACCACAATCAAGTGGATAGCGTTGGTTTGATTCATTCCATAGCCACTTCACGTCCACCAAATTGCCACCCTTGGCAAAGCGAGCGGGGTTGAAGAAGGTTTTGTCGGTCGCCATCGTGGTGATCACGTTATAGCTGCGTTTTGGTGCTTGAGATAAGTAACCAACCAGATTGGACACACCCGCAGATACGCCAATGGCAAAATCATAAGGGCGGAAATCGTCTTGCATAAAGGCGTCCAACACTCCGGCAGCGAAGATGCCTCTCATAGCCCCACCTTCAACGATTAATGCGCTTTTACTCATCTCAAACTCTACTATTTTATTAACTGATAACGGTAGGATAATCCTGTCCATCTTATAAAGATAATGGGATAAATTTATCAATTCGATAGGTAAAAACTATCAATATAAATAGTTCGATTTTTCAACATTCTAGGGGCTTGATGAACAGCGAGATCAAAAAAGGCCATTGAGTGAGCCACTCAACGGCCGTTCATTTAACTCATCAAGCTTATTGATTACGACTTAAATTCACTGACATCGATGTCAAGCAATTTACCAATCCCCTCACCGTATGCAGGGTCGGCTTTGTAACAGTGTCTTAGGTGGCGCAGTTGAATCTCTTTCGGCACACCGCCTAGGTTACGAGCTGTATTATCAAACAGAATCGCTTGTTTTTCTGGGGTCATCAGACGGAATAGGTCACCCGGTTGTGAGAAGTAATCTTCATCTTCGCGGTGATCCCAGTGCGCTGCTGCTCCATCAAGGTTCAGTGCTGGTTCTGCAAAGTCTGGTTGCTCTGCCCATTGGCCTTCGTTATTTGGCTCATAACCTAGTGTGCTACCAAAGTTACCATCAACACGCATTGCACCATCACGGTGGTAGCTATGTACTGGGCAACGAGGTGCGTTCACTGGAATATGCTGATGGTTAACACCCAAACGATAACGCTGCGCATCACCGTAAGCAAACAAGCGACCTTGCAGCATCTTGTCTGGTGAGAAGCTAATACCCGGAACCACGTTTGCAGGGTTGAATGCCGACTGCTCAACTTCAGCGAAGAAGTTTTGCGGGTTACGGTTCAATTCAAACTCACCCACTTCAATTAATGGGTAATCTGCGTGTGGCCAGATCTTAGTTAGGTCGAACGGGTTGTAAGGCACTTTCGCCGCGTCCGCTTCTGGCATCACTTGTACTTTCAGTGTCCATTTAGGGAAGTCTTGATTATCGATGCTGTCTAGCAGATCGCGTTGGTGACTTTCACGGTCATCGCCGATCACTTGTGCCGCTTCTGCATCCGACAAGTTCTTAATACCTTGCTGAGATTTGAAGTGGAATTTAACCCAGAAACGCTCGTTATCTGCATTAATAAAGCTGAATGTGTGGCTACCAAAACCATGCATGTGACGATAAGTCGCAGGGATGCCACGATCACTCATCACAATAGTGACTTGGTGAAGCGCTTCAGGTAGAGAGGTCCAGAAATCCCAGTTATTCTTCGCGCTGCGCATGTTGGTGCGCGGATCACGTTTCACGGCATGGTTTAGATCTGGGAATTTAAGAGGATCACGTAAGAAAAACACGGGCGTGTTGTTACCCACCATGTCCCAATTACCTTCTTCGGTATAGAACTTCAATGCAAAACCACGGATATCACGTTCTGCATCAGCAGCACCACGCTCGCCCGCTACTGTCGTAAAACGTGCAAACAAGTCAGTCTTTTTACCCACTTCAGAAAACAGTTTTGCCTTGGTGTACTTTGTGATGTCGTGTGTAACGGTAAATGTGCCATAAGCACCTGAGCCTTTCGCATGCATACGACGCTCAGGAATCACTTCACGATCAAAGTGAGCCAATTTCTCCAAAAACCAAACATCTTGAAGAAGTTGTGGACCACGTTTACCCGCAGTTTGAACATTCTGGTTATGAGCAACAGGGCAGCCTGCCGCTGTAGTTAGTTTTTTACTCATGATCTATTCCTTAGAGTTAAAGATGCAATCGTCTTACCACATCTTAGATTTGAGTGGGTTTCCCAATTAAAAACCACTAAATTACTATCAAAAAAGAATAGACCTGAGTTGGAATAAAATATAATCGTTTATATATATCGCTACTATTTATAAAACCTATCGAACTAGAATGTTAAGTAAGAGATTGTTTAACATAAATTTATTCAATGATTTCCTGGCCTAATTTTAATGTTGCAGCAATATTTCTCGCGGTTCGTGTTAGGTTAATATCCGCTTCTTGCAATACCTGATTGAGAGGTTGAGGGGAACGTACCGTACCGAACAGGCTGCTCATTTCACCGTAAAGCGCTTCAACTTCGGAGCCTAAAGATCCAGCAACCCCTATGGTTGGAATGCCTTGTAAGCTCGCACGTTTAGCAATGCCATAAGGTGTTTTTCCTTGTAGGGTTTGGTTGTCCATTTGCCCTTCACCTGTAATCACAAGGTCTGCGTCCTTCAATACTTCGTCAGCTTGTAAAACATCGAGTACCATCTCGATACCGGGCTTCATCTGCATATCAAATAACAAACCAAGCCCCATAGGAGCACCACCAGCCGCACCATAACCAGCACGCTTATGAACGGGGTCATCACCACCAACGTAACCTTGCGATTCAGCAATTTGTGCAAAATTCGCTATCGCTTTATCAAGCAGTAAGACTTGCTCAGGTGTCGCTCCTTTTTGTGGGCCGAAAATATAGCTAGCACCATTCTCACCACACAGTGGGTTATCAACATCGCATGCCACAATCAACTCGACATCAGCGCAGCGCGTATCTAGGCCTGTAAGATCTATTGATGCTAGCTTTGAGAGTGCTGCACCACCTCGGTTAAGTTCATGTCCTTTGTTATCCAGTAGTCGGCCACCCAAAGCTTGAACAATGCCGGCACCACCATCATTGGTCGCACTGCCACCCAATCCAATTATGATGGTTTGAGCACCCTCTTCTATCGCTTCTAAAATCAGCTGCCCTGTACCGAAAGACGAAGCTACCAAAGGAGCACGCTGATCTGGAGTCAGTAAATCCAAACCAGATGCGGCAGCAATTTCAATGAGTGCGGTTTTATTGGGGTTGCTACCTGAAGCTTCGAGCATCGCCCATTCGGCATTAATCTGCTCACCCAATGGCCCTTGCACTTGATGCGTTCGTTTTTGCCCAGCCAAACCTTGCAGCAATACATCTACCGTACCTTCACCCCCATCAGCCAAAGGTAAGGTCACATAATCAGCGTCTGGGAAGATTTCACGAAAGCCCTTTTCAATACACGCCGCCACCGATACCGCCGATAAAGATTCTTTAAACGAGTCTGGTGCAATAACAATTTTCATAGAAGTTGGCTCCAACACTTAACAAGATCTACCAAGAAATAATTCCAAAACCAAAAAACCACTATATAGAAGACAGTTCAACTGTGCGCATTTCTCCCCTGAATTTGACCACTCCCTCAGATTTCAACGCCACTATTTTATATTCAGTAAAGTTACGGTTTGCTCTAATTCCATAATTTGACAAGTTTATTCCGGCGAAATTATCGAATTTCATAAGATTTAGTCTTTAAAATCAGATCCTGAACACGCTTTTTGTTTCACATTGCGGAATTGTAAGATCTTTTTGTCCCATTTTTTAAGCCCTTAACACTTATTAGAGAAATACTTAATAAGGAAATATTTCACAACTTTGCTCACAGAATATTTTCGGAATTAAATTAATAATTAGTTCCGCATTATGGAATTTAACTTATCGGAGAGCACTGATGCCTTTAGTATCTATAGAAAAACTACAACAAGAATATGAACGAATCCTCTTGGCTCGTGACATGAGACCAGAGATGGCAACCAAGCTTGCAGCTGGTTTTGTTGAAATGGCAAACGAAGGTACATACTCACATGGCATTAACCGTTTTCCGGTGTTCATTGAACAAGTCGACAAAGGCCAAATCAAATTAAATGCTGAACCAGAATGCGTTAACAGCATGGGAGCTCTAGAGCAATGGGATTGCAACTACGGCCCTGGCGTTCTTAATGGTCTTATCTGTGCAGAGCGAGCAATGGAGTTAGCGCGTGACTACGGCATTGGTATGGTCGGCATGCGTAATTCAAACCACTGGATGCGTGGCGGTGCGTACGTATTAAAAATGGCTCGTGAAGGTTTCGCAGGAATTGCATCAACAAATTCAATAGCAGTGATGCCTGCATGGGGTGGTAAAGATCATCGTCTTGGTTCAAACCCTCTAATTATGGCAGTGGCTGGCGATCCACCCGTTGTTGTCGACTGTTCGATGACTCAATTCTCTTATGGTCAACTTCAAAATTTCGTCCTTGCTGACAAAGAACTGCCTGTCGTAGGCGGCTTCGATGACAACGGCAAGCTAACCAAAGACCCACATGTACTTTGGGAAAACAAACGTCTACTTCCAATGGGCTTTTGGAAAGGTTCATCAATGGCAATCGTGCTAGACATGATGCTAACAGCCATCACTGGCGGCCACTCTGTACCAGCCTTGACGGAAGATATGGGCGGTGAATTTGGTGTATCTCAATTCCTTATCGCTATCGACCTAAGAAAAACAATGGACCAAAGCACTTACGCACAAGAGATGAAGCGCATTCGTGATTACGTACTTGAATCAGAACCTGCAGAAACAGGCTCAGTGATGATTGCAGGTTCTGAAATTCAAAACTTCATCAAGAAACACGAAGCAGCTGGCGGCATTGAAATCAACGATGGAATTTGGGAACAGATTACATCTCTGTAATTAGCCAAAGGTAGGGAAAGCTTTATGCAAAGTGTATTTAAGAGTATTTGGAAAAGTATCGATGTCATCATGGCGGTCATTCTGACTTTTATGATTGTTCTCGTATTTACAAACGTAGTTTTACGCTACGGCTTTTCTTCTGGTCTTCGTCCCTCTGTTGAACTATCTCGCCTTGGTCTTGTATGGATTGTGATGCTCGGTGCAGCCGTTGTGTTGCGCCGAGGTGAACACCTCGCTGTTGCGGAATTTTCTGAACAACTTTTCCCAAAAGCAGTCCCCGTATTAAGACGCATCTGCTGGGTAATAGTACTGATTTCTGTAGGCATGCTTTACGTCGGCTCATACCGTCAAATGATGTCTAACTGGTCAGATATTTCTCAGCTTACAGGGCTTCCTTCAGCATTGTTTTACTTAGCCGGTGTGGTGTCAGGTTTGTTAATGGGCGTGATTGCCTTTATGCGAATCTTCAAGCCCGACTGGCAGCTAGATAGCTTAGATGAGGAGAAAGAATAATGACGTTAGCCATTTTCTTATCGGTATTGATTGTCTCAATCTTACTTGGTCTTCCTGTTGCGTTTGCATTGTTATTGTCTTCAATGGCGCTGATGCTTCATATGGACTTCTTTAGTGCAGACATTCTTGCGCAGTCTTTAATTAATGGTGTCGACAGCTTCACTTTGCTTGCCATTCCATTCTTCCTCATTGCGGGTGAAGTAATGGCATCGGGTGGTTTGTCACAGCGTATTGTTCGCCTAGCAACCACTTACGTCGGACACCGTCAAGGTGGCTTGGGTTACGTTGCTATCATGACTTCGGTACTGCTTGCTGGCCTTTCTGGTTCAGCTGTAGCAGATGCAGCAGCCTTGGTCAGTATTCTTTACCCAATGATGAAAGCAGCGAAATACCCAGAAGCACCTTCAATGGGCTTACTTGCTTCAGGCGGTATCATCGCACCCGTTATTCCACCTTCAATCCCTCTGATCCTTGTAGGTGTTGCTGGCGGTATCTCGATCAAAAACCTATTCCTAGGCGGCATAGTTCCTGGCCTGTTAATGGGTATGACATTGATGTTTGTGTGGCGCTGGACAGTTCGCAAAGAAAACCTAGCGACATCAGAAAAAGCAACAAAAGCAGAAAAGCGCGCAGCACTTAGAGAAGGTGTGTGGGCCTTAATGCTGCCGGTCATCATCATAGTGGGTATTCGTTTCGGCATCTTTACGCCAACAGAAGCCGCTGTAGTAGCCGCAACTTACGCAATCTTCATCTCTACGTTTGTGTACAAAGAACTCACCATTAAGAAGTTCTATCACATCGTACTGAACGCTGGTCGCTCGACCGCAATGGTTATGTTCTTGGTGGGTTGTGCCATGGTTGCAGCGTGGCTAATTACTGTTGCTCAGCTTCCTCAACAACTCGCAGAAATGTTAGGTCCACTGGTGGATAGCCCACGCCTATTAATGGCAGTAATTATGTTGCTCGTACTTTGTGTCGGCATGGTTATGGACTTGAGCCCAACGATTCTAATCCTTGTACCTCTTTTAATGCCTGTCATCAAGATGGCTGGAATTGACCCAACGTACTTCGGCCTACTGTTCGTTATTAACTGTTCAATTGGCTTGATTACGCCTCCTGTAGGCACCGTACTAAACGTAGTGTGTGGTGTAGCGAGAGTACCAATGTCGACCGCTGTGAAAGGTGTATTGCCCTTCATCGCTGCTTACATGGCTCTGCTCACACTGTTTGTCATCTTCCCAAGCATTATCACTGTGCCAATGTCGTTTGTCATTGGTTAATCCTCGACGGAGAAAATAATAATGAAAACCCTACTAAAACTTACTCTACTCGCTTCGACTATCGCAATGAGCTCTAGCGCTTTTGCCGCTACGACTCTAAAACTGGCGCACGCTGCACCAGAATCGGATTTGCAACAAGACCTATCTTTGTTCTTTAAGAAAGAAGTAGAAGCTCGTTCAAACGGCGAAATCAAAGTAAACGTCTACCCACAAGGTCAATTGGGCAGTGATAAGCAAATGATCGATGGTTCACGAGCTGGCATCGTTGATTTAGCGATGGTTGGCTTGAACAACTACAACGGCCTAATGCCTGAATCTGCGGCCTTCACTCTGCCGTTCATGTTCCCAGATCGTCAAACAGCATACAAAGTACTGGACGGCAAGCCGGGTAAAGAAGTGTTAGCGAACTTTGAAAAATTCGGTCTTAAAGGTCTTGGTTTTCCTGAAAATGGTTACCGCAACATGACCAACAACGAAAAACCTATTCGTGTACCTTCAGATGTTAAAGGCCTACAAATGCGTGTGAATGGTTCGAAAGCGCTAAACGACATGTTCAATGAGCTCGGTGCTAACCCGCAGCAGCTTCCAGTATCTGAGCTTTATACTGCACTTGAAACAGGCGTTGTTGACTCTCAAGACCACCCAATTTCTGTAACACTATCTTTCAAGTTTGATGAAGTACAAAAGTACCTAAGCCTTACACAACATGCTTACTCGCCACTGGTTCTTACTATGAACCTACGTAAGTTCGACAAACTAACTGAGGAAGAACAAAAAATCATCGAAGAAGTTTCTGCTGAAGCCGTGGCAATGCAACGTGAGCTAAGTATCCAGAAAGAAGACAAGATGATCGCTCAATTAGAAGCGAACGGTATGCAAGTAAACCGTGATGTTGATGGCGCGGCTTTCCAACAGGCGATTCAGCCGGTATGGAGCGCTTACATCGAGAAAAATGGCGATGTCATGATCAACAAGATCAAGCTAGCCGCTAAGTAACGCGATTGAGTGCGATTGCCTAGCGCGCTTTTTAGCTAAGGGATTTAGCTAGGCAATCAACTCGTACTTCACCTCAATACAACATAGGCAAATACCATGTCTCAAAAACCAAACGCGTATCAAGAATTAAAAGAACGAGTGTTCGCAGCAAACTTACAACTTCCTAAATATGGCTTAGTTACTTTCACATGGGGCAATGTCTCTGAAATCGACCGCGAACGCGGCGTTATTGCCATCAAACCATCTGGTGTGGAATACGATGTAATGACAGCGGACGACATAGTGGTACTGGATTTAGAAGGCATCCGTATTGAAGGCAAGCTAAACCCTTCAAGCGACACAGCAACGCACGTTGAGCTTTATAAAGCCTTCCCAGCCATTGGCGGTATTGTTCACACACACTCTCGTAATGCAACAATCTGGGCGCAAGCCGGCCGAGACATTCCAGCGCTTGGAACCACACACGCCGATTACTTCTACGGTGATGTGCCTTGTACTCGCCTGCTAGCGAAATCTGAGATCGAATCTGATTACGAGAAAAACACAGGCTTAGTGATCATCGAAGAATTCAACAAACGTGATATCGATCCACAGGCAATGCCAGGTGTCATCGTTGCTGGCCACGCACCATTCACATGGGGAAAAGATGGTTCAGATGCGGTGCACAACGCGGTAGTAATGGAAGAGATTGCAGCTATGGCAACCGCCACTCGCTCAATCAGCCCAGAAGTAGCGATTCAACCAGAACTGCTCGATAAGCACTACAACCGCAAGCACGGTAAGAACTCATACTACGGACAGAAGTAAGGCCTCGCAAATGCATAAGTCATCACCGCATAAGCTACTGGCTCTCGATCTCGATGGGACGGTGCTGAACTCGCAGCACACTATTAGCCAAGAGTTAGTCGAAGCCATCAAGCAAGTCGCTCAGCACAAGCATGTCGTTATAGTTACGGGCCGTCACCATGTCGCGGCGAAGCCTTATTACGACCAGCTTGGCTTATCGACCCCAATAATTTGTTGCAACGGCACGTACATCTTTGATTACCAGAACGATACAGTCATTCAAGAAAATGCCATAGACAAAGGTATCGCAGCCGAATTTATTACGCTTTCTCAAGCACATGACTTAAAGATGGTGATGTATGTTCGTGATGCCATGCTCTATTCAAGAGCTCGTCCAATTGAATACATGGAAGCGCTGTTGACGTGGTCTCAAACCTTTCCGGAAAGCCAACGGCCAAAGATTCAAAAAGTCGACGATTTCCAGCATGAGGCGCAAGACTCTGACTATGTGTGGAAATTTGTTGTGGAAGGTGAAGTAAACACGTTTGCCGAGATTCCTTTCGTAAAAGAGAACTTCAATGGCGAACGGTCTTGGATTGACCGTGTTGATTTCGCCGCAACGGGAAACAGCAAAGGTAATGCGTTGACTCGCTACATCGAGCCTCTAGGCATCAGTCTAGACAAGTGCATCGCCGTAGGAGACAACCATAACGATATCTCAATGCTTAAGATCGTGGGTCTCGGCGTTGCGATGCAAAATGCCGACGATACGGTAAAGGGTGCTGCTGACCTAATCACACAAAGAAATAACGATGATGAGACAGGGCTCGCTAAACTCTTACACCGCTTATTTATTTAACCTGCTCGTTTCTTGATAGCCGTTTATTTTATAAGAGAATTTTATGTTAGTCGGAAATACTCAACTTACGCAAATCAGTAAATCGTATCCTGTCGTTATCCAAAACGTGCTTGAGTACTTGAACAGCATCGACAAAGAACAACTCGCTCTTGGTCGCCATGAACTACCAGGTTTTGCTTCAAAACAGGCATGGTTTGTTGTGCTGGAATACGACAAAGAGCCACTAGGTAACTTCCAACCTGAAGTCCATAAATACCATTCTGATTTGCAGATCATTCTGGAAGGTTCTGAAGTAATGGCATGGGCAATTGACACAGGCGAACACAGCAACGCACAGCCTTATAACCAAGAACGTGACCTTCAATTCTACGAATATCCGGGAATTGAACTGAGCTTCATCCATGCAAAACGCAATCAATTTTATTTGTTCACGCCAAATATCGTGCACATCACCAATATTGAAAATGATGACAGCCAACCAGTCAGAAAACTGGTGGTGAAGATTCACAACGATTTACTGGAAGCAAAATAATGAATTACTACATTGGAATTGATTCTGGCGGCACTTTTATGAAAGCCGCGTTGTTTAACGCAAAAGGTGAACAGCAAGGCCTTGTTCGTGTATCGGCGAGCGTCATCAACGAGAAGCAAGGCTGGGTAGAACGCGACCTCGATGCCTTATGGGGAAACGCGGTCGACGTCATTAAACAGCTTTTAGAGACCACAAAAGTCGATCCATTAAACATCAAAGGCTTAAGTATTTCAGCCCAAGGCAAAGGCGTTTACCTTCTTGATAAAAAAGGAAGAAACCTTGGTCATGGCATTATGTCTTCAGACTCACGCTCCCTGCCCATTGTTAAAGAGTGGCTAGAACAAGGTAAAGCACAAGAGATCTACCCAACCACACTGCAAACACTTTGGACAGGTCACCCGGTTTCTATCATTCGTTGGATCAAAGACAACGATGCAGAGCGCTATAACAACATTGGCGCAGTGATGATGTCTCACGACTATCTTCGCTATCGTTTAACGGGCAAAGTGGCCGCGGAGCTGACCAATATTTCAGAAAGTAACTTTTTCAACGCCATCACTGGTGAGTATGACAAAGCCCTTCTAAAAACCTTTGGTATCGAAGAAATTTGGGATGCGCTCCCTCCGGTTGTGAAACCTCAGCAACAAGCAGGGAAAATCACCGCGGCAGTCGCAACAGAGACTGGCCTTGCATTTGGAACACCGGTATTTGGCGGGTTGTTTGATGTGGTATCAACCGCGATCTGTTCTGGAATCAACTCTTCTGAAGACACTTTGAATTACGTAATGGGTACTTGGGCGGTCACATCTGGTATCTCAAAGCAAGTAACTCAAGAATCGCACAACTTTGTCTATGGCCATTACGCTGTCGATGGTGAATACATCATTCATGAAGCGAGCCCTACCTCTGCGGGCAATTACGAATGGTTCGCCGATTACCTTGGTGACAATGGTCAACTCGACCACCAGCAAAACCAAGCATTAGTTGAAGCATTAGACACGGCATCAAGCAGCCTCTATTTCGTGCCATTTCTTTACGGTTCTAACCAAGGTCTCGGTTTGAAGTCAGGCTTCTATGGACTGCAATCGCACCATACAAAAGGCCACCTGATTCAAGCGATTTGGGAAGGTATTTTGTTCTGTCACAACATACACCTTGAACGTATGCGTCTGCGTTTTCCGAAAGCAAACGTATTGAAAGTGACAGGCGGCCCTGCGTCTAGTCCTGTATGGATGCAAATGCTGGCTGACCTAACCGGTATGACGGTTGAAATATCAGAAGTTGATGAAACTGGCTCATTAGGCGCAGCCATGATGGCGATGGTGGGAGCAGGCGAATTCACATCACTAGAAGAATGCACGCAAGCCATTACCAATTCTGCATCACGTGTTGAACCAAACCCTGAACATTACGACCTATACCAAACAAAATATAAGCACTATCAAAGACTGGTGCAGTTATTCAAACAATTTGAGGATGAAATGGATGCATAAGCCCTTATTACAAATGGCACTTGATGCCACTGATATAGACACTGCATTAGCCTCAATAGAGCATGTTGCAGATAAGTTAGATGTGATTGAAATCGGGACGATTTTAGCCTTCGCCCACGGCGTAGATAGCGTAAGAATCCTACGAGAAAAATACCCAAGCCACATCATTGTGTGTGATATGAAAATCACCGATGCCAGCGCTATTTTAACGCGTCTAGCAATGGAAGCGGGTGCCAACTGGGTAACCGTGAGTGCAGCGGCTCATATCGAAACAATACGTTCAGCAAAAAAAGTGACTGACGAATTTGGTGGCGAAGTACAAATTGAGCTCTATGGACACTGGACTCTAGACGACGCACGCGCATGGGTCGACATGGGTATTAAACAAGCAATTTATCACCGCTCACGTGATGCCGAGCTCGCAGGTGTGAGCTGGACCGAAGAAGATTTGATAAAAATGCAGAAATTATCGGATATTGGAATTGAACTATCCATAACTGGTGGTATTGTGCCAGACGATCTGCATTTGTTTAAGAATCTGTCTGCAAAGTCATTTATTGCTGGTCGTGCATTAGCCGACAGCAATGGCCGTGACATCGCAGAAAACTTCCATACTGAAATAGGTAAACACTGGTAGCACATATATGAGTGAGCAAATTAAATCGTTGTCTAAAGCACTGACCGTATTGGAATTCCTTGGGAACTACCCGAATGGCGTTTCTCTACAAAAAGTGTCTGAAGGGACAGGCTTCAACAAGTCTTCTGTCCACCGTATTTTAGCGACGTTTGAAGCCTCTGGTTATGTTGCTCAAATGTGTTCAGGTAAAGAATATCGCTTAACAATGAAGTTGGTTCAGCTAGGACATGCTGCTATCAACTCTGATGTCACAGGCACAGTTAAGCCATACCTATCTGAACTGCTCGACGATGTGAATGAAACGGTTAACTTTCTCTCTTTTGATGCTGACAACATCATTTTTAAAGACAAGTTCGAACCCGCTAATTCAGCCTTTAGAACTCGAACTTACGTAGGGTTACATTCTCCAATGTATTGCTCTGCGGCAGGTAAATGCTACCTCGCATTCAGCTCAGAGAACATTCGAGAGACCTACTGGCAACGCAATGTCAGCACTATGAAGCCGTTAACTGAGAATACGATTCTCGATAAGTCTCAGTTTTTTGATGTTCTCGATAAAATCAAAGCGCGCGGTTATGCGCTCGATGATGAAGAGAACGAAGCGGGTATATCTTGTGTTGCTGTCCCTATTTTTGACAAGAACAAATCTCCTGTATACGCGGTAAGTGTCTCGTCGCTTACGCCCAAAATGAAAGCACTCGGCTACGAAGAAATTGCTAGCAGAATTCAAGACATTACAACGCGTATAGAACAACAACTCTTTTAAGGAAAAAGAATGTTTGATTCTAAAAACAAATTCAGATTAGGTATTTACGAAAAAGCGATGCCAACTTCCCTTACATGGGAAGAGCGCCTGATTCACGCGAAAGAAGCAGGCTTCGACTTTGTGGAAATTTCTGTCGATGAAACCGACGAGCGTCGTGCACGTCTCGATTGGTCAGACGAAGAAATTTACGAGCTTCGCCGCCTTTGTGAAAAGCACCAAATGCCCTTCCAATCGATGTGTTTAAGTGCGCATCGTAAGTTTCCGTTTGGCTCAATGGATGACGCTATTCGCGCTGAATCTCTGATCATTATGGAGAAAGCGATTTCATTAGCATACAAACTGGGTATTCGTTGTATTCAAATGGCGGGCTACGACGTGTACTACGAGCCACAATCGGCTGAAACTCACGCTCGCTTCATTGAAGGCATGCAACAAGCCACCAAAATGGCGGAGCGTGCAGGCATCATGTTAGGTGTGGAGATCATGGATACCCCGTACCTTAACTCTCTGAGCAAGTTTGAAGTACTTAAGCGTGAAATCCCATCACCTTACTTCATGGCTTACCCAGACGTAGGTAATATTTCTGGTTGGAACTACGACGTATGTACCGAGCTAAAATTGAGCCGCGATCACCTAGTACAAGTCCACCTTAAAGACACGCTACGAGTTTCAGAAACCTGTAAAGGTCAGTTCAGAGATCTGGTTATTGGTGAAGGCCAAGTCGATTTCCCTGCTATTTTCAAAACACTCGCTGAAATTGACTACAGCGCACCATTAGTGATTGAAATGTGGGCTCAAAATGACGACTGGCTAGACGATATCAAACAAGCGAAAGCAACATTGAAATCTATCGCAAACCAATCTGGCTTTGAACTATAAGGAAACGACAATGACTATTTTTCGCACCGCTTTTTTTGAAGCTGATTTAACTGAAGAACAAAAACAAGACTTCTACCAATACATGGAAAACGAAGTCGCGCCTATTATTCGCACATTTCCGAATAACCAAGGGTTAACGCTAAATAAGCCAGAAGCGATTGAAGCTGAAAGCCATAAGAACCTACTCCTTATGATGCAACACAGTTACGAGAACGAGTCAGCAATGGCTGCCGCTTTGGATTCTGAGCAACGAATTAAAAGTATGCATGCGACCAAAGTGATTATTGAGAAATACAACATTCATGTTCATCACATCAATTTTGTACGTGACTAACGGCTCAATAGGCAATACACCGTAAAGTCTCAATCGAAAAGCAGAAGATCATCTTCTGCTTTTTTATCGCTATTGATAAGGAATCACTATGAGAGTATTTCCGTTAAAAGATGCCCCTCTGGTCTTACTATCTTTGATCTTTTTTATTTGGGGCCTAATTACCGTTTCAAGTAACTCCCTAATTCCCTATTACAAAGAAGCTTTCTCTCTCGACTATAAAATGGCCATGTTGTTTCCCATGGCCTTTTTTATTACGCGAATAACAGTGTCGCTTCCAACCTCATTTGTGATGGCGAAGGTGGGATATAAGCGTACATTAAAATTTTGTTTGATGTGGTGCCTCCTGGGCTGCCTAGCCATGGCATATTTGGTCCGCGGAGAACAACTAGTTTCAACCCTGCTTGGTATCTTGTTGATGGCCTCAGGAGTCTCGGCCATTCAAGTTGTGAGCTCACCTTACGTATCACTACTCTCGACGCCTGATAAAAGCGTTATACGTCAAAGTGTGGCAACGGCATCGAACTCGGTTGGTACTGTGCTTGGCCCGCTGGTGCTTACCGCTATCATTCTTGTGGCAGCAAGTTTTAACGTCGACAAAACCGCCGATCAAGTTTCGTTTCTGTTCTTGCTCATCGCCCTGTTCTTTTTCGGATTGCTGATATTTTTTTGCAGAATATCTCTTCCAGATATCAAACCGAAACAAATGACTGGCTTTTGGCGAGGGCTAATTCTTCTTGTTAAAAATAGGCAGTTCATGAAGTTAGCGTTGGTACTGTTGCTGTACATAGGTGTGGAAGTCAGTTTTGGCACGTTTACTATTACTTACCTTGCTGACCAACAATATGGCGACCTTGGATTGGTATCCGCAACACAAATTATCGCTCTTTATTGGATATTAATGTTTGTGGGAAGGCTGCTGTTCGCAAAATTCGGAAATACAATTAACAAACACGCTCTCTTCTCACTGTCTTGCGTGGTTGCCGCTTTGATTAGTGCCATAGCGATCTATCAAAATCATGTCTGGGTCGGTTATTTGATGCTTGTCGTGGGGCTATGTAATTCTACGCTCTACCCCATCATTTACGCACAAGCGCTACATACATCAGGTAGGCAAAACTCACAAGGGGCAGCAATTCTAATAATGTGTTCAATTGGAGGTGTTGTTTTACCATTCGTACAAGCGAGTTTGATTGATGAACTTTCGCTGAGCACGAGTTATATCGCGCCCGGATTAGCGTATGTATTAATGATATTTTTGTACTGGTCTAGTCTAAAGCATCGTGTTTAAACCGTTGGTTTAGATAAGTCACTTGATTCAGTAAGTAATTCAATGACTAAAAATTTGGCCTGACTGACCTAGAAGGTAGAGAAAGAGAAGTGGAGAAATAAAGGTAAGGAAATTAATTTGATACTTCTGACGTTAATTTGAATCAGTGAGTGGCTAATCACCACCACTGATCACACTTAACGCGGGTTATTAAAAATTAAACCCAAGCAGAAGCAACAAGTAGGATAATTGCACCCATGATAACGGTAGACTTAGCAAAAAATAGAACTTCATTCATTAATGAAGGTTTTGCTAGTGATACGTTGTTTTCATTTGTGATTACTGTAGCGTTCATACTGTGTTCTCATCGTTATGTGATCTGAGGTCAATTTTGCGCCGTTATGTGACCAAAGTCAACATTAACTGTAGTTTTATTACACGATAATTCAGGTACAGACCAACGAGAGAACACGATAAAGCCCTACTTTTCTTCTATACATATTTCCATTTAATCCATTGTCATTAGATACAAAAAAGCTCGAAACCTGATCTACAGAATACTTCGAGCCTTTATACAGCAGTCGATACACAACCTAATTCAATTGAGCCAATTCAGCTCGCATTGAATCGATAGCTTGCTGGTAATCTTCACTATCAAAAATAGCAGAGCCCGCAACGAACATATCCGCACCCGCTTCAGCAATCTCTTTTATGTTGTTAACTTTCACGCCACCATCGACTTCTAAACGAATATTTCGACCTGATTCATTAATGCGCGTTCTGATTGAACGAAGCTTGTCGAGCGTAGCTGGGATGAAAGATTGGCCACCGAAGCCTGGGTTAACCGACATAACCAATATCAGGTCAACCTTATCCATGATGTAGTCAAGGTAGCTCAATGGCGTTGCAGGGTTTAGTACCACTCCGGCTTGGCAACCGTGTTCTTTGATTAGCTGCAAAGTACGATCGATGTGCTCTGATGCTTCGACATGAAAAGTAATCATTGCCGCACCTGCTTTAGCGAACTCTGGTATCAGTTGATCCACAGGCTTCGCCATTAAATGCACATCGATCGGGGCTGTGATTCCATATTCCCGTAATGCCTTTAATACTGGCGCACCAAAAGTCAGGTTAGGAACATAGTGGTTATCCATAACATCGAAATGAATAACATCAGCCCCTGCTGCAAGAACGCGTTCTACGTCCTCACCAAGACGCGCCAAATCAGCAGAAAGAATCGAAGGTGCGATAAGATATTTTTTCATTGTTTTCCTACTAATTTTTTGTATTGTTAAATTCTGTTTAGCTCGCTGGAACAAACTTAGTTATCTGTCCATTTTCAACCATGTAGCAATCCATTCCAGCCGCGGTTGCAGCGTATTGACCAATGATCGTATCTTCAAATACCACACAATCCGTAGGATCAAGATCTAACTGGCTAGCGACTTTCAGAAAAGTATCAGGATTAGGTTTGTGATTTTCCACGTCATCTGAAGTAACAATCGTACGTATCATTGATGGGATGTCGGTCGTTTTTAAAATCGCCCTCGCATGCTTTGCCTGCGCACCAGTGCCAATGCCTATCTTTTTCAACAGATATTGTTGCTGTAAAAGTGCGTATGTCTCTGGGATAACATCACCTTTATGCTCAATGGCTTCGAAGTTGGCGATTTTGTCCGAAGTAATTTGTTGAGCATCAAGAGTTAGATCGTAACGCTTAAGGATCTCTTGAGTCACTTTTCGCGATGGCATCCCACCAAGTTGATCGAGCCATTCTTTGTCATAGGGAATACCAAACTTCTGACAAGTTTGTTCCCATGCATGAGCGTGTGCCACCATAGAATTGACCAGAGTCCCATCGAGATCAAAAATAATTCCTTTATATTTATCTAACTTTGGCATCGTCAATCTCTCATATTGTTTTGAGACTCATACTACTAATCACCATACATAAAACCTATTCATGATCGCCTTAATATGATCTTACTCAACAATCCGACAATTAAACGAATTGATGTAATAAAAGCCGTTGTTTTACTATTGAAATCATATTTTGAGCACATCTCACCCATTTTTACTTAAACCAAGTAGAGTTGCATAAATTGAAGATGATATAGTCCACCAAAATCAAATACCTTGGACACGACCATGCATTCTAGCGACATCATCAAATTGGCAAATTTAGGCGTTAATATCGAAATTTCAAAAGATTCTTCATTGCATCCTTCTGATGCGTTAGAAGTGGTAAAGATTGTTGCTGAAATCGGTAGCCAAATCATCATCAAGAAGAAGTACCACACGGACTACCTCATTCAGATGGCTGAAGTGGGTCGTGACCATGTGACGATCGCTGTTTAAACACTGTAGCTATTGCGAAATTGACATAACTTCTGCTGCTTTAAATAGCTTAAAGTGCCGAGTTGATATAAAAATGCAGCATATTGGGGGCAATATGCTGCATTTTCTCTTTTCGTTAGGAGCATGGAGAACGCAAAGAGAAACTGGTTAATCGTTACTAGATATGAACTAACGGTCGAATAATTTAGGCACACCTGTTTTCACACAAACATCATTCAATCGTTTTTGTGCCGTCAGAATATTCTCTTTCCAACGTTCATCTTGAGCCCACATTTCGATCACGA
This sequence comes from Vibrio sp. RW, assembly GCF_027587105.1. Taxonomy (NCBI): domain Bacteria; kingdom Pseudomonadati; phylum Pseudomonadota; class Gammaproteobacteria; order Vibrionales; family Vibrionaceae; genus Vibrio; species Vibrio sp. RW. The sequence continues at coordinate 263,760 of NZ_JAPPTM010000001.1, forward strand.
GTGGTACGACGCACTCAGTCTCTTTCAACGTTTCAAAAATGGCATTGAAGTCAACTTCACCATCACCAATCACTAAGTCTCGGAATTGCCCTTTGTACTCGTCAGTCACTTTATAAGTGTCTTTGAGGTGGATCTGAGTGATATGAGGCTTACTCAGTTTTAGCTCAGTCACTATGTCGTAATTCCAACCTGAGATATTGCCCACATCCGGATACGCCGTGAAATACGGTGAATTGACTTCGCGACTCAGCACTTCGAATTTACTCAAAGAGTTCAGGTAATCAGTATCCATGATTTCCACAGCGAGCATTACGCCCGACCTTTCAGCCAACTGCGCAGAAAGCTTCATTCCTTCAATGAACCTCTGGTGAGTCACCTTATCCGCAGGCTCATAGTAGACGTCATAGCCAGCGAGTTGGATGGTACGAATACCCAACTTATAAGCCAACGAGATCGCTTTCTGCATATGGATAACCGCTTGTTCACGAATCGCCGGATCTGCAGAACCAAATGGAAACTTACGATGCGCGCTTAAACACATGGATTGCAAAGGTACACCATGCTTTTCACACAGGCGACGCAAGGCATACACTTCCTCGTCATTCCAATCCAAACGGCTACGGCGCTCGTCTGATTCATCGACCGATATCTCAAGAAAATCAAAGCCGAGTTCTTTGGTTGTTGCCAGCTTATCTTCCCAGCTAAGTTCGTTAGGTAGGGCCTTCTCATAAAGTCCTACACGGTGGCGTAACAGGTTTTGATACATAACGCCTCCTAGTTCCAGTAGCGGTCGATCTGAGCTTTTAGTGCTTCTGCTGTTTCTTTACCTTTATCACCCGCAAGTGCGCGACCCGCGATAAAGGTTTTCGCTTTAATGCCTTCAAATAGGTATAGGTCTTCAGGCACGATGCCACCTGTGATAGAAAGCTCGATGCCCATTTCAGACAATGCACGCATCTTCACAAGATCTTCTTCTGTCCAACCTACACCGGCTAATTCAGCGTCACGAGAACGGTGGTAAATCGCTTGTGAAATACCTAAGTCAACCCAAGATTGAGCATCTTCCATGGTCCAGTTACCATAGATTTCGATTTGAATTTCACCGTTAAATTCGTCAGCGACTTTCTTACATGCACCAATGGTTGCGATGTGTGCAGCCGCAGACACCGTTATCCAATCAGCGCCGGCTTCGAATGCCATGCGAGCCAAAATCGCGCCACCATCTGTCGTTTTCATGTCGCACACAAGAATATGGTCTGGGTGATTCTTACGAAGCGTAGAAACCGCCGTCATTCCTTCTGCAAACGCCAAAATAGTGCCCACTTCAATCACATCAACGAAGCTTTCAACGTTGTTTGCCACTTCAATAGCAGCAGGAAGATTTGTTTGGTCTAGGGCGATCTGAATCATTGGTTTAGTCATGTTGTTATCCTTTAATTTGTTCACGTATTAGACGGGCTAAGCCATCATGGTTGTTATCTGTTGAGCACACGCATTGAACGTGTGACTTGACGATGTCATCAGCATTGAGCATCGCTACGCCTAATCCGGCGTACTTGAGCATGGATATGTCGTTGTGGTTATCACCGACAGCTATGACGTCGTCAGCTTGATAACCTAGGTCTGCGATGTATTCAGCAAGGCGTAGGCCCTTACTGTTACCTTTCGCAGCAAAATCAATTCGGTTTGACCAAGAACGTTCCCCGTTGAAGTTCTCTTCTATCCATGGGTGTTGCATTAAACGGTCTACTGAGTCTTGGCTACCTTCCACCACAAACTTCCAAACATGTTCGGCTTGCTGAGCCGCTTCAGTGAATGATTCCACTTGGTATATTTGAGGTCTATGTTGCTCCGGTGCGGTTTCCGCCCAGCTTTCCAACGCCAGCATGTAAGCAAATGGGTTGTACTGTGAGTACGTCATCGCATGTGTGATGTACATGACCATTTTGAGCTGAAACTCGTCAGCCATATCGATGAAGGTAAGCGCCTTATCTTTCTCTATGGCGTTTTGAGTCAGTACCGTTTCCGTCTGATAGTCATAAACATAAGTGCCGTTACAGCAGATGATTGGCGTATCTAACCCCAATTCGTAGTAATAAGGTCGCGCAGCTGTGTGATGTCGACCTGTAACAATCATGACATGACAACTTTGTTTGGCTTCTTGAATCGCCTTTTTTACCTCTGGATGAATCGTGTGATCATCCTTTAACACGGTTCCATCGAGATCTAACGCCAGCACTTTATACATAGAGTCCTCTCACTTATTCCCTGAAATCAGGCCTAATCAATATTGAAACTACTTAGAATCGAAACTCGTTAAACGGCTTACTTAAACAAAAGCCGATTTACTGTTGGCCGTAATAAGCATTTTCACCATGCTTACGCAGGTAGTGTTTGTCTGACAGCTCTGGCTGAATTTTGATGCCGCTGTTCAAGGTGCGCGTTGCCAATGCCATTGCAGACACTTCCTCTAGTACCACCGCGTTATGAACGGCGTCGTTTGCATCTTTACCCCAAGAAAATGGCGCATGTCCTGCGACAATCACGCTTGGAACAGCCATAGGATCAATTCGGCGTTGCTCGAACTCTTCAATGATCACAAGGCCGGTATTTTTCTCGTACTCTTCAGAGATTTCAGAGTGAGATAAACGACGCGTACATGGAATATCACCGTAGAAATAATCAGCATGAGTAGTGCCCAACGCTGGAATGTCGATACCGGCTTGCGCCCAAATCGTGGCACTGCGTGAATGCGTGTGAACAATGCCACTGACCTCTGGGAAAGCTTTGTACAGTTCTAGGTGAGTCGCGGTATCACTTGAAGGATTAAGCTTCCCTTCAACGATGTTGCCTTCTAGATCGACGACGACCATATCTTCAGCGGTCATGTCGCAGTACTCGACACCCGATGGTTTAATGGCGATCACACCGTTATCACGGTCAAACTCAGAGACGTTTCCCCAAGTGAAAGTCACCAAACCGTATTTCGGAAGTTGCAAATTGGCTTCTAAAACACGTTGTTTCAATTGGCTATATTTAGACATGGTTGCCTCCTTACGCCGCTTCCGCTTGAAGCAATGCAGCATCAATTAATCGCGCCACTTCTTCTGGACTTTTGCATGCGCGAAGTTTTGAGAAGTCTTCATCGAATTCAATCAAGTTCGCCACTTGCATGGTGCCTTCGATGTGCTCTTCTGAGTCTTTACCTGCTAGTGTGATCAACACATCTACAGGCTCATCAACACCTTCAAACATGATTGGTGTTTCAAGCACAGTTAGCGCAAACCCAGTACGAATAACACCGTCTTCAGGGCGGCAATGCGGCAGTGCAAACGCATCGTGAATACAGATATAAGGGCCTTCTTCACCAATCGCTTTGGTAATCGCGTCGTAGTAACGCTCTTCTGCAATACCCGCTTTCACCAATGCATCAGTCCCAAGCTTGATCGCCGCTTTCCAGTCAGACGCTTTAGCGTTGAGTAGGATAGAGTTGTTCTGGATAAGAGATTCTTTTAGGTTCATGTTATTGCTCACTTATATAATTGTTTTTATTGGCTCAGTAGCGCTGTGCCACTGAGCCATTTTCATTATTTGTGGAAGTTATTCTCGATGATGGAAACAAGTTCGTCGCCGAAGGTTTTCACCATAATCATGTTCTTCACTGCTAACTGTTGTTTGCCTTCAGGAAGACCCGTGATCTTCGCTGCAAGAGCGACCGAAGTAACGATGATGTCGAATGAGCCAAGGTGCGATTTGTAATCCGTGATAGCGCTGTTGAATGTCGTGCTTGGGATGCCTTTCTTGTCCAAGTACTCTTTGATTTTCTTAGAGCACATCATGGAAGAACCTTGCCCAGAACCACAGCACACTAATACGCGAACCGGTTTCTGATCAGCTGCTGGCGACACTCGATTTTCTGATGTTGTAGAGGCAGCCGTTGCAGAAGCCGATGGTGCCTCAGCAGTTGCTGTCGATTGTTGCGGTACCGCAACTTCAACCTCAATGCCTTCAGGCGTTACAGCAGTCATTGTTTCAGCAGCAGCTTCTGCGTCTTCTTCAGCTCGTAGTTGCTTAGAAGCGAAGTACATGTAGATGCCAGCCAAAGCCAAAATCACAAAGAAGAACATGCTAGAGCTTGAGATACCTTGCATGATTGGTGGGAATACCAGAGCCCAGTCAGCCATGCCCATCCAGCCATTAAACTCAGTACCTGATTGAGCGAAGATATGGATTGCCCATGCAGAGCCAACCACTTCGATAATGCCCATCACGAAACAGATCTTCATCACCGCTTTCCAGCCACCAAAGTGGTTAGCAAAAACGCCGATGGTTGCGTTCGAGAAGAACATTGGGATAAAGCCAGGGATGATCATGATTGGTGCGTCAAACGCGAGCATTGCAAGCACTGCTGTGAATTGACCCACAGCACCCCACATGAAACCGAATACCATTGCGTTCGGTGAGTAGGCATAAATAGCCGCACAATCGATTGCTAAAACAGCGTTTGGAATAAGACGTTGTGAGATACCGTTAAAGGCCTCAGACAATTCAGCTACGAACATACGAACGCCGGTTACGATAACTTGAATCGCAACTGCGAATTTCAAACCCGTTTCGAAAATGTAGATAAGCCAGTGAGTCTTGCCTGCCATATCTTGAAGGTTATCAAGACCGAACGAAAGAAGAATAATGCCGAAGAAGCCAGTCATCACTAATGTTGTTGCAGCGATACTGTCGTGGAAAATGTGTAACCACTTAGGCAGTTTGATGTGGTCAACACTGTCGTTCTTGTCGCCAAGCTTCGGTGCAACCTTGGTGGCTACCCATGAAGCAAACTGTTGTTGGTGACCAATCGAGAAACCCGCCCCGCCAGTGACTTCTTGAGTCGGCTTGAACATGATGTTTGACGAAATACCCCAGTACAACGCCATCAATATTGCAGAGTAAATGATGGTTTCCCACATACTTGCGCCAAGCACGAAGTAGAAAACAGCAATAAGGCCAGCTTGCTGGAACATGATATGTCCAGTCAGCATGATGGTTCTGATACCCGTAATACGACGGAAGGCAACAAGAAGAATGTTCAGCCCAAGTGCCAGTAATACTGCATACCCAACCCAAGAGTAATTGTCGCCCATGGTTTCCATGGTGGACATCATGGAGGTGTACGGGTCAATCACCGACCCCGTCAATCCATGTATTTCACTCATTTTTTCGATAACTGGTTTGAAACCCGCTACCAATGTACCCGCACCTACCTGCACTATCATGAAACCAACGATGGTTTTTATAGAGCCGGAGATAACAGTTGTTGCGTCACGTTTTAGAAGGATGTAGCCGAGACAAGTAACAAGACCGAGTAGCAACGGTGCTTTGGTCATTACCTGACTGTAAAAAATATAGAAAATATCATATAAGAATTCCATATCTTTACCCCTGGTTAGTTTTTAATTTTAATGATTTGTAGGATGTGATGATTCTAAGTTTTGCTCACGAACTAGACTTTACCAATCAAAAGTAATCATTCAATGCTCACTTGTGATTACTTTGATTTATATCAATTAACCATACTAGGAATACGCCTAATTGAGCTTGGGATCACACACAAAAACAACAAAACATTTAAAATCAACAACTTATAAAACATTGTGATTGAGATCCTATTTTTATACGGATGTGGTTTGACAATCATGATGGTGATTATTAGAATCAAAACAAATCAAAAGTAATCATCAAATTGTCACAACGACATAAAGAGTGATAAATATGAATGAAGTACAAAGACATAACGGCATCGTGTCGCTGTTAGAAGATATGCAGACAATAAACGTCTCACATATCATTGATAAATTTAGTGTTTCACCAGCAACTGCAAGACGTGATATCGCTAAATTAGATGAGCTAGGCCGACTTCGAAAGATTCGAAATGGGGCAGAGAGAGTAGAAACTCAGAAAAGAAAGTGGTCACCACTGAATATCAACAGCACTGAGTTCTATGAAGAGAAATCCGAGATTGCACAAGCAGCCGCTGGACTTTGTCAGTCGGGTGATACAGTCGTAATCAACTGCGGTTCTACGGCTTTTCTACTTGGACAGCAGCTATGTGGGGATGACGTTCAAATCGTAACGAACTACTTCCCACTCGCGAGCTACTTGATCAACGAGGATCATGACGATGTCATCATCATTGGCGGTCAATACAACAAAGCGCAGAACATCTTTTTGAATCCAGCTCCTAATTCACTAGGCGGTTATGCAGGAAACTGGATGTTCACTTCAGGTAAAGGCTTAACTGACGCCGGGTTATACAAAGCCGACATGTTAACAGCCGTCGCTGAACAGCAAATGCTTGAACAAGTCGATAAGCTCGTGGTGGTGGTCGACAGTTCAAAGGTTGGACAACGCACCGGAATGCTCTTTTGCAATACCAAGCAAATAGACATCGTCATCACCGGTAAAGACGCCAATCCAGAAGTTGTTAAGCAGATTGAAGCTCAAGGGACGCAAGTCATCTTAGTTTAAATCACGGGGCAAACTGCCCTCCCAATAATAATAAATTCAGCTCAGTGCCTTAATCCAAATTAAGGCGCTCGGCTCCCTACATCCAAAATTAATCAAATTATTGAAATAAAAGGTATTATCATGAGCAATGTAAACGAAATCACTCGCGAGTCTTGGATCCTAAATACATTCCCTGAGTGGGGTACATGGTTAAATGAAGAGATTGAACAAACAGTTGTGCAACCGGGTACGTTTTCAATGTGGTGGCTGGGTTGTACAGGTATTTGGCTAAAATCAGAAGAAGGTGCAAACCTATCAATGGACTTCTGGTGTGGTACTGGTAAAAAAACACAAGCCGTTCAAAAAATGAAAAACCAGCACCAAATGATGCGTATGGGCGGTGTGGAAGCACTTCAACCAAACCTACGTACCGCGATCTTCCCATTGGACCCTTTCGCTATCAAAGAGATCGATGCAGTTATGGCATCTCATGACCACGGCGACCACATTGACATCAACGTTGCTGCAGCCGTTCTACAAAACTGTGGCGAGCACGTTAAATTCATTGGCCCTAAAGCGTGTGTTGATTTATGGATGAAATGGGGTGTGCCAGAAGATCGTTGTGTTATCGCGAAAGTTGGCGACGAAATTAAGATCAAAGACGTCAACATCAAGGTTCTTGATGCATTCGACCGTACTGCTCTAGTAACACTTCCTGAAGGAACGTCTTCCCTAGACAAAGAAATTCTAGACGGAATGGATGACCGCGCAGTGAACTACTTAGTAGAAACAACTGGCGGCTCTGTTTACCACTCTGGTGACTCTCACTACTCAAACTACTACGCTAAACACGGTAATGACCACAAGATCGACGTTGCACTGCTTTCTTACGGTGAGAACCCACGTGGCGTAACAGACAAAATGACGTCTTCAGACATTTTACGTGCCGCTGAATCTTTGGATTGTGAAGTCGTAGTTCCTTTCCACCACGATATCTGGGCTAACTTCCAAAATGACCCACGTGAAATTGAAATGCTGTGGAACATGAAAAAAGAGCGTCTGCAATATGGCTTCGCACCTTTTTTCTGGCAAGTCGGTGGGCGATACACTTACCCAACAGATAAAGGTCGCATGCACTACCAACACTTCCGCGGCTTTGCAGATATCTTTAAAAATGACCCAGAACTGCCATACCGCGCATTCTTGTAATCATTAAAATCAACATTATTTAGGGAGCGATTCGCTCCCTTTTTTCATCATCGAATAAGGATATTAATATGGTATTACGCGAATTTAAGAATCACTTTAGTCGTGGCGATTTGAAAGCAGCTATTGGTGTTGTTTCACCTTGTGCTAATGGCTATTACTTAATGGTGAGGAGCAATCAATGGGGTGTGAATAGTTTTCTTGAATCCGACAGAAAGACGCAACCCAGAGTATTCAAGACTCAACAAGCTTTGTTGAACGCGGCTAAAGCGATCGGCTTTTCCTACCTCTCAATTGATATTCAGCATTTATAACTGGGATTTATTCTCTTTAGATCGCTTTCTAACTAGCACTTCAGATAAAAACCCTTAAAGCCTCTTGTTCCATTTCCCTTGGTGAACACGGTCACAGTTTTCTTGTGTATCATAACTGACATGCTTATCGATATTCTTCAGTTGGATCCCAACCTGATTAAACGCCTTTTGGATGGCCTCAGAGACACTCTGCTTGCCTTCGCCATTCAAAAAGTTAGTTCTATCCTGATTGGTATCGAATACGCAGATGATTTTTAAGCTTTGCGGGAAAGAGGAAAAGTTGACCACGTGCGTTACCCACAAAAAACCGTCATAGCTTTTCAACGTGTCTTCGCAAACGTCCGTTAGTACGTCTCTGATTTGATTCTCTATTTTCTTATCTGATTTTCGCATGAAGCGAGCTTCCTATTTAAAACCTTAAAAAATAAGCTTTTTCGGTCAATATTGTCTTAACCGACATTGGACACTGTGACTATTGCAAATGCAAAGTATTTATTGAGGATAATAGGTTTGAGGGATTAGAAAAACGCCTCATGCTTGATAACTTACGAGACTATCAAGTATGAAGCGTGTACACGATTTAGCCAAGAAACTAGCTCGCCTCTTGTTCCCATTCAGTCAGTAACTTCATGATTACGCGAGAGTCTTGATGAGTCGCTGTGATGTGAATGGCCTCGATGCTCAACTACGCAATACCCAAAGCAGTGAGCCGAAAAATAGCCAAAGCGCCACCATTACGTTGCTTCTTAGGTGGCAATTTTTGTGAAAGCAATACCATTTTTTGCGCTTGAGCGAGTGAAAGTGATTCCATGAAATTCAGACTCTAATTGATACCAATGATCGGCTTATGATTCGGCCATAAGCTCTTGAAGGATTTGCTTGTACGTTTCTACCGTCTGCGCGCCTGTCACCGCACTCTTGCGGTTGAATACCACAGTAGGGACCGCAGAGACACCCATGCGTTGCCATTCAAACTCTTGCGCTTCAATTTGCTTTAAGTTGTCGATGTTCTTTAGGCGCTTCAGTGCCTTCGTTGAGTCTAAGCCAACTGCTTCAAGTTCTTGCGCGATAACCTCCAGATCAGCCAGATCTTTCTGCTCTGAAAAATGCGCAGTGAAGAAGCGTAGCTTTAACTCAGTCTGTTTACCGTGTGCTAGAGCAAAATCAAGCAACACATGTAGGTGACGTGAATTCACCATTCTCATGCTGTCATAGAAGTTAAAATCGAACCCAACCGCTTTGCCACGGGCAGCTAGTTGTTCACGTGAACGTTGGCTCTCTTCTGCACTAGAGCCGTATTTTCTCATGATGTGATCACGCAGGTTTTCACCCTCTTGTGGCATGTCAGGGTTTAGCTCAAACGGTTGCCATTCAAGTTCAATCTGTTGTGCTAAGCCAAGCTCTGAAATGGCTTGCTCTAGGTTTTTGTAGCCGACCACGCACCAAGGGCACATTACGTCAGAAATAATATCGAGTTGAAGTTTGTTGCTCATCGTCATTCCAAATATCGTTGATAAGGCGTATCCAATACAAGTGAATACCCGTCTTTGTCGGTAAGACTACTAATTAATTACAAGCCACACCAATTAGAACATTCGTTCAAGTTTAGCTAAATGTACATGCAGCCAACAAAAAAGCCAACTCATGTTACGAATTGGCCTTCATAAAAGTCAGATAGAGCTTAACCGCGTTACGCTAGCAGTTTCTCAAGCACTTGGAATACACCAGCATCGACGTTACTTGGCGCGCCAAAACGTGCGATCTCTTTCAGCTTAGGGTGTGCGTTTTCCATCGCGTAAGAATGGTAGCTCTCTTTAAGCATTTCGTAGTCATTCAGGTAATCACCAAAGCTCATGGTTTGCTCGTAAGTGAAGCCGAGTGTGTTTTGTAGATACTTAATTGCTGCGCCTTTTGAAGCTTCAGCGTTCATCACATCAAGCCAGATTTTTGCGCTCACAACCACTTGGTAATTGTCACCGAACTTGGCATTGATACTTGGGTTCACTTTCTCTTGTGAACCGTCGAAGTGGCAGATAGCAACTTTGATGAATTCATCTTCTACCGCCAGTAAATCTTCTACTTGCTCGCGGCGATGGTAGTACTTAGAAATCTCTTTTAGAGCACGTTCGTCTTTGGTTTCGATGTATGCTGACTTCTTACCACACAGCACCACATGTGCACCTTCGATAGCACGCGCTTCTTTGATGATGTCTTTGATGGCATCAGTATCAAGCAAGCAGCTGTAGAGCTCTTGGCCTTTGTGCATCACTAATGTGCCGTTTTCAGCAACAAACATCATGCGATCTTTTAGCGGAGAAAATGTCTCCATCAAGCTGTAGTACTGTCGACCCGATGCCGCAGCAAAAATGATGTTTTGAGCTTCTAGTCGCTCATAGAGGTTGAAAAATTCAGGGTCTAGCTTCCCGTGTTCATTAAGCAGAGTGCCGTCCATATCAGCAGCGATAAATTTGATGTTCTGTTGTGGCATTTCAGGGCTTACCTATAAGTAAAAATTAAAGTGTCAATTATGATTTTCGTTATCTTGTGTAACGGTTCTATGTTCGATTATATCGTTAGATCAGCCAAAGCATGCAAAGCTTTTCGATAAGGTTCTTTGTTTAAACCTAATTTTCCAAACTCGCTCCTCACGATAAGGCCTTCAATAAAGATCATCACCGATTCACTGCACAGCTCCAATAACGTATCATCTCCATTTTTATCATGATTTATTACGCGACGAATCGTGCTTTTAAGCCACACCTTATGTTGCTGGGATAGCATCGCTATATCATCTTCAGACGCTTTAAACTCCGCTAAGGCATGCATGAACATGCATCCTTTGAAATCAGGTTGCTCAAACCAAGCAAAGTGCCAGTCTAATAACGCGTCAAGTTGACCCTGCGCGCCAGTACCCGATATAAGAAACGTTTCTAGGCTAGATTCAAACCTCTGATGACGTCTAATCAATACCGCCTCAATTAGCTTGGTTTTGGATCCAAAGTGGCGATACATCGATGTCTTAGAAACTCCAGCTTCATCTCGGATCATATCCACACCAACCGCGGTATAGCCAAATTGGTTAAACAAAGACTCAGCTACATCCAAGATCTGCTCTTTCTTACTCATGCCTGCCCCTATTTCAAATCGGATAAAATTTAGTGTTGCTAAATTTGCTGTTGCCAACAGTGTACAGATCTGTATCATTCAACTCAATACGTACAGATCTGTACACTTTGTATCCTTAATCTTAAATGAAGGAAATCGTGATGATTAAAAAGCTAACCGGCGGAGGTGAACTTCCTCCACGCGCAACGATCAGTCAGCTGTTAAAAGGCTTTATCGGAGGGACAACAGGGGTATTCGTATTGTGCTTACTCGCAGAGCAATCTGAAATACCTTGGCTAATGGCTCCGTTTGGAGCAACGTGTGTTCTATTGTTCGCAGTTCCAACATCGCCGCTAGCTCAACCCAGAAACATCATCGCTGGTCATTTTATCTCTGCCGTGGTTGGGTTGATCGCACTGTATGGGTTTGGTGATTCTTATTTAGTGATGGCGTTGGCGGTAGGATCCGCAATTATGTTGATGCTGTACTTTCGCGCCGTTCATCCACCAGCGGGAGCCAATCCAATCGTAATTACACTGGCAGGTACAGCATCCGTAGATTGGACTTTCTTATTCACTCCTGTTCTGGTCGGCAGCATTGCACTGGTTTGTATTGGAGCCATGCTCAATAACACGTCGCCGCAACAAAAATGGCCATTGTATTGGGTAGGGAAATCAAAAATCGAAAACGGCTAATAGCTGGTAGAGCCAAGTAATGAACGTCCATGCTAGCTAATGAATAAATTCGCATTGACCCCCAGAAGAAATAGTCTTACTATCAATCGTCTTTTAACGATTGATAGTAAATGAGCCACTTAAGTATGACCACAACATGCCAAGTAACTGAAAGCTGTTCTCTTCCGCCGAGTAACGCTGAAGCAGAAAAAGAGATGGCTACGTTAGCAAAAGCACTCGCTCATCCAGCAAGAATTCGCATACTTAGTATCTTGTCCGCATTAGAAAAATCGGGCGGCTGCTTAAACAGTGATCTGGTAAGTGAATTGGGTTTGGCTCAATCAACGGTTTCAGAACACCTAAGAATATTGAAAAGCTCAGGTTTTATCACTGCTGAGTCTATCCCGCCGAAGATGTGTTACCGCATCGACCGCGACAATATTCAACGCTTCGAATCGGTATTTAACAGCATTTTAAAATAGAAGTTCACGCTTGAGGGATCGGCTTTGATAGCCTTTACTTTTAAGCGTGTTTTTTTGCCACAGTCAATCGTTTTTCGACGATTTACGATATCAACAAAGAGAGATTACCATGAAACCAAAGTTAGGTTTTCTAGATCGCTACTTAACACTCTGGATCTTCATCGCCATGGGTATTGGTGTGCTGCTTGGCACCGTATTCCCACAAATCGAACAGTGGAACGAATCTATGTCTGTTGGTACAACCAACATTCCACTCGCGATCGGCCTTATCTTAATGATGTACCCACCTTTGGCTAAGGTTAACTACAGCCTATTGGGCACTGTGGTAAAAGATAAGAAAGCCATCAAACTGTCTCTGATCATGAACTGGTTGGTTGGCCCTATCCTAATGTTCGTATTGGCATTGACGTTCTTGGGTGATCACCCAGGTTACATGGTCGGTGTGATTCTAATTGGTCTTGCTCGTTGTGTGGCAATGGTTCTGGTTTGGAACGACATTGGCGGCGGTAACAAAGAGTACGGCGCGGCATTGGTTGCTCTAAACAGTGCATTCCAAGTGGTAAGCTACAGCTTCATGGCGTGGCTATTCATCAGCGTTCTTCCACCAGTATTTGGTTACGAAGGCATGATGGTTGATATCTCGATGATCGATATTGCACACAGTGTTCTTATCTACCTAGGTATCCCATTCCTAGCGGGCTTCTTAAGTCGTAAAATCCTAGTGTCGATGAAGGGCGAGCAGTGGTACAACGATGTGTTCATTCCACGTATCTCACCAATCACGCTGATTGCACTATTAGCGACTATCGTTTTGATGTTCAGCCTAAAAGGCGAGATGATTGTTGAACTACCAATGGATGTATTGCTGATTGCTATTCCACTGACCATTTACTTTACGTTGATGTTCTTCGTCAGCTTCTTCATTGGTAAAAAGATGGGCATTGAATACGATAAGAACGCGTCAATTGCATTTACAGCGACAGGCAACAACTTCGAGCTCGCAATTGCAGTATCTATTGCTGTATTTGGCATCAACTCAGACCAAGCTTTCGCAGGAGTGATCGGCCCACTGATTGAAGTGCCCGTATTGATTTACTTAGTTAACATTGCTCTAAAAATGAAGACTAAGTACTACAACGGTCAAACGGTAAAACCTAGCATCTAGCACTAACAAAAAGCAGCATCACATAAAACAGAAAGGCTCACACGGTAAGCGGTGAGCCTTTTCTTTATGACGTTTCATCCAATTTAAGCCTCGTCCAGTTTATGTTTCGTCCAATAAGCCTTTCAAAGCTTGTTCAAGCCAAAGCAATGCTGGGCCTTTCGAGCGTGTTTTAGACAAAACAAGATCGACAGGCGGTGACCATGTTTTGTGATCAAAGGACACATTAATCTCCACTAAACGTTGCTTATTCAGCTCCTCTTCGACAAGGTGCTTGGGTAAGTATGCCCACCCAATATCGCTGCCAAGCACCATCTCTTTGATAACAATAAAGCTGTTTGACCACCATACCTTACCGGCAATCAGCGGAAACTGATCCATCACTTTGCCTTTGTCTCCCCTCAACATCAACTGACGATGCGGGAGTAAATCAGAAAGTTTTGCGACACTTAATTTTGCGAGCAAGTGGCTAGGATGACACACGGCAATAAACGGTAAGTGGCCGATAAAGCAAGGCTCAGAGCCTACATCAAACGCCAAGTTGGTAAACATCAATCCAATGTCGGCTCCCTCTTCTATAACCAACAGATTAACCTCAGTTGTGGTACAGGCAACCAATTCAACTTCAGTAGCAGGGAAATAGTTACTGAATTCACTCAGGATCTTAGATAGGTTCGGGACCAATAATGAATCATCTAATGCAATTTTGATGAACCCCTCTTCACCGCTACCCATCGCACTGACCGCCACATTCAGATCTTCAACCTGAAGCACAATTGCTTTCACCTGTTTAAATAATTGCTCGCCCGCTTTGGTTAGTGAAGGCTTTCGAGTCGAACGATCAAACAGCTCGACATTAAAATCAATTTCGAGATTACTGATACCTTGACTCACCGCCGACTGCACCTTCCCCAGTTGACGAGCACTAGCAGAAAATGACCCTAGTTCAACGGCATACACAAACATCTTCAGCTGTTCTATGTTGTACATTCAGCGTCTCCCAACACTTACTATCACTATATGTGATGCTAACTATCTTTATATTATCACTTAAATAGATATTATCTAACCAAGTCATTAGCCCATAGAGGCTAGAAAAACATAAAGAGAGTAAAAAATGTCACATAAAGAACGCATGTTGCACATGGTGCTATTTGAATTAGTTGCTTTGGTGTTGATGGCGGGGCTTGCAACGTATATCACAGGAAATGGTGCAGGAAAAATGGCGGGCTTAGCACTTGCGATGTCATTCATCGCAATGGCTTGGAACTACGTTTACAACTATGGCTACGATAAAGTATTCGGAGCCGACCGCAGCAAACGAACCAAGAAGACTCGAGTTTTACACGGGTTAGGGTTTGAACTCGGATTAATGACGATGACTCTTCCTGTTCTAATGTGGGTCCTACAACTCGATTTCCTAACCGTACTGGTTATGGATATCGGCCTAGTGATTTTCTTTGTACTTTACGCGATTGCGTTCAACTGGGCATATGACTCGATTCGAGATCAATTGGTAGCGAAAGGAAAAGTGGCCGCTTTGGTTTAAAGTGGTAAGTTTCTATCGTATAACAAAAACAAACACCCAAATTAAAACTGCCAAACTACAACATAGTTGGCAGTTTATTCATTTATGCATATAAGCTCATTTGTTAACGCCCCTGTTACATAGCAAAAACATCACATAGCCCTCCCTAATTAAGTCTAATAATCAGCCACTCACGAAGTAGCGTCACAAATCCAAACATAAACTCCTCGTACCAGTTGCGCATTCATTTACATATAGGTAGTTTGAGCGGCTTCGCAACCTATCATTCGAGCAATGACGTTCATGCGAGTATCTTTTCCGAGTAAAAGTGTTCGGATTAACATTTCAAGTGACTTTAATTAACAATTTTATGCTCAAACGCTCACTTTTCATGTTCGTTTATTTTCGAGTTCGCAAATATATGCACAATACACGTGCTAGATAAGCAAAAACTAAAAAGGACTCGAACATGACAACAAACAAACACCCTTCTTTATTTGGGCAATGCTTGGCTGAATTTATCGGTACAGGATTACTCATATTCTTTGGCGTTGGCTGTGTGGCGGCACTGGTATTAACCGGTGCAACATTCGGACAATGGGAAATCAGCATCATCTGGGGCTTAGGTGTTGCTATCGCAATCTACTGTACTGCCGGTGTTTCTGGCGCACACATTAACCCTGCAGTCACCATCGCACTGGCAATGTTCCATGGCTTTGATAAAGCGAAAGTTGTGCCTTACATCATTTCTCAGCTACTTGGCGCATTTTGCTCTGCGGCATTAGTTTACAGCCTGTACAGCAACCTATTCACTGACTACGAAATTGCACATAACTTCGTTCGTAGTAGCCAAGACGCACTATCAACTGCTGGTATCTTCTCAACTTACCCACATGCTTCACTTTCTTTCTTTGGCGCTTTTGCTGTGGAGTTCGTGATTACGGCTGTGTTGATGTTTGCAATTTTGGCACTAGGTGATGAGAACAATGGCGCATCTCGCGGTGCAATGAACCCACTGCTAATCGGTATTCTTATCGCGGTAATTGGCGGTTCTTTAGGCCCACTGACAGGCTTTGCAATGAACCCTGCTCGTGACTTCGGACCAAAACTCTTTGCTTACTTTGCTGGCTGGGACTTCGCTCTGACTGGTGCTCGTGATATCCCTTACTTCATCGTACCAATTCTCGCTCCAATTGCTGGCGCGTGCTTTGGTGGTTGGTTGTACCCAAAAGCTATCGGTGCTTACTTACCAATAGAAGGCCAAGGTTGCACAATTCCAAACCAATGTGAAACAGAAGAAGAAGCTGAACAAGCTCAAGCTTAATCCCTAAGCGATCGTACATTTACTAAAATATAAATAACAAGACAAAAAGGATTCTTACCATGACCGAGCAAAAATACATTGTTGCCCTAGACCAAGGCACCACAAGTTCTCGCGCTGTAATCCTCGATCACGATGCAAACATCGTAAGTTCTTCTCAACGAGAATTCACTCAGATCTACCCTAAAGCAGGTTGGGTTGAGCATGATCCAATGGAAATCTGGGCGTCTCAAAGCTCTACATTGGTTGAAGCCCTAGCGAAAGCGGGGATTCGAAGCGATGAATTGGCAGGTATTGGTATCACTAACCAACGTGAAACCACCATTGTTTGGAACAAAGAAACTGGCAAACCGGTTTATAACGCAATTGTATGGCAGTGTCGCCGTACAGCAGATATCTGTGAAGACCTTAAAGCACGTGGCCTAGAAGACTACGTACGTGACAATACTGGCTTAGTCCTTGACCCGTATTTCTCAGGTACCAAAGTAAAATGGATTCTAGACAACGTTGAAGGTGCTCGCGAAGACGCTGAAGCTGGCAAGCTATTGTTTGGTACGGTTGATACTTGGTTGGTTTGGAAAATGACTCAAGGACGTGTACACGTTACGGATTACACCAACGCGTCACGTACTATGTTGTTCAACATCAATGACCTATGTTGGGATCAGAAGCTACTTGACGAAATGGGTATTCCAACGTCAATGATGCCAGAAGTGAAGCGTTCTTCAGAAGTATACGGTCAAACAAACCTCGGTGGTAAGGGCGGTACACGTATCCCAATCGCGGGTATTGCGGGTGACCAACAAGCTGCACTTTACGGTCAAATGTGTGTAGAAGCAGGCCAAGCTAAGAACACTTACGGCACGGGTTGTTTCCTTCTAATGAACACTGGCCAAGAGAAAGTAACGTCTAAAAACGGCCTACTAACAACGCTAGCATGTGGTCCTAAAGGCGAACCTGCATACGCACTTGAAGGTGCAGTATTCATGGGAGGGGCATCAATCCAATGGTTACGTGATGAGATGAAGCTACTGGATGGCGCTGAAGACTCTGAGTACTTCGCGACGAAAGTAGATACTTCAAACGGCGTTTATGTGGTGCCTGCGTTTACTGGTTTAGGTGCGCCATACTGGGACGCTTACGCTCGCGGTACGATCGTTGGCCTCACTCGTGGCGTTAACTCTAATCACATCATCCGTGCAACACTAGAAGGGATTGCCTACCAAACTCGCGACGTACTAGACGCGATGCAAGCAGACTCAGGCATCAAGCTAGCAAACCTACGAGTTGATGGCGGAGCAGTAGCGAACAACTTTCTAATGCAATTCCAATCAGACGTGCTGGATACTGAAGTTCATCGCCCTGAAGTAACGGAAGTAACGGCGCTTGGTGCGGCTTACCTTGCTGGCCTGGCGGTTGGTTTCTGGGACAATATTGACGAGCTTCAATACAAAGCCGTTCTAAACCGTACATTTATGCCTCACCACGATGAAGAGAAGCGTAACCGCCGCTACAAAGGTTGGAAACGTGCAATCAAGTGTGCTCAAGTTTGGTCTGAGCTTCACACTGAAGATGAAGGCGAAGACTAAGGTATAAGGTACGAATAGGCCATCTCGGACAGGCACAGTTGTTCGAGTCGCAGTAAACGAAACTAAAAAGAGCACTTTATTGTGCTCTTTTTTGCGTTTCAGCGTTTGTTTTTGTATTTTGAGCTTCGTTTTTGCGGTTTAGACATGATTCCTTACCATCATTACTTCTCTCTACGTATCAATTCGAGCACAATAGCGCGAGGTTATGTTTAGAATTAGGTGCGCTAGAACACAGCAGCGCGCAGGGAGTGGTAAGTAAAGTGAAGCAAATACCAAGACACCAGCAAATAGTCGACCTGGTTAAAACACAAGGATATGTGAGTACTGAAGAGCTAGTAGAGAAGTTCGATGTCAGTCCTCAAACTATAAGACGCGACCTAAACGAACTCGCCGATAACAATAAGATTCGTCGCTATCATGGTGGTGCAACTATTCCTTTAAGCTCAGAAAACACCTCTTACAGCACTCGTAAAGCACTCAACTTCAACGAAAAAGATGTGATAGCGGATCAACTGGTTAAGCATATCCCTGATGGTGCTACCTTGTTTGTTGATATCGGCACCACACCAGAATCGGTAGCCCGAGCTCTCAACAAAAATCATAAGCAACTTAGAGTTGTCACCAACAACATCAATGTTGCGAGCATTCTTCTGTCTAATCCAGAGATCAAAGTTATATTGGCAGGCGGCGAAGTACGGAATCGCGACGGCGGTATCGTGGGTGAAGCCACTCTCGATTTCGTGAAGCAATTCCGTCTCGACTTCGGCATCTTAGGGATCAGTGGCATCGACTTCGATGGTTCACTGCTCGATTTTGATTACCATGAAGTTCGTGTGAAACAAGCGATCATCGACAACAGCCGTAGCATCTTGTTAGCCGTCGACCACAGTAAATTTGGTCGTAATGCGATGGTTAAGCTCGGAAATATATCTCAAGCACACATGGTGTTTACCAATAAGCAACCACCAGAAGAGATTACCAATATACTTAAGGACTTCTCCATACCGCTCGAAGTTATCAATACGGCTCAAGTAACGGCTGAAGAATCGTAGCGTAAGAAACTCGTGAACAAGGAAATCACATAAACGCGCTCTTTATAAAAAACGCGATTATTGATTAGCACTGAGCGAGTATACCTTGCTGTTTCTCTGTACCAATTCTATGCTCGAATTAGACTTATTTAAACCTCTGCTTTCATAAGCAGAGGTTTTTTTATGCTCAAATCACATAAAACGCGCATAAACGAAAATAAATAATGACCAAAAACGAAAGTTAATATAGGATTCAATTATGTTCTAAAATGCTCGTTCGCTCAGAAAGAGGTCAAAATCATGAGTGCTCAACAAAATAATTCAAAAAATAGTACACCGTCCACTTTAGACTTGATCGTGATCGGCGGCGGTATCAATGGTGCAGGCATCGCGGCAGATGCAGCAGGTCGTGGTCTTAACGTTGGCTTATACGAAGCAAATGATTTCGCGTCTGCGACGTCTTCTGCTAGCTCAAAGCTTATCCACGGTGGCCTACGCTACCTTGAACATTACGAATTTCGTTTGGTATCGGAAGCACTTGCTGAACGTGAAGTATTGCTAAGAAAAGCGCCTCATGTTGCTCAACCCATGCGTTTCCGTTTACCCCATCGACCATTTTTACGCCCTGCTTGGATGATTCGTTGTGGCCTATTTCTTTACGATAACTTAGGTAAGCGCACCACGCTTTCTGGAAGTAAGACAGTCAACTTAGCGAAATCTGGCCTACTGAAACCAGAAATGAAGACAGGATTCGAATACTCAGATTGTTGGGTTGATGATGCGCGTATGGTATTGCTTAACGTTCTAGCAGCCAAAGAGAATAACGCTGAAGCACGTAACTACTGCCGTGTTGAGAAAGCACACCGTGAAGGTGGAATCTGGCACGTAACGATCCACGACGTAATGACGGGTCAACGTTTCGAACGCAAAGCAAAGGCACTGGTCAATGCAGCAGGACCTTGGGTTAAACAATTCTTCGATGATGGCTTAGAGCAGGCTTCACCCCGTAATATTCGTCTTATTAAAGGCTCGCACATTGTTGTACCGCGTATTCACGACGAACCCCAAGCGTACATTCTGCAAAACAAAGACAATCGCATTGTGTTTATGATCCCTTACCTAGATAAGTTTTCGATCATTGGTACCACCGACCTTGAATACAAAGGTGATCCACGTGAAGTGGCTATCTCTGATGACGAAGTAGATTACTTGGTCGACATTGTTAACCAGCACTTTGTTCATCAACTAACTCGTGAGGATGTAGTTTGGACATACAGCGGCGTTCGACCACTTTGTGATGACGAATCTGATTCTCCACAAGCGATCACTCGCGACTACACACTAGAGTTAGATGCAGAGCTAGACCAAGCACCACTACTTTCAATTTTTGGCGGTAAGTTAACGACCTACCGTAAACTCGGTGAAGCGGCACTTAAAAAGCTTGAACCATACCTGAAAAACATGGGGGCTCCGTGGACGGCTAACGATACTCTGCCCGGTGGTAACTTCAGCTGCAGCAGAGAACAGCTGGCGAAGATGATCCACACTAAATACCCTTGGGTGTCAGAAGCACTTCTGCTGCGCTATGTGACTCAATTTGGTACTTACACTTGGAAGCTGCTGGAAGGTGCAACGAGCGAAGCTGATCTGGGAGTTAACTTTTCAAACGAAGCACATGGCGTTTATCAAGCTGAGATCGATTACTTGATCAACGAAGAGATGGCAATGACAGACGAAGACATCTTATGGCGCAGAACGAAACTTGGCCTGTACTTAAACGAAGCCGAGCAACAAGCCGTTTCTGATTACTTGAAAGAGAAACTTCAAAGCAAAGTGGTGAAGTTTTCTCAAGTAGGATAATTATTCTTATAGAATTAATCGTTCATGAAAGTCACAAAGCTTAGCGCTACCCACGCTAAGCTTTTTTATTATCTGATTAAAAAAATATTAATAATCGTGTGCAAGTCACTCACATTGGCAGTTGGCAGCATTAGAGCGCTTTATGAACATGCCATTGCTCTACATTGAACCAAAATAATTAAACTCTCGAAGGAGTTTAATTATTTAAAACTAGAGCACGTCAACTAACTAAGCAGATAAACGAATATGCAATGAGTCTTTAAGCACAGAGCGCTCATGTTTTAGTAGCTGCATCGAACTGTCATCAATGGGTGAATCTTTCAGCTCTAGTTTACGAATCTCTTTATCAAGGTTGTCGTATGTCTTCATGTCTGTTGCAAAGCCATCGTCAGTTTTAGCAAGCTCAGCAATTTTGTCTTTCATTTCAGGAAATTCGTGAACAAGAGAGTGATTTTCACCTAGCATAGAAACCTCTTCAGTTGAGTAAAGTGATTGGGTATGTCTACTACATATTCACTAATTACCTTAGCAATTGACAGGAATAACAAATGGGATCCAGTACACAGCATAGAATATCGACAATTCAGATTCACAAATTTACAACATGTACCTAGAAAATAACCTTGTTGATTTTAAATTGTCTCAATAACAAAAGTAGGCTCAAGACGGGTATTTCACCTCATAAGCACTACTCTTCTCTCTTTGTTTATAGGTATCGATTTTCAATAAACGTTACCAAGCAAACGTCTGAATCACGCTATCTTTAGCCATTAGCGCTATTTGCTCAGGCTTCATGATGTTCAATAACCTGGTAGTCTCGACATGTGTTCACGTGTACGATCACGTCCGCCAAGGCCGAAGATAAACGAAAGCAAGGTTTTAATACCGGCTTCTTTTGCCAGAGCCATACCTTCGAGTGCTTGTTCTGGTGTCATACGCTTTTTAGTGTTCTCGAGTACAACTGTATCACCCGACTCAAGACCTGCATAAGCCATGGTTAGACCAGCACTCTTAAGCTCTTTAAGTTCGCTCAAGCTTTTACGAAGGAAATCGTTCAGGCCACTATAAAGCGGTACTTTTCTGCTTTTAGGAAAGGTATGACGCAGCTTATCCAAAATCTTAAGAAGGTAATCCGTGCACAACTAATAAAAAACTTCAATCTCATGTGGGAAGATCGAGAAACGACTATTTAGGTTCATATAATCTTGTAGGGACTTCCGTTTCACAACGCTCAAGATCATAATCTTGCGTCGTGCCACCACTACCTAGGAATTTCATTCTCACGATCATACCTCGATCGACAAACCAGCGAAGGTCTTGGCAAGAGTAACGATAGCTCGATTCCAAAATATGCACTTTTAACCATCGAGAGCTACCCGGCAGTGACGCAACATAATAAATCACGCCATTTTCTGTAATTGTCATTCCTTTTATATCGCTTAGATGCTCAATAGCGGTATCAATTGTTTCTTGATCCGCCGTTGGTTGTAACTCTTCAATTGGAACTGTCAAACAGCCAGACAGAGCAGTTGCAGACAGACAAGCCAAGAAAATAGATTTCAATTTCATTTTTATTCTCATTCGATTACATAGCCAAAATAACACTAGGCCGAGATTCTATTCATGAGACAAATAAATGTGTACTATCACATCTTAAAATTTATAGAAATTGTGATATAGAGTGCTTATTAAACTTAATTTTGGGCTTCATTAGGAGAAAAGCTACTCGTAATTCGCTCTCAGAGAACCATCAATAACCTTATGAAAGTTATATACTTTTAACTGTGCATCACCCAGCGGCCAATAATTGGCACCACCAATCAGCTTATGGTTGTAGCATGATCGAAAGACACGCTTAACGATCTGAAAGTGATTATAAGCTAATCAGTCGTCGCCAAGCGCACTGCCGCTTCAGCATGGATGGCAGTGGTATCAAACAACGGAACATCGGTGTGTTGTTGCTGAATCAACAAAGCAATTTCAGTGCACCCAAGAATAACCGCCTCAGCACCTTGCTGGCTTAGCTTCTCGATGATTTGATGATAAACAACTCGAGACTCTTCTTTTATTTCGCCTCGGCACAACTCTTGGTAAATGATGTTGTGCACTTGTTTTCGGCCACTCTCATCAGGAATCACAACATCGATACCGAATTTATCGGTTAAGCGCCCTTTGTAGAAATCCTGCTCCATCGTGAAAGCCGTACCAAGCAGTCCTACTTTTTGCACACCTTGCTCTATCAACTTCTGCGCCGTGGTATCAGCGATATGTAAGATAGGAATCGTGATCTTCTCTTCGATCTCAGGAACGACCTTATGCATGGTATTGGTACAAATCAGGATGAAGTCCGCCCCGCCTTTTTCAACCAATAAAGCCGCGTCCGATAAGATGTCTGCTGTCTCAGCCCAACGACCTTGGTGTTGCAGCTTTTCTATCTCATCGAAGTTCACACTATACATACAAACCTTTGCAGAATTGAGCCCGCCGAGTGTGGCTTTCACTCCTTCGTTAATGGATTTATAGTAGCTCACTGTCGACTCCCAACTCATGCCACCAAGCAAACCGATCGTTTTCATTATTCTCTTCCTGTAATTTCTGACTATCCCGATTAAAGCGTGAAGCGTTGAAAATTTATAGTACGTTCTTGCTTAAAGGGAGAGATTAAGCCTCCATGATTTGCAAAACCGCTCCCCTCACCCTGATTTAAAAACATCCGTTCCCAAAAAAGCTCGAATTAAAAATCCGAGCTTTTTTGTTTTAGTGAAGAGTTAGCTAGGTGTTAGTACACCTCACACCAATCGGATTTCATGTCGATCAGCGTCCAATCATCTCTAGAGCTTGCTTCATCGAGTGCTTTATCAAGCTTACCGACATGAGATTCGCGATCGTACTTCCACTCGCGCTCGGCGTCAGTGTGGTGAACAATCATTGCCATTGAATTTGGTTGACTGGTTGCCCATTGCATCATCGCTTGATCACCGTCTGAGTTACCCACCGCCAAAATCGGCTTCTTACCGATAATATGCTGAATATTAGTGACTTTTCCGGCTTTATCATCAATCGTCAAAATGGACGAGTCTTTGGTCACGGTCGGCTTACCATCGTTGTAGCTATAGTTGTATTTAAGCGCGCTGCCGATGATCTGCTCTGGCGGAATGTTATACGCTTGCGGAGCCCACGCTCTCATAAAATCAACACCACCTCCCGACACGATGTAAGTCTTAAAGTCATGATCTTGCAGATAAGTCAGCATCTCTTTCATTGGCTGATAAGTCAGGTCTGTGTAGGCTTTGTTGAAACGCTCGTCTTTTGCTACCGCCAACCATTGCTTAACATCTTGTTGATATTGCTCAACGGTCATACCTGAGTGTGTCGCCATAATAATTTTCAACAACCCTTCTTCACCGCTGCCCAGAGCGCTCTCAATATCCCCTTCAAGTACAAACTTAAACGGCGCTTCTGTTTTCCATTCGGGGTGTTCAGGCGCCATCTCTTTTACACGATCTAGCGCAAAGGCCAGTTGGAAGTAATAAGGTTTTTCTGACCATAGCGTCCCGTCGTTATCGAACACAGCAATACGATCTTGAACCGCCACAAAAGTATCAGACTCTGCTTTGGTGGCTTGACCAACGAAATCCACAATGGCTGATTTACTCTCACCATCCTTCCAAGAAGGCAGCAAATTGGGATTACAATCTTTAGCAAAAGATGAGAAAGAGAGGCTGGATAAAATTGCAACTGACAAAAGGGTTATTTTCTTCATAGCACTACCATGTGGTTGAATTAATTATCGGGTTTAATGTAATTCATCCTAGTTGGTCTGCTCTGATTTTCCACTTATAAACACTATAACCGATACTTATTTGTCAGTAGGGCCACAGAGATCCAACATTCAATCTTTCGCTCAAACATGATCGCGTTGAGGTTTACCCCAACCTCAAATGTCGTTATGGTGATTTGTAATACATCATAAAAACAAGGAAAGTCTGAGAGCTATGAATAGTACGATTGAGACCATTTTGGGGCACCGCTCCATTCGCCAATATACGGACCAACCAATAGAACAACAACACCTCGACTTAATTATTCAAGCAGGCCTTGCCGCCTCATCTTCTAGCTTACTGCAAGCTGTTTCTATCGTCAGAGTGACAGATAAAGAGAAGCGTAAGCTGCTAGCGGAATACGCAGGCAATCAAGCTTATGTAGAAAGTGCTGCTGAGTTTTTGGTGTTCTGTATCGACTATCAACGCCACGCTCAGATTAACCCAGAAGTAAAAACCGACTTTACTGAGCTAACCCTGATTGGCGCTGTTGATTCTGGAATCATGGCACAAAACTGTATGCTGGCTTCGGAATCTCTTGGTTTAGGTGGTGTGTACATTGGTGGCTTGCGTAACAACGCACAACAAGTCGATGAACTACTGGAACTTCCACAACACACGGCTGTGCTATTTGGTATGTGTTTAGGTCATCCAGCGCAGCAGCCTGAAATCAAACCTCGCCTTCCAGCTCATGTGGTCATGCACGAAAACCAATACCAACCGTTGAGCCTAGACGAAATTGCTCGCTACGATGATTCAATGCAGAGCTACTACGCAAACCGCTCAAGCAATCAAAAGCAAAGCAGCTGGTCACAGCAGATCACGCAAAAGCTGTCTGGTGAGTCTCGCCCGCATATCCTGCTTTACTTGAACAACAAGCAGCTGACCAAGCGTTAAGCCGTTAAGCGATTGCAGCAAACAACAGCACAAACAAAAATGTCAGCGTATATTACGCTGACATTTTTGTTTATCCGGAAGCGGCTAGCTTACAGATATTTCTCAATCGGTAGCAATTGTAAGAAGCCTGACTGCATTCGTTCCCACTTGCCGGTTTCTGGTTCGCTGTCCCAACTTTTCTCGCCTGAATACCAATACACATCACCGTCTTCAAGCTCTAATCGCCAGCTGTTTTCTTCGCTCATTGCTTGCTCAATGGTTTCTGCTAATGTTTCAGCAACCTCTTTATTCTCGATGATCAAAACCGATTCCGTGTTCAAGTAGGTAGAACGCAAGTTGAAGTTAAATGAGCCAATACTGGCAATGCGCTTATCAAATACGACCGACTTCGCATGCAAACCATAAGCTGTTGATGGTGCACATTTAGAAGCGTCTTTGGTCGATGTCTCACATAACTTAGATTCAGGCTTCAGCTCAAATAATTCAATGCCATGCTCTAGCATATCGCTACGCCTTCCTGCGTAAGCAGAGTGGTTGGTCACCAGATCATTCGAGGCCATTGAATTGGTGAGCGCTTTTATTTCAACATTGTTGTTACTTAATGAATGCCACTCATCAAGTTGGCCGTCGTCAAACACCAGGTAAGCGGATTCCAATAAGATTTCGTGTTTAGACTCGCGCGCTAAATCTGCCAGTAAAACTGCCGTAACTTTCGGTAAGTCGGTATTATCCGAGTCGATAGGCACTGGTGGATCGTATACAAAACGAGCATCGACCCAGGTCATTTGACTCAATGTACTTTTCAATAATTTAGCCGCTGATTTACCGTCTATTGGTAACTCAGGAAAATGTTGATAAGAAGGAGGTTCAGTGCCAATCAAAATAGAGATATCCGGCAACATCTCATCACCCAACATATCGATGGGATAAGACCAACGGCTATTCCAATACTCTATAAAGCTAGTTTGAATAGTGGTTACTACCGAGCCCATCACTAGCACATCGCGATCTCGGAAGTTGATTTCATCGGAAAGGTCGAAGTATTCATCCCCGATATTGCGCCCCCCCACCACAGACAAGGTGCCATCGACGGTAAACGATTTATTATGCATGCGGCGATTTAAGCGAGAAAAGTCACCAACAAAGCTCAACCATTTGCTGAAGCCACGGCGTGTTGGGGTTGGGTTAAAGATTCGGATCTCTACATTCGGGTGTGCATTCAGAGCCGACAACAGGCCTTCGCGCTCATTGAGATTAATATCATCAAGCATCACTCGCACTTTTACCCCACGATCCGCGGCTTCTAACAAACGACTGGCTAGATAACTGCCCGATTCGTCCGAGTTCCAGATGTAGTATTGAATATCGATGGTGTGCTCTGCACTTTCAACCAACGCTAATCGCTGTGCCAAGGCATCCCAACCCGATTCTTGTAAGTGAACAGCCGTCGTTCCTTGATCAATGGATTCATATTGATATTCTTCCGATAACACTGACAAAGAACTGGATGCAGGAGAGGTGTGCGGTTCTGCTGGGTGATCAATGCCTTCAGGGAGTGATGAACACCCACCTAAGATAGTCACTAAAAGTAGGGTTAAACTAATACGTTGGATAACGGGCATGCCTCTGACTTCCTCTCACGATGATGTCTTAAAACTTTTCCTTTAGCTTTGCGGTAAACAAGCCAATAGGTCTATTTATTAATTATTACTGCTAAAGCCTGATATTTATAGGTAATTATCCAGTATAAATGAAACATCACTACTCGATCGTTAGCAACACAGCACCAAAGTATCCCCTTCGCCTGTTAATCTTTGGTTCAAGATCACAACGATTTCAGCACTTTACACGGGTTACCGACTGCAACCACATTCTCTGGGATGTCTTTGGTCACCACACTGCCTGCGCCAATCACACTATTTTTGCCAATGTTCACGCCAGGGAAAATAATCACACCGCCGCCAAGCCAGACATTATCGCCAACGTTAATCGGAGTGCCAAATTCCACGCCGTCTTCAACACGGCCTTGCACATCTAGTGGGTGGCCCGCGGTCAGGATTTGAACGTTCGGACCAAGCAGCACATTATCGCCAATGGTCACTTCAGCTACATCCAAAATCACACAATTAAAGTTAGCGTAAAAGTTCTTGCCCAGCTTGATGTTCGAGCCGTAGTCACAACGAAATGGCGGTTCTAAATAGGCACCTTCCGAATCAGGGATCAGCGTATCAATCGCCGTGCGCCACTCTTCGGTATCTGGAATGCTGTTATTAAGTTTTTGCAATACCTTACGGCACTCGATTCGCTCGCCATACAGCTGCTCGTCCCATGCTAAATAAGGCTCACCAGCCAGCATTTTTTGTTTTTCTGTTTTCACGTTACTTACCTACTCTTTCACATTACTTACCTAATAATGGTCAACACATCGACCAAAAAACGCAATATCGCACATCTAATAAAACAGAGTAAGCAAGGCTTTATCACGATTTCAGAGATGTGTAGCCCATCACTTTTTGTAGGCTAACTATGAAATCGACTCTCTGTTAATTGAGCTTAAATACGCTGAGCAACTGAATCGCGAATCACTAAACTGCCCGTCGTACTCAAATCTTTCGCCTGCTCTGTTTCACCGACAATTTGCAGGATCGCCTTTTGCGTCATTTGCTCTAATGGCACACTCACAGACGTTAAGCTTGGCGTTAAAAACGCACCCACTTTGCTGTTATCAAAGCCGACGATAGAAACATCTTGAGGTAATGAGTACCCAAGTTCGGTTAACGCCTTAATCGCACCAATCGCCATGTCATCGTTTTCCGACAAGATAGCAGTGAATGTTACTTTGCTTTTTACCAGAGCCTGAGCCGCGTGATAACCGCTCTCCATCGTCCAATTACCTTGAACAACTTTGGACTCATCTAATGCAATATCCTGCTTAGTTAACACATCTTGATAGGCTTGGTAACGCAACTCATCTGTCGAAGAACCGGCTTTACCACGAATCACTGCAATATCGGTATGACCCTGCTCGATGATGTGTTCAACCATCAAACAAGCACTCTGATAGTGGTCGGTGGTAATGGCATGATTAGGCTTCGACGGCATTTCCCGGTTGAGTACCAGAATCGGTGTGTCAGTGCTTTCGATGATCTTTGCAATCTCGCTTTCGGTTAAGCATTGCGGATAGATGATGATGCCCGCGCACTTCATATCCAGCAGGAAGTTGATCGCCTTTATTTCGTCTTCAGCGCTGTGTTTGCCATCGGTGATCACCAGCTGATAATTCGACTTTTCGCTATAAGAAGCCGCGTGATACATCAAAGAAGAGAAGTAAGGGCCGTTGAACAACTCATTAGTGATAACAAAGCCGATGAAGTTGGTCTTCTTGGTCGCCAATTGCTGAGCTAACAGATTTGGTCGATAGCCCGTTTCTTGAATCGCATCAAAGACCTTTTTCACCACATCAGGGCGCACGATATTCTTGCCATTTAAGACACGAGAAACCGTCGACTTAGATACGCCTGCGCGGTTTGCAACATCAAGCATTGTGACCATTCGCTTCTTTTCCTCATATAAAAAATTAGCCGACATAAGCCGACTAATTTAATGCTAATTCATATTGCGCTTATCTTTATATTACGTAGAACGACGCAGCAAGAGGCATTCTAAATAGTGGCACCATTAGATGCAATCACGCCTTTGTACCACTCAAACGACTTCTTGCGTTTGCGCTCCAAAGAACCGGATTGATCGTTGTGCTTATCTACGTAAATGAATCCGTAGCGCTTTTTCATCTCACCAGTGGTGAACGACACCAAATCGATACAGCCCCAAGGGGTGTAACCCATCAGGTCAACGCCATCAATCGCAACCGCTTTTTTCATCTCTTTGATGTGATCGCCAAGGTAGGCAATGCGGTAGTCATCATTGATGCTGCCATCCTCTTCGATAGTATCAACTGCGCCAAAACCATTTTCAACAATGAACAGCGGCACTTCATAGCGCTCATAAAGAGATGCTAAACAGAAACGTAAACCTGTTGGATCAATCGGCCAGCCCCAATCGCTCGACTGGATGAACGGGTTATCAACCGAGTTTTCATGGCCGCCGTCCATCGCTTCATCTGTCGATTGGTGAGAAGACGAATCCAATGTGTTTGACATGTAGTAACTAAAGCCAAGGTAATCCGCTTTACCCTCTTTCAAGATCTGCTCATCTTCAGGCTGCATTTCAATATTGAAGCCTTTAAGTGCCCAATTGCGTTTTGCGTAGATTGGGTAGTGACCGCGAACCATCACATCCGAGAAGAAGTAACGATCACGCATCGCTTGTTGCGCCACCATAACGTCTTCAGGCTTTGAAGAACGAGGGTAGAAAGGCACCATCGCACACATTGCGCCGATTTGTAGATCTGGGTTGATCTCGTGACCTTTCTTAACCACCAAAGCACTTGCCACAAATTGGTGGTGAACCGCTTGATACATAGCCTCTTGCGGCTTTTCGCATTGCGGGAACTTCACGCCAGAGCACAGCCAACCAAAGATGTCTGCCGAGGTGTTCATTTGATTATTGATCTCGTTAAATGTCATCCAGTACTTCACTTTGTGCTGGTAACGCTCCATCACAATAGTCGAGTACTTAACAAAGAAGTCGATCACTTTACGGTTCATCCAGCCACCGTATTCTTTGGCTAGATGGTAAGGCATTTCGAAGTGACTCAGCGTCACCACGGGCTGAATATCATATTTCAACAGCTCATCAAACAAGTCATCGTAAAACGCTAAACCCGCTTCACATGGCTCGGATTCGTCGCCATTTGGGAAAATACGCGTCCACGCAATGCTGGTACGGAAACACTTAAAGCCCATCTCAGCGAATAACTTAATGTCTTCTTTGTAGCGATGGTAGAAATCAACCGCTACTTGGTTTGGGTAGTTTTCGCCATCAATCACCCCATCGGTGATTCGACGTTGAACACCATGAGCGCCTGCCGTTAACACATCGACCACACTCACACCTTTACCATTCGCATCCCAGCCGCCTTCTAACTGATGCGCTGCAACCGCACCACCCCATAAAAAATCGTTCGGAAATTCGTTGTTCATATTGTTACTCGCTAAGAAAAATATTCACTAAAAAGTAATTGGTTTCGGGTTAAAAATGAAAAACCGCAACTCTGAAACCGATTTCAACCAAAGAAAAGATATACGATGAAACCGATTTCAACAATACTTTAAAGATCTTTTTTGATCGAAATACTGACTCATTAACAATTGGCGTATCGACTTTACTTCAATCTAGTCTCTAAACTTGCCCCATTTTTAGTTGCTCAACAACGTCAGGGGCACGCCTTTGATCTAATACAACATCATAATCCAATGCGGTATTACATTAGTTTGGCTTAAAAAATTGGTTTGGATTGAAATATTGATAACCCATTTCGTTCTCAGTAACACATAGCTTGTAACTTCTGTCTAACTGGGTTGTCTGATATGGTGGCGTCAGAACTTCAGCAATTGTTTAGATAGTATTAAATATGAAAGCACTAACCATACTTGATGGCGGCATGGGCCGAGAACTCAAAGAAATTGGCGCGCCATTCTCACAGCCTCTTTGGAGCGCTCAAGCACTGATTGAAGCACCCAAATTTGTCAGCCAAGCGCATCAAAACTTTGTCGACGCAGGCGCTGAAATTCTGATCACAAACAGCTATGCGTGTGTACCTTTTCACTTGGGTGAAGCGCTCTTTGAACAGCGAGGTTTTGAGCTAGCGGCGCTTTCTGGCGAACTGGCTAAAGCGGTTGCTAACAATGCACCTCACACAGTACAAGTCGCAGGTGCGATTCCACCGCCATTTGGCAGCTACCGACCAGACCTGTTCAAGGTAGAAGAAGCAGCGCCAATCATTCAAACCCTTTACGATGCACAAGATCCAAACATCGACCTTTGGATCGCGGAAACCATCTGTAGTCTGCAAGAATTCGAGTCCATTCATGCGGTGCTTAAGCAATCAAACAAACCGTGTTATTACGCCTTTAGCTTGGAAGACACCAAGGGCGATGTTGCACACATTCGGTCTGGTGAGAGCGTAAATGACGCCATCAAACTAGCCTGCCAGTCCAATGCTACAGGCATTATGTTTAATTGCTCGGTACCTGAAGTGATGGATCAAGCCATTACCGATACTAAGAAAGTAATTGATGAGTTAGGCTGTGATCTAGACATCGGTGTCTACGCGAACAACTTTGCGCCGATCAGCAGCGAACATGAGGCGAATGACATTTTTCAAGAAATGCGAGAGCTGGATGGCCAAGGTTACTTAGCTTACGCAAAACGCTGGCACGCACTTGGTGCGAATATTGTCGGTGGGTGTTGTGGTATTGGGCCAAAACACATACAGGCCTTGGCAGACTGGAAGCGTTCGATACACAGCTAATCATGCACAGCGCAGCACAAACAAAACAAGCTAATTAAAAATAGAGAACAGGTTGAGAAATCTGTTCTCTATTTGTCTTGGGCAACTCTAAGTACACTTATTACAAAGCAAAGATTTGGAGTAAGTAATGAGCAACACGCAACGCAAGATCAAATGGGGCATCGCTGGATTAGGTAACATCGCTAACCGCTTTTCGACCGCACTCACCGAGCATTGCTCATATGGCGAACTCTACGTGGTGTCAGCACGAAATCACTCAAGAGCCTCTGTGTTTGCTGATAAATTTGGTTGCAACAAGGCTTATGGTTCTTATGAAGCCATGGCGCAAGATCCAGATGTTGAAGCGGTATACATCGCCACAGTTCATCCTTATCACAAGCCTTTAGCTGAACTGTTTCTAAGTCATAAAAAACACGTACTGGTAGAAAAGCCAGCCTTCACCAACCTTGGCGATTGGCTGGAGATGAAAGCCCTCGCAGAACAAAACGGTGTGATGCTGATAGAAGCGATGAAGACTGTCGTGTTTCCTGCTTATCGTGATCTCACGTCATTCTTAGCCAACAACAAGGTTAAGATTGATTCGATAGAAGCCAGCTTTGGTAACCATCACGCTTATGATCCAGATTTGTTTATCTTTAACCCGAACTTAGCAGGTGGGGCAACGCTCGATGTTGGCGTCTACGGACTGTGGTTTTTCTACGATTTGTGCCGCACGCTTGGAGTTACACCTTCCAGCCCTCAAGTAGAGATGTCGAGCCTTTATGAGGGTTCTAATGTCGATACCGATTCCTGCTTTCAGTTTTATGGCGAGATCAACGCCACCATATCGGCTTCAACGGTACATAACCTGCCACGCGCAGCGCGATTAACTGGCCCAAATATCACCATTACAATTCAAGAAAAATGGTGGAACCCAGCCTACATCGAGGTCGAATATCAGAATGAAACCTTCATCATCGAGCACCCAATTCAAGGTAATGGGTTCGAATATCAAATCGAACACTTCTCACAGCTGGTGCTAGAGGGAAAAACGCAATCTGATATCCTAAGCTCAGAGGTAAGTGCTCAGGTACTGGATACCATGGAGAAAGCACTCATTGATGCTGGCTACCAACATTTAACTCAACCTAACATTTAGGACTTCGAATTGGGCAACCTTAAGCGCAAGCTTGAACTGTACGAAAAGATATTTCAGGCTTTTGGACCTGGAGTATCACGCTGCCAAGTCAGCCAATTGGCAGCGTTACTGCATGTGAGTGAACGTCACGTTCAAACCTTACTCAAAGCGATGACAGCGCAATGCTGGATTGAGTGGCAAGCCAGTTCGGGACGCAACAAAAAGGCGCAGCTTACGTGTCTTATTGAGCCGATTGAAGCGTGTTACCAATACGCCCAAAGCCAAGCAGATTCAGGCAATATTGAGCAGGTATTTAACACCTTAAGCTTCAATGGCCGCAACGCTGGCGCTGAGCTACAAGCCTTTCTGAGCAGCAACAATCATTCAACACAGAGCGTAGCATTCATTCCCTTTCACCGAGAACTTGAAGCACTCCACCCTCAGCGTGTGCTAAGGCGTACTGAACGTTTCTTAGTGACGCAGATTTGCCAACGCCTGACCTCTATTCAACAAGGGAGGCTGAGCGGTGATTTGGCTTATCATTGGCAGCCTAATGAAGAGGCTACCGTTTGGTATTTCCAAGTTCGTAATGGTGTTCAATTCCATAACGGTCGAACGCTTGAAGTCCAAGACATAGTACGCTGTCTCTCCTTACTCACTAAGAGCAAACTCTGGCGTCGTTGCTATCAACATATTGTTGAAATGTCGGCTGTCACTGGCGATGTGATCAAAGTTACTCTGAGCGAGCCTGATTGGCATTTACCTCGATTACTGGCTAGAGCTGAGGCTTCGATATTTGAGCACACATCAGAAGATAAGCTAATTGGCTCAGGCGCTTTCGCGTTGGAGGTTTTCTCAAGCAAGATGCTGAGGTTAAACCGCAATAACGCATATTCACGCAGCGCACCTATTCTCAATCGAGTCGAGCTTTGGGTTTATCCTGAATGGTCACAAACTAAGGCATGTGCGCAAAACCAAGTGTGCGTAAAAATGCCAGAGAAAACGGTCAAGGCAAGTGGAGCGAGCTATTCAGATCTACAGAATTGCGGTTCAACCTTCTTTAAGGTTCAAAACCCGAAGTTGTCGAAAACTACTCGTGAGTTGACTGTTGAGGACACCTCTGAATGCCAAGCGCTTTTCGAGCAATTATCAGTATCTGGCGATCAAAAAACCAATGTCGAATATGGACACTATACAGCTGCCAAAGACATCGCGCTGTGCAGCATTATTGATGAAAACGACACCTTCTCCTCATGGTTAAGCTTCTTTACTCGTTTCCCTTTTGAGGCCTTATCTCTAGCCACAGAGAGGCTAAATACGATTGAGCAAAGGATAACTTCAATTCGACGCGAGCCCGACATCGTTCTGGCCATGAATAGGCTGTTAGAACTTAGACATTGGCTAGATGAAAACGGGATTGTGGTTGAGATCAAACAGGAGGCATTTAACTTGGAGGTATCAGAAAAGATACAGGGTGCACAAGTGAATGGTTTCGGTTGGTGCGATCTCGAGAAGGTATGGATTAGTCATATCTGAACCACTCCTTGATAGAGATAAATCATTAAGCACAAAGACTTATCTTTAACACTCCTCTGCCAATAACACACAACTAGAGTGATAGATTACGGTGGAAACTCGACTCAAATTCAATAGACCAATTAGAAGGTAAATCATGAATCGACATCTAAAAGGCTCAATACTGTTTCTCTATGCATTTTCATTCACCAGCATGGCAAGCACCGAATGCGACGCACTCACAGGCTGTGAGAAGAAGTTCTGTGAGATCGAATACCAAATAAAGAAAGCGGAACAGTACGACAATCAATACAAAGTCGAGCGATTGACCACCGCACTGAAAGCTGCGAAAGCTAACTGCACCAATGACGGCTTGAAAGACAAAATCGCTGAAAAAATAGAATCGAGTGAAGAAGATCTCGCTGAATACCGAGAAGATCTCAAAGAAGCGAAACAGTCTGGTAAGGCTCAGAAAGTGAAAAAGTATCAACGTAAAATTGAAGACG
This sequence comes from Vibrio sp. RW, assembly GCF_027587105.1. Classification (NCBI taxonomy): domain Bacteria; kingdom Pseudomonadati; phylum Pseudomonadota; class Gammaproteobacteria; order Vibrionales; family Vibrionaceae; genus Vibrio; species Vibrio sp. RW. Next base: position 298,822 of record NZ_JAPPTM010000001.1, read on the forward strand.
AGATTGAAGAGCGTGACCGTTTAGTAGAAGAGCTGGCTGAGATCCAATAAACATCGCAACGCTTCAGTGATGCATCGACTTTCTACTTGTCAGCCTAGCTTCACGCACCTGCTTCGCTTGTCTGCTGCTTGTCTGCTTAAGCAAACTTCAAATCCATCGCCTCTCAATTCGAGAGGCGATTTGCTTTATCTCTTAGAGAGATTCACCTAACCAAAAAGTGCTAACTCGGACTCTTTCAGTAAACGATTAGCCAAGAGGTTAGCGGCAGGCGTCGCTATTTGTTGGCATCTGGTTTCAAAAATTTCGGCCGTAATCATTTTTTCTTCCAATAAGTATTGCAGTTCACTCAAGTAGTTAGCCTCAAACACAGCTTGGCCAAGTGGTGTGCATTCGTATCGGCTAGACTCTTGGTAACCAATCGCGGTCAACACAGATTCTGGCAGCTCCCAGAACTTAGCAATGGTGTAAGTCAGACGAATAGAGTAGCTGTTCATCAGGCGCTTTAACGCTAATGAGTTAGGCGGAACAGAAGGGTCTACATGTTTAAAAGCTTCTACCATCATTTGGAAGATGATCATCTTGCCCAGGTTGCGAATCAACCCAACAAAGTACGCCGCCGCTTGATCTTCTTGGGATGAAGAGTCTTTCATCAACTCCTTAGAAAATGACGCCGTTTGAACGCTGTGATTCCAAATCTTCTCACCGAAATGACGCCAGTAAATGTTATTTCCCGGCGTAAAGTTCTTCATGTAAGAATTCACAACTCCTTCAATTAGCCCTTGAGAACCCATATTTAGGAATGCTGTTTTTAGGTCGGTTACCTGTTTTTCACTGCGTTTGTAGAAAGCACTGTTAGCCAACTTGATCACATCAGCTGCCATACTTGGCTCTCGCTCAATCACTTTCAGCAATGCATCGATATCAAATTCGTCGCTCTGTAGTTCTGCCATTAACGTAGTCACCGAGGCTGGCATCACTGGCAGTTCATTGAGTAAAGCTTTTGGAGAACGAATCAAACGTTCGATCTGACAAGCGACAAAATCGCTAAACGGGTCAGACTCTGTTCTTAGGCGTGATTCTCCAAACAGATAATCAAGAAACTCACCATCGTGAAGGCTTATCGTTTTATCGACAATTAATGATGATGGTTGAGCAGATGACGGCGGAACAAAGATTGAAGTGCGAGGAGTGACTTGCTCTGCTTTAACGTTTTCCTGCTCAGAGGTCGTTTGTTGGGAGGTAGCTTGTTGGGAGACACTTTCTGAAGAATGACTTTGCTTACTTTGATTAGTAACGAAAGGGGAAAATAGTGCCTGCAATACCCTTTTAAACATCAATACGGCTCCTAGATGAATACAACATAGATCGGGATAGTTAACGGCGGTGATTATCGCACAGGCAACTCATAAACCATACAGTGATAAATGAATCCTTAACTTTTCACCGATATAGGGTCTGTTACTCAACAACTTGTTAGGCCAAGCCCTCGATATTCGCCAGAAAAAAAAACGAGTAAATAAAGCTTGCTCGCTCTTACGTAGATTAGATGTATGACACTATCTAAAGTTAGCTCTGGGGTACTTCCAACACGATCTTACCGTTAAATCTAGAGTCGACAACGTATCGTCACCAACACAGATAACGCGCCACAAAGTACCAGCACCACGCCTAGGTCTTGAATCATTCCCGCTAAAGCGAGCCCTGAACCAATCAAGGTGTAATACATCAAACCAAACAGTGCGCCTGCACTTCCTGCTTGAGATTGGTAACGCACCAACGCACGGCTCAATACATTAGGGATCGCAATGCCAAACGCCATAACCACCAACATCACCGGAAGCAAGAACCAGATCGTGTGTTGTGAAAAATACACACCCACCGCACCTAATGTTTGAAGCCCTGCCGCTAAGCCAATCAAAGAGATAGATGACACTTGTCGTTTCAATAGTGCCTTATTAACCAAGCTTCCCAACAAGGTTCCGAACCCAAGCACGACGCCGCTATAACCAAACTGCTCGATACTGAATCCAAGCTGTAAGAATGTGAATGAACCCAGTTGATAATACGAAAACAACGCAATGTTGAATGACGCAACAAGCAGTGCCGATACCCAAATACCGCCGTCTTTGATCATGTGACGACTGAGTGATTTTAATTGCAACGGCTGCTTAGATTGTTGTGTTTCAGGCAGCGACCATAAGCTATGTAACAACAATGCTAATACCATAATAAATAAGGCAATAAACACATATTGATGCCCGCCAGCTTGGCTTAATTGACCACCAAGTAGCAACCCGATGATTGGGCTAATCGACAACCCCATACCCATGTAACCAAATACCTTGGCTAGCTCTGTTCCGCTAAAAGCATCTCGAAGCATGGTTTGAGTGACGACAGAGCCAACTGCAAGTCCAAAAGCACCCATCGCTCTTGCTATCATCAACCACGTGAAACTGTCGGTTTGCATAGCAATGAGTGCTGAACAAGCGAATAATCCCATCCCCAATAACATGGTAGGACGACGTCCCCATTTATCCGCTAACACGCCCCATACCACCACACCCACCGCAAATGCAGAAAAGTAAATCGATAGGGTTTGAGCAGCTTGTGTGTAGCTAACATCGAAGGATTTCGATATTGAATTCAAAGTCGGGCTATAGATGGTTTCTGCGATTTGAGGGAACATCAACAGCAGCACCATTTGCCATAAAGAAGGTTTTGTTTTCATCATTTTTCCAAGACCAGTGAACTTGACGCGAAGTCTAGAGGAAACTAACCTTGGCTCGTTAACAACATTAAAACCAAAAACAACAAGATTGGGACAAATGGCATTAATTAGGGAGACTATCGAGTTTGATGCAGACAGCTTATCCGCGCCTGTCATTGGCATTGCCGCAGAGCTAGGCAAACATGACTCGGGAATACATCACCACGTTAAGGGGCAACTTCTGTATGCTCCGCAAGGCTGTATCACCTTGACCTTAGAAAACGCCCTTTGCATTTTACCGCCGACCAAAGCCGTGTGGATCCCGCCCTATACCAAGCACCGAGCGCAGATGACTAATGTGGTTGCCTATCGCTCGCTCTATTTCGATAGCAGTATTTATACCTGCCCAGAAGCGATTGAAATTATTGAAGTGAATGAGCTTTTAAAGGCGCTGATTAATAAAATGGCCTTTTGGGATTGGAACATTGCACCAGAGCAAATCACCAATACCGCCAACCTATTCTGGGAAGAGTTTTACAGCGCCAATCAGTATTCATTCATCTTACCGATACCGACAGATCGCCGCTTTAAAAGCTTTTGTAAACGAGTTCGAACCGCTTCCTTTCTTGCACCTGCCCTCTCGACATTAGCGAACTCAGTTGGCGCAAGCCCCAAAACGATTACCCGATTATTCAAAGCAGAAACAGGCATGACCTATCAAGAATGGCGACAACAGTGGCGCTTGTTTAAAGCAATTGAATTGTTATCAGAGAGCCGACAAGTCGGTGATGTGGCACACCAATTAGAGTTTTCATCCAATAGCGCTTTTATTGCTTTTTTCAAACAGCAAACCGGACAAACACCACTGGCTTTCGTAAGACAGCAAAACTAACGCAATTTGCCTAACATCCAAATAGGAATATCAATAATAGTATCAATGACATATTTGAGCATCGATGAGACTCTCAGCCATTAACGTGTTTGATCGACAATTAACTCCCTCAACCATTTGTGACTTGGTTCAGAGTCAAAGTAACGGTGCCACAGCAAGAACAAACCACCCGGTACTAATTCTATTGGAATCGGTTTCATCACCAGCTCGCCACTCTCGATATAATCTCGTACTGAGTTATAGGGATAGCACATCAACAAATCACTTTGCTTACACAGTTTTACTGCGCTGGTGATATCCGACACGTTCGCCGCTTTATTAATTTGTAACTGCTTGGCTTGCAAGACTTCAAGTAATAACCAGTCACCTACTCCACCCGTCACAAGCTGGATATGACGATGTTTTAGAAACGCTTGTAAATTCCACTCTTCTTGAAGTACAGGGTGGTCATTACGCATTAAACACACTGAGTAATCTTGTAGCAATTCAACATAATTTAGTTCAAAAGGGATATTCTGAATATGGGTACTCGCGCGCTCATCATGCTCAAAAATCCCAATCCCAAAATCAACTTCACGCTTTAGTAAGCGCTTAAAGGTTTCACTACTCCAAGTTGTACTGTTTACCGTGATGTTCGGCGCTTCTGCCAACGCATTAGGCATAAATTTGGGGTAAATCGCGGTATAAGCGGTTTCAACAAGATCGATATTAAAAGTGCGCTCGCTGTATTTTGGCTCAAAAATGTCCGGCACGGTTAGCTGTTCAACTTGCAAAAGGATCTGATGAATTTTTGGTGCCAGAGAGGTCGCTTTCGGAGTTGGGAACAGACCTTTTGACTCACGTTCAAACAGCGGGTCATCAAACAAGGATCGTAGCTTAGTTAGTTGCTTACTTACCGCCGACTGACTAAGAAACAACCGCTCTGCTGTTTTACTCACGCTACGCTCTTCAATCAACACATGTAAACACAGCAGTAAATTCATATCACATTTGAGTAAGCTCTTAACATCTACCATGATATTCCTTGAATTCAGATTAATGATGACTTTATGTCACTTTAAATCATATCACAAACTTGTTAATTTAAGTCCATGTAACCTATGAGTTAATAACTCAAAAAAAAATAATAGACCTAAGGAATACTCATGAACTTTCTAGCACTCCCGAAGATTGATCTGCACTGCCACCTAGACGGAAGTGTTCGCCCAGATACGATTATTGACCTAGCAAAACAGTACAATATCGAACTACCTGAAGATCGCGATGCGGTTGTTCAATCTCTAACTGTGCCAGAAGATTGCAAAAACTTAGATGAGTACCTGGCTTGTTTCAGCCTGCCACTGCAAGTCATGCAAACTGAAGAGGCGATTGAGCGTATCTCTTTCGAGCTTTACGAAGACGCTGCACTAGAAAACGTTAAGTACCTAGAAGTTCGCTTTGCACCAATCCTGCACGTAAACAAAGGCCTGTCTCTTGATACGATCATTGCAAGCGCAGTAAAAGGCATGAAGCGTGCTGAAGAGAAATATGACATCAAGGGCAACTACATCATGTCTGTACTTCGTATGTTCCCTAAAGATTCTATCAAAGATGTGATCGACGCAGGTAAACCATACCTTGATAAAGGTGTTGTTGCGTTTGATATCGCTGGCGGCGAAAAGCCAGGTTTCTGTGCGGAATTCCCTGAGTACACGCAATACGCTATCGAACAAGGCTACCGTGTGACAGTTCACGCTGGTGAGCAATGGCATGGTCAAAACGTTTACGACGCAGTCACTATGCTAGACGCTGAGCGCATCGGCCACGGTGTCCACATCCAAGGCAACGAAGATGCGTACAATATCGTTAAAGATAAGCAGGTAGCGCTTGAAACCTGCCCAACGAGTAACGTTCAGACTAAATGTATTCATCAATTTAGCGACCACCCCATTGCTGAGTTCAAGAAAGATGGCATCGTTGTTACCATCAACACAGATAATCGAACGGTGTCGAACACAACCATGACTAACGAAGTGAAACGTGTGTGTGAAACGTTCGGCCTAACGAAAGAAGATTACGTAGAAATCTATAAGTACTCTGTAGAAAGCGCTTTTGCTTCAGACGAAGTGAAACAGCACCTAATGAGTTTCGTAGAGCAGATCTAATTAACTTGTATTCCTAATCTCGTTTAGTGATGAAAACCGGAAGAGAAAGGCTGAGGCTTTTCTCTTTTTTTATGTCTAAAAATCGCTAATCTTGCAGTATTCGTCATTTATACCAATCACAGTAAGTAAGTGATCATAAATAGCGCAGGAAAAAGGCTTAAGAACAAGGCAGAAATTTTCGATAAGTAGTTATTCTACAATCAAAATTTCTAACGCAGTTATTGAGCGTTTTAACCAGCTAGGATGACCAGTTATTTACTACGATTGGTATTAAACCGAGACTCTCGGAAAGTGGGCAAGCATGAGCAAAACTAACACTCAAACTGAATTAGAAAAGATGCTATCTGGACAAGTGTATGATGGCGCCGACCCAAAAATTGACATCATACGTACCAATGCAAAAAAATCGTTAATGGCCTTCAACAACCACCAAGACCCATACCAACAACACGCATTGCAAGAGCGACTATTCGGGAAGGTCGGTAGTAACAGCTTAATCCAACCTCCTTTTCATTGTGAGTTTGGTAAAACCATTGAGATCGGTAACGACACCTTCATCAACATGAACGTGGTAATGCTCGACGGTGCTAATATCAAAGTCGGTAATAATGTTTTAATTGGACCAAGCGCTCAATTCTATACGCCATCACACTCCCTTGATTATCGTAGCCGCCGTAAATGGGAAACCTTTTGTTTACCAATAACAATCGAAGATGATGTGTGGGTTGGCGGGAACTCGGTGATCAATCAAGGCGTAACTATTGGCGCTCGCTCAGTCATCGCGGCTAACTCCGTAGTCAACAGTGATATACCGCCAGATTGCCTGTATGGAGGCACACCTGCCAAGCTGATTCGAAACTTAAATACCGATAAGTAAAATAACTAACATGGTTACAAGCTCTAGAACAATGGCATATAAAAAGCATGTCCCTGATCAAACCAATAAGCCCAGTAGATGTAAATGGTGTCTTTAGAGACATGCTGTTTTTAAAGACATGGTATTTTTAAAGACTAAGTTAAAAAGGCTAATCGTGTGGGGGGGTTACCCAGTCTTTCTTTTGTCTATTTTAGTATCATATAAACTCGATTTTGGGTGGCTTAACTGATCAAAAAGTACATTTACACAAACAAGTAACGGTACGCCTATCAGCATCCCCATTGACCCCCACAGCCAACCCCAAAATACCAGCCATACAAACAAAACCAATGGGTTGAGACTAAATCTTTTTCCCAACAAAGTAGGCGTCACTAGCTGGCTCTCAATCAAGTTGATGGTTAAGAAAATCGCCGCAACGGTCAAGGCGTAACTGAATGACTCAAATTGTATAAATGAGACTAATGCGAAACACGTTACTGAAACCATTGGACCAAGGTAAGGGATGTAATTCATCAAGCCTGCAAATGCCCCCCAAAGAAAAGGGTCTTGCAGTCCCATCATATAAAAAACACAACCGACAATAAGCCCTAGGCAAACATTAACGATGGTGATCGAACCTATATAACGAGACAAATCCTTTTGCAGGACTTTAACCAACTCAACAGCCTTGCGCTTGTCTGAAAATCGTTCAAACAAAGATAAGCTTTTGGCATAAATTCTTCGGCCATAATTCATCATGAAATATGCCATAAGAAATGCCACCATTAACTGCGTGACAATAGTAGGCGTTGTTGTGAGCACCGATTTTATGATGGAAAAAGCCGTATTATTGGTAAGCCCATCATTAGCCACAGTACTACTCATAGACAACCCAGTCGCATCAGTCAGGCTACTACTTTGAGCCGCTTCACTCACTTCATTGGATACATTTTCAAGCAACATCGGCAATTTCGACCACCATTGCTGAGCAGGTTCACTTAGCATATTTAGGCTAATCACAACAAAGCCGACAAGGCCAATCAATACTGCACTTACGTTAACGACACGAGGAATTCCGAAACGAATTAGATAATTGACCAATGGGCTACATAATAAAGAAATAAAGGCGCCACAAATGATAGGCAGCAAAAGTGGCTTGGCTATATATAATGTGAAAATAGACATCATTAAGATCGCAAAGAACATAAAGCTAGCTGTCAAAAGCTCATATTTTTTTGTTGTCATTATATTCCTATATGGTAGTCGACTTGCGATTTCAGAAGTAACGAGTAAAGGCTAAATCAGATATTTAACTAAAAACTTGGGCCCAACCAGGATTAAATTAATACTTATTGTTATTTGAGCAAACCAAGTATTAATGACACGGGTTGGTAGCCAAAAATAGATGACTTAAAGTGCCTCGTTTGGCTAAGAAACGCGATCCCAAGTGTTGTTACACCTAATGCATATAAGGGGCGATTTTCAATAAACTCTTTTCCTTTATGGCGAATGAGCCCGATACAGAGTGCCGCTTGACGAGCCCTACTTTTCCCCTCAAGCCTTTTCATCTGTATTTCTCTTTGTCGTTTTCTGAGTACTGACATGTAACCCCTCCTTCAATTGTTCTTTGGTATATTCAAAGCCGACAAACTGCCTTAAGTACTTATGACAAAACACTAGGCTTATAAGAATAAAACTGAGCATCAACATGAACGCGCCGTAACCCGCCAACAGGTTTAAAGTGAAGTAGTAGATCACAACCCCAGCACCGACAGCGACACCAAGAAGAAACATCGGTAACAACACAATAAAGATAAATTGGAACACAAAAATCTTTTTACAAGCCGTAACACTATTGCGTAACTCTAATAAAAACAGTTCAAAGGTCGACTTAGACCATTGCTCTGTGTGTGCTTGCAGTAGGGTTAAGTCCTTCCATAGTCCATTTAATTCAGAAGCTGCACGTTTAAGATCATCCGCCTCTCTATCATGCGATTTACTATCGACGAAGTTCGACGAATCATTTTGACTATTTCCCTGCATAACTGTGCTCTCTCAATTGCGTTGTTAATATGTGGCTATTTGATTAACTTCGACACAGCCCAACCAGCAAGAAACGCACACCCAACACTTAACAGCGGACGCTCTTTAATTACATTTTCAGCCTTTTCTGTCGTATTTTTCATACTTTCAGAACTAGCCTCGAGCGTTTCGTGAACCGTATCTTTGATACTTCCGATTGCTTCTACCGCAGCTTCTTCAGCCTTCTCATAAGTCTCTTCAATTTGCTGTTTAGACTCTGAACTTTTAGCATTTGACCTTGGCATAAAATCTCTCCTTATTTGACTAAAAAGACCAGCAACAATATAAATTACTGGTCGCTGTAGTAATATAAGCGAACTTCATGCCAACTTTATTAATCCCGTAATTATTAGTATTAAACACCGCAATAGTTAAATCACGACCGTGAAGGTGTAATAATTTCATTGAAAATCACTTATTAATGTATTTTTTACAAAAACCATATAAAAACTAATCTAAATTACCAAATATGACAACTCATTATCTGGCATATAAAGTGCATATATAAGATACACATTAAAATAAATGAGGAATCATGAGTAACCAAAACATATTATCGATCGTTAGCTTAATAAAAAGTGGGAACATTATTTATGAAAGAGCAATATCAAACATAAAAAGTGACAAGATGAAAAATAACCTTTTCGATATATACACAGTAAAAAAATGTGCAGAATTGAAGTTGAGATCTTTAACCTACTACGCAAAAAACCAGCAAGATGAGATACCAGCTAGCTACACAATAAACGCTAGAGAGCGTTGCATTGAAGCAGAAGAGATAAATGGAACAAGCAATGAAGATCTCTATTTAATGCACTTAGAAGGTGTAGAGAAGAAGATCATCTCCGACATTGAATCACTGTTAACAACAACCCCTAACTTAGAAGGGAAAAACAAGTTACAAAAGGTGAAAAATGAAATGGAAAACTGCCGAGATCAAATACACAGAATGCGTGAACACTAGCTCTTACTAGTGATAAATAAAGAGAGCAGGAAATACTACCTGCACAAAATACATCGATCGTAGTAAGTATAAACTGTTCCAAAAGTATAAGAATGCTACTGAGATAAAAGGAGTAATAACATGTTACTTAACAAGGACAATGACTCACTTGAGGTAATTCAGTATAAAGGCATAGATAAGATCCTATGCACATTGAAAGAGCATTATTTTTCATGTGTTGATCTAGTCGAACAAAAAACCAATGGAAACATATCAAGGGCTGCTAATCGATTTATAAAAATAGAACGTTCAATGATCAAAGAAGTAAACACTAAGTTCTGCGTTAACGAAACGGATAGTGATCATTCAATCTTAAGCCAACAGTCTACTTCCATCGTTGACTATAATGATATGTACAGAAGTAACCTAAGCTTAATTTCCTACTTAAAAAATATTATCCGGAAGTTTAACAACCAACATATGTCCTCATTTTTTTCTTATTGGGTTGCAGCATTGCAAGTTGAAAATGATGAAATGGCAAAACACCTATAATTGGCATAGTTGAAAATTAATCTAGTTAAACTTATCGGAATTACATTAAACATCACTGATATCATCCTGCATAAAAAAGCGTCAAAGTGTAGAGCCTTGACGCTTTTTTATGGGATAACATCACGACTTTTTTATTCGGTTCTTGCGATATTATCCGCACAAATATGGAGGATTCTTACCACCATTAGCGACAAACCCAGCGTTCTTCTAATAAGGCTTTTGGTCTATGGTTACTTACCATTTAATAGTCACCATTATTCACTTCTTATGGGGCGCAAACTGTTAAGGCCTGCTTTTTAATGCTGATCTCCAGTGACTCAGCCGAATACATTTCCCCATCAATGACGTAGTCAATCGGGAGGTCAGAATCAATTTTAACGTGCTGCGCTGACAAATAATTAAAGTAGCTTGCTTGCTCTTTCATTCCAAAACTAGAAAGCAATAGATCAGATAAAGCGATAACTCGTTCACCAAGTGAAGTAGTGTTTTCCAGGTAGGTGATATGTAACTTCCCATCATCCGGCTTGGGAGTCTGCCCACCTTGAGCAAGTACAGTACTAAAAGGAGAAGTATTCGCTACCACCAAACTTTGTAATCTCACATCTTGTAGCGGCTGTCCATCGGCTGACATTCTAAAACGCTGACTACCTTCAGCGACAACAGCATTAAAGAAGCCCATCAAGTACGCGAACTGTCCATTTTCATTTTTTTGCTGTCGATGTGCGTAATCGATCATCTGCTCTTCAAACCCAATACCAAGAAGCAGTAATATTGGTTGCTCATTGCAGAAAGCCAAATCCATTTTCTTTGAGTTATCAGATAGAATCACTTCGCACGCTTTTTCAACAGGGGAAACTTTCGTCGCAAAACCATAAAGCATATGACATAGCGCATTCGCTGTCCCTAACGGTACAATTCCTAACAACGTGTCGGTATCCATAACCTGTCTTACCACTTCACTAACCGTCCCATCGCCTCCGGAAACGATAATATGAGAAGCATTTCGTTCTTTGGCCTGTTTAGCTAAAGTTTCTGCAGAGACATCTTGACTGGTGATAGAAATCTCTAAATTGTATTTCCTAGTAAGTCGACGTATAACCTGTTGTTCATTTGCATGCCATTTACCGCCACCTGCGACAGGGTTGACAATAAGACAAGCCGTACGCTGAAGGGTAAGTAAACCTTTATCACTGATTGCATGAAGAGCCTTTAATTGGAGGTTATTTAATCGAGCCGTACTTCGAACATCGTTGATACTTTTCAAAGCCTGCTCCACTGTGAGTGAAGGGTTTTTAGCTAATAGGTATGCAGCAACTACAAAGACTGAACGGCCACGACCTAGCGCACAATGAACAACAACCGATCTCGATTGGTTAATTTGAGTGTCAATCCAATTTATCGCATGCTTAAGCTTATGTAACTTAGGGGCTTTATGGTCAAGAACTGGTGTATTTAGGTAGTTAAATTGGTCACCCGTCATTGCACTTTCTAAACCAGAAAATTCAGCCGTAACGTCAACAATACAGTTGATATTTTGAGACTCTAAGAACGATAAATCGGATGGAAATAAGCGACGTGATACATATAAGTTCTGACCAACTTGCTGTATTGGATCAACTTGATCTCTTTTAATAGCCCATGCATTGTATAATCGAACACCTAGAAAAAATGGAATAAATACCCATCGAGTCCACCACACGATTTTCCCATCGCTATTTTTTCTAAATATTGACGGCATATCGAAAATATAAGCGACACTGACGATTAGCATAGATAAGCCGCACCAGGCAAAAACTCCACGGAGCATTAACTGTGGTATAAAAACAGCAGCAAAAAAGCAAGCAGTAGCAATAAGTATATAATACTTAACAATAAACATAATGGCGCCTTAATTTATCTGTGCATAATTTTTCTATAGAGTAATCAAAAAGGGACTCTGATATGAGTCCCTATCTTACTTAACAACAATTTTAGTGCTTAATTCCTAGTGCATCGCGAATCAAGCCATCTCTTTTTCGTATTTTCGAGCCAATGTTTCTTTTTGTTCTGCATCTAAAACTCGTCCTGCCGTTTGAAAGAAACGCTGTTCCTCTTCTTCTAAATGATGTTCGACTTTGTGTTTTAATGTCTTCATTAAAACAAGCCAAGTGGGTGAAGACATGTCCGTATCATCTAGTTGAGAGAGTACTTTATCAATGCCGTGATGCTCAGCTATCCCGTGCCTTGTCATATCAATCGATTGGTCACTCTCGATCAAGGGCGCATAAAAATGACGCTCCTCCGCAATCGCATGTTTGGTTAGCTCATCTTTAAGGCTGATATAAAACTCTTGCCTAGCCTGAGTGTCACCCGAAGTTTGGAGTAACGCATCCATCAAGAGTCGCTGCTTTTCATGGCTGTCTTTGAGTACATCAAATATATTTTTCATGTCTAATTCCTACTTCAGTTGATTGTTTTTTATGAGGATTGGAGTATCTCATTGCACTCTAGACGACCGTTCTAGCAATCTTCGTCTTCCGCACCTAGGTGCTCTTTAACATTTTCACAGCTATCTTCTATTGTATTTTGAGTCTCTTCTACCGCCTCATCTACATTTTCTCCCGCTTGTTCCATTGGACCATCGTCACTACATGCAGCAAGAGCAAGAGTAATACCCATAACGGTAAGAAAACGGTAAACAATTGATCTGATTTTCATATAAACTCCTAGTGTTTATTTTTTATTCATTAGAATCATTACCATCGAAACCAGTAATGAAATTGCAAAAAATGTTAAGGAACAACGAATCGTAATAGTTCCTCTATTTTTTAGATAAAATTGATTAGGAATAGATAAATTAGATAATATCCAATTTATCAATCACTTCCTCTACATTCGGTGTATTGTTCGCTATAGATAAAGCAAGATCGTGTTCTCCGTCAGATACAACAGAACCTTTCAATATGACAACGCTATTTTCGGTTTCGACTTCAATATCGGTACCACTAACATTGGTATTCATTAACAAACGAGTGATAACAAGTGTCTTTATATGAGAATCTGTTAAGGCTTGTACGGCTTCTTGCGTTTTTTCACCATCTTTTTCTATAACCGTAAGATTATTTTTCACAGCCTTAACATCCTTTAAACTTAACACTAGTTCTTCAGCAAGCATCTTCTCAGTTTTATTTCTAACCGAACCAGTCAAAGTAACAACTTGATCTTTAACATAGGTATTAATATCAAATGAATTCAAATTATAATTCAATAATAAAGTGGTCTCTGCTTTTCCATCAACCCACGCGTCGAGCGTTTCTTTCTTCCACATGCTATCAGCGACAGCTGCAGAAGAAGAAGTAGCAATCAAAGTAGCTAATAATATTTTACTTATAGTAATTTTCATTAATTATCTCCTTTAGTTCACTTACACCTATAACATAAGCAATCAGCATGCCAGATATATAACCCATTGATATTAAATGATTTACCACCTTTCCTTCTGGATTTCCCACTACTAAAATAAAAGTCGTATGTATTAATTACATGAGAGAGTTGTAAAAATTATCACCAAAATCAGACCAATATTAATTAATATCACCCCTTACTCTGGTTAATAACATTATTACTATTTCACTTATTTGGCTGGCGTATAGTAAATGATAGATTCGTCTTTGAAGGGTATCGTGGTATTATCGATATCACTTCTTGTCGTATAAAAAGAGAGTTAAATCATGTCATTACCGACACTGTTCTTAGAGCTAAGAGACGAACAATTACTGTCTCAAGTAAACTCTCTAAATGAATCGTCAAACTTTGAAATCATACAGAGTACAACGGATGTTCATTGGATTGACAAGCTACAACAACTCCAACCAAATACTGCTATTGTGGAAGTATCTCGGTTCACTAACGATGATTTTAAAGCTCTATCTAGTGTTAAAAGTTTGGACGAAACTGACCTAATTATTATTAGTTCCGGTTCGCCAAATAAAAACTTAGAAAAAATGATGAGCCATGGTGCAATTTTCCACTATAGAAAACCCGTTGATATACAGATTTTAGAAGATACTCTAGCTGACTTTAGTCAGTACTTCCTACAAAAACAGGAAGAAGGACGTAAAGTTTCCACAAGCGACTTGGATCAATTTGGGATGTTAATTGGTTCTTCTAAGCCAATGCATAAGCTGTATCGAACGTTAAGAAGAGTCGCTAAAACGGACGCCAATGTACTAATAGTCGGAGAAAGTGGTGCGGGTAAAGAGCTTGTAGCACAAACTGTCCATCTCGCTAGCGATCGCAAGAACCAACCTTTTATCGCGATTAACTGCGGTGCAATCAGCCCAGAATTAGTAGATAGTGAACTATTTGGTCATGAAAAAGGAGCCTTCACAGGCGCAAATCGAGCACACCAAGGTGTATTTAGACAAGCAGAAGGTGGCACACTATTTCTCGATGAAATCACTGAGATGCCACTTGAACATCAAGTTAAATTATTGCGAGTTTTAGAGACTGGAGAATACCGCCCAGTGGGAAGTAACACATTTAGCATCGCTAATACTCGGGTCATTGCAGCTACAAACCGAGATCCACAAGTTGCGATTGAAGAGCTGTTTTTGAGAGAAGACTTATACTTTAGGTTAGCTCACTTCCCCATACATATTCCCCCTTTGCGTGAACGAGGCGACGATATCGTCGGCTTGGCTAAACATTTCATTGCTCATCGCAATGCAAATGAAGCTACAGCAAAAACTATTTTTACCTCAACGCTTCAAAAGATCTCAGCTCATGCATGGCCAGGGAATGTAAGGGAATTAAAACACTGTATTGAACGGGCATTTATATTAGCTGACGACACGATTAAAGATGAGCACTTAATTTTTGACACTCCACCTTTGGAAACTGGAACAACGGTTGAAGAGATGGTTCCAGCTGGTGTGTCTCTCGAAAAAATAGAGAAAGCTGCAATAATCAATACACTCGAAGAGAACGAAGGCAACAAAAAAGAAACAGCTCAAGACTTAGGGATTAGTATTAAAACGCTTTATAACAAGCTTGATAAGTATCAGGAGTAATTCTGTTGATACCTTTATAGAGAACGATAAAGAGCCCCAAAATAAACTAAAGGTTACTTTAGGGCTCTAATCACTTTCTTCTGTATTCTATAAAAATATAGTCATTCTACAAAAATATAGTAGTGGAGATGCCTCATCCCCACTACTATATTTTAGGCAGCACTCACCGATTTTTTAGCTTTTTTATTTTGATCAAAAAACTCTTTATGTAGTGCACAAATCGCTTGTTGATACTTGTCATCATTCACGACAAATTGCACATTGACATTTCTCATCGACGAGTGTAAAGCAATAGGAGTTACGCTATTATTCATCAATGACAGTACGCCATTAGCAAGTGTTTTGTTGGTATCAATCTGAGAACCAATCGCTGAAATTATGGCTACCATACGGCCAGCAATTGATGCCTTTGGATACCGCTTCTCAGCTTTATAAAGCACCTGATTTAAGCTTTCAGGGTTACCACCAAGATAATAAGTAATAGAGTTGGCATTCATCTCCTTGCCTATCAGGCTAACTCTTGCATCCGCAATAATTTCCATTAACTCATAACTCACATTATCTATCTTACCAACCATTCCTTGGTCAAAGATGTGCAACGCGTAAACTTTCTGTTTTCCAGCAATGATCTCCACATGATCCGTATCTGGTCGATAATTCGAAGAGATCAGTGTACCTTCATGCTCGGGTTCAAAAGTGTTCTTAATTTGCAGCTCAATCCCGCATTCACGTAAACCTGCAGCCGCATTTGAGTGGATAGCTTCCATACCAAGATTGGCTAACTGGTCGGCAACATCATAGTTAGTTAATCCAATGGGATTCACTGAACCAACACCGACGACTCTAGGGTCTGCCGAGCTGAAATGATACTCTTTATGGATAACCGCAAGCGATGCTTGAGTTATTGTTGCGATGCGACTGAATGTCATCTCGCTGTAGCCACGGTCATAAGTATGCATTAACCCTTCTTTGCAATAGGCATAACCGGTAACAATAGGTAATTCTTTAGTCACGTCTATTTTAGAGAAAGCTTCTTTAATTGTCTCATCCAAACTTAGGGGTTGTTGGTTATCCCAACCAGACAAATCGACAAAAGTTGAATTTATACCGATATTTTTCAGTTTAAGAGCTGTGTTATATGCACTATGTGATTCGCCAATAGAAGCAAGAAACTCTCGAATTTGCGGTAAGTAATGTCGTAGTGAAAACTGCCCGTATTGACATGTTTCAAGAATATTAGCGATACAGTTTTTTGCTTCTGAAATGCGAGACCGGATAAACTTATCCGCTCTAATACGATTCATTGGATCAGCGAAGATATGTTCATTAGTCAACAACATACGACTTTCAATATAAGACAGAGAGTCTTTCCATGAGTCGTCACGCTTAGCGATAAGTTGATAAACGCCTGGTTTACCAGTTTTTTTACATTCCAGTAATGCATCTGTCATACCGCCATACGCAGATACAACAAAGATTCGGTTATATGGATTTTTAGGGCGGAGAATAATATTGTCTAGCACAGCATCAAATGCTGTCATTGATGTACCGCCGATTTTTTCTACGGTAAATGTCATAAAAGACCTTAATAATTAAGAAATTTGAAGGCTAAGTAAATAAAGAATAGGGGGGATGTTCCCCCCTCCCAAAAACGCTAGTCAACCAGTGGATAGACACCGTTTTCGTCGTGAACTTCAGCCCCAGTAATTGGCGGGTTAAACACACAAGCCATGACCATCTCTTTGTTTTTATATGCGCGTAAATAGTGCTCGTCATGCTTATCAAGGATATAAAGCGTTCCAGGTTTAATTGGATAGGTTTTACCACCAACCACTTCGATCTCCCCTTCTCCACTCATACAAAAAACTGATTCTAAATGATTTTGGTAATGGATATGTGTTTCTGTCGATTCGTAGATTGTCGTGATATGGAATGAAAAACCCATATTGTCCTCTTTCAACAGCATACGAGTACTTTCCCAGTTATCTGAGACGATACGTCTTTCGCTATTACGACATTCATCAAGTGTTCTAACAATCATTTTATTATCCTTATTACGATGCTTTCTTGAAATACTTGGTTGCTATAACTTCAACTGAGTTTTCGAAAATAGTTAGGCCTTGTATTAGCTCCGACTCCGATATAGTTAGCGGGCAAAAGAACTTCAATATTTCATCGTTTGGACCTGCTGTCTCAATGACCATGCCGTTGTTAAAACATGTTTTAGCAATATCGTCAGCAGTGTTTCCATCTTTACATTCAATACCAATCATCATTCCGCGCCCTTTACGTTGAACAAACAACTCAGGGTAGCGTTTGATATTACGTTGAATAACTTCGTCAACCAAGCCTGAACAGTGTTGGACATGAGTTTCAAAATCATCATTTGCCCAATAGATTTCCAGCACTTTAGCCGCAGTGATAAAGGCATGATTATTACCTCGAAAGGTACCGTTATGCTCTCCCGGCTCCCACTTATCTAATTCAGGTTTTAATAAAACGATGGCCATCGGTAAGCCATAACCACTAATAGATTTAGACAGTGTTACAATATCAGGCTTAATACCTGAAGGCTCAAAGCTGAAAAAGGTACCCGTTCGCCCACAGCCAGCTTGAATGTCATCCACAATTAACAATATATCGTGGGCCTTACAAATTTTACTTAATCGTTGTAACCATTCATTTGAAGCGACATTAAGCCCGCCTTCACCTTGAACCGTTTCCAATAAAACGGCTGCTGGTTTATCCATACCGGCTGAATTATCGGTTAACATCGTTTCGAACAATTTTAATCCATCAATGTCAGCGTAACCTTCAAACGGCAAACGCGTAACGTTGTTGAGATCCGAACCTGCACCTTGCCTGTGATGTTGATTACCAGTCGCAGCCAGTGCACCAGCAGTACAGCCATGAAAGCCATTAGTAAACGCAACAATGCTGCTTCGGCCTTTCACTTTTTTAGCTAACTTGATTGCAGCTTCCACTGCATTTGTTCCTGTAGGGCCGGTAAATTGAACTTTGTAATCTAAGGCTCTTGGTTCCAAAATGAAGCGACTCAGTGCTTCTAGGAATTCAGCTTTGGCTTCTGAATGCATATCTAAGCCATGTGTAATTCCATCCATTTCAATGTACTCAAGCAGTGCTTGCTTAAGGATTGGGTTATTGTGACCGTAATTTAGAGATCCTGCTCCAGCAAGAAAATCGAGGTAACGATCACCTTGTTTTGTTTCAAGCCAGCAACCTTTTGATTTGCTAAAGGTGACTGGAAAACTATTCGAGTATGAACGTACGTTAGATTCCTGCTTTTTAAAAATATCCATGATAAGGCCGTTATTTAATTCCTATTAGTTTGTGATTATTTAAGGGAATTCGATATAAATATTCAGTATCGTGCTGACCGTTGAAGTGAACATTCTCATCTAAGAATGTTGTCACCTCTCCGGAACTACCATTTTTAGCGTCTAGCTTTTTGAATAGTGCCCAAGATGCTTGGTTTGATTTGGTAATGGTGGTTTCAATAGCATCGATCCCCTCCATCAATTCTCGCTTAAGTAAAGCATCAATCATCTTGTAAGCTAATGCATTACCTCTAAACCGAGGGTCAACGGCTACTTGCCAAATAAATAGTACATTAGGCTCACTCGGCTTCTGGTAACTAGAAATAAAACCGGCAAGGTCCCCTTTGTGCTCAACCAAGATACAAGTTTTACTAAAGTGAGTAGACTGCAAAAAATTGCAATATGAAGAATTAACATCTAATGGTGGGCATTCTGAAATTAAGCGGTAGATATCGTTGCCATCAGAAACTTCGGGCTCACGAAAAATCCATTTCTCATTGCTTTTTTCTACAATCTCCGAATATAGCCCCCAAGGCGCTGATGTAATCATATCTAACTTTTTCCTTCGAACTCTAATTAAATTCCTTTCCATTATGAGCATTTTCACAGCATAAAGATCAACAAATTAACGCCACAAAGCTAAATTATGTGATATAGATCACATAATTTAGCTTATTGCATGAATCAAACAATACTTTGAGTTCTAATGTATTTATTGAGGTGAAGTTATCGAGACGTATTTTTAAAGGAACAGACACAAAAAGTAGTTAGACAGAGATTGAGGATAGGAGCTTTTTGAGCATGGCGTTAAGTAGCCGAGTAGCCCATGTTTAATAGGTAGTAAGCCATTTACTGAGTCAAACCTAGAATCTAATTGATAAGTAATTTCTAGCTAAAGAGATGGCAGTCAGCGTCCAATAAGTCGCTAACTGAAAGCACTCCAAACAGTGGTATCTATAAGTCACTATTGGAAATGTTAGCCAAAAAAAAACCTAGCGACGAATCGTTAGGTTTCTAGTATAAAAGCAGTAATAACGAGCTGAAAAAGAAACGGATTCAGATACACCCGTTTAACTTTTACTTACTTTAGAGGGTCATTGTCAGGTAATGCTTTGTGTATCCATAACGCTAAGCGCTTTTTAATGTTTGCTCCATCAAGCTTACTTTCGGGTAACGGCGTTATCTGGTTCACTTCAACAAGAAACAAATACACCGCTTTGACCTTTATTGGTTGAGATGAATGTGGCAAATCAAAGCCCTGCAATTTTGCCATCTTAAAACCGACCTCGACTGCTTTTTTCACCAGCTTATCTTCATTAATGATCTTCGCGGTTTTCGACATATTATCTCCATCACCTTTACCGAGCGAACAATAAGTATATCAAACAGATATCGCTCACAAGATTACCATGCTCCCAAATCGAACACTCTTTCTGATAAATACCATAAACGAATCACCGTTTGGGAAAAGGTTCTAGTTTGAATTTCATGTACAACGCTTAATGGTCAAAAAATCCACCTTTTTACAAAAAACCAATAAATGAGACTTTCAGCCAAAAAACTAAAAATCGAACAAAATTTGACTTATCATTATAAAGAATACGGCATATTATTATCATTCAGACAATAAGCGCTCTCTCTAAAATCAATAACCCTCTGTTATTTAATCAGTTTTATACTAAAACGACTTAGATCATACTTACCGTTTCCTGTAACGAAAATTACTTACAAAACACTCAATAATAAAATAGAATAAACCCACTAATTTTATACTGGTGTTAAAAATGCGTTACCTGTGGGCTTCATTCTGTCATAAAAATCCAATTCTCGGACGAATCGTTCATATCCTTGTTATGTTGGTAGCGTTAGCTTCTATCGTTGTTCCACTGCTCTCGACAGATGCGACAACAATCCTTGTGGCACTGGGTACAGCCCTTGTGTGTATTGTTCTATTCGTTTTCTTTGCGCTCAGTGACAAAATGCGTTCAGGCATGCACTAAACTCCACTTTTCATAACTTGCCGTCTCTTTTCGAGCATCGATATTAAACTGACCGTTTCAAGAGAAACAAAAACGCCCAAAGTTATTCGCTTTCGGGCGCTTTTAGTTTCGGAGCGCATTACTCGCTCAACTTCACCGAACCTATCAATCTGGCATGACAACAATACCCATGCTTTCAAGCAGTTGCTCTTGCTGCCAAGCGACGATTTTAATCCCCGATGTGTCTACCTTGCGAGGATCTAACCCTTCTAATTCAGCATGGCATAAGTTGGCACCTTGCATACTGAATTGCCCCCATACGTCTTCCGAGAACACACCGCGACTGAGATCCGACTCTTTCAGTGACGCGCCGCCAAGGTAAGTACCAATCCAACGGTTTTCAAACAGCTCGCACTTCTCTAAACAAGCTTGTTCAAAATTGGCGTATGACAGGTTACAGCCCGTAATATACGCTGAGCAAAAATACATTCTATTACTTACCTGATTGGCAAAGTTAGCACGAGTAAAGTTCGCCCCTTTCAAGTCACAATCACGTAGCTCAATACCATAACAATTCGCGTTACTAAAATTCGCCATTGCCAACTGGCAATTTTGGAAGCTTGCATCTCGTAAGTCGGCAATATCAAAGCGGCATCCCTCAATATCGCCTTGCTCAATAAACTTACAGTTAATAAAGGTTGCGTCACGTAAGTTCGAACGTCTGAAATCACAACAAATAAACGTACAGGCTGTAAATGTCATTTCAGACAGGTCTTGCTGAACAAAACTGTGGTGATGATAAGTGCTGTTATTGGTGTCCATTTAGCCCCCTAAAGAAATTAAGCTAAGACTACCATTGCGATCTTAAGAAAACACCAAATTAAAAACCAACAAAAACAGCAACTTAAAACACCCTAATTTAGCCATTTTAAGACACCAAACAAGCCCTTTAAGGTTGTTATTTTCGATTTATAGGATGTGCTTATCTTGAAAAAAGTTTTGTCGCTTAGAAGGAGCATATAAGATGAGACACAACGAGAAGATAATCATCATATGTCAGTATGAACTTGATGCAATACCCTATACAGATACACTCGCTGATAATCGGTCTTTCTCAGGCCCAATTTGTATCGACAGGCCACAACTAAAAGGTGATTTGTACCAGTAAAATCTGAGGAGTAAGGAGGCCAAGATCAAAAATGGCCGCTAAAAGCGACCATTTGAAATCTATTAAAATTAATTCAAACCCTAGCTCTTAGCTACGTTTGCAATTCCTTCAAGCTGAAGAACGGGAGCGGCGTCGATGTCTTCTGCGTTCATCATTGCTGATACTCGCTGCATTGAAGAAAGCAGTAAGCTTTGCTCCCACGGTTCTAAATTTTGGAACTTCTTAACAAAGTTATCTTGCAGTGGTGGGGGCGCGTTATTAAGCAACTCTTGCCCTTTTTCAGTCAAGTTCGCGTGAACTTTGCGGCGGTCAGACGAACTGCGCACTCGTTGTACATAACCATTTAACTCTAGACGGTCGATGATCGTCGTCGTCGTTGCTTGGCTTACATTGGTCTGATTAGACAATTCTTTGATTGTCACATTACCCATTTCTTGGATTGCTCTCATTAAGATTAATTGAGGGCCAGTCATACCATATTCTTTACTCAGCTTCTTCGAGTGTAAATCGATAGCGCGAATAATTTGTCGAATAGCGACCAGGATTTCGTCATGTTTGTCCAAGATGCAGACCTTTGTACTAATATATTGTGAGTGGCTTTACAGCGTCGAAGTGATTAGATGTCCTAAGTGATTAAGTCAGGCACGTTCGAATTACACTGTAAATTGATAAATTAATTCATTGATTTTTTCCGCATTGTACTTATGTTCATAGTATTCTCAATCTTTTCTATGCTTCTGAATTTGCGCAGACCAACATTTTTGTTTAACGAGTGCCGATATTTGGCCTTAAAGAGACGAACAGGGTAAGAAAAGGCGAGAAGTTGTTGGTAAATAAAAAGACGATTTAGTCAAATAGGTAGTGAGATCTCGCGACCTCACTACCTATTTTATCCGTTAGAAAACGAGTTAACTCAGCTCAAACCATTAAGCGGCACTGTTGAGTTGAAAATTCCCTATTAGCGCGTTGTAAAACTCACTGTTATCCAAAATACCAACCAATTGATTGTTTTCAACCAACAGAATTGGGTTATTACTTATCTGTTTCAATTTAATCGCATCACGCATTCCAATCTCAGGGCTCGCCACTACAACACTCGACTCGCTAATCGCGGTTAGATCGTCAGATTCATTCCACTCAACAAGCGCCAAAGTTGGCTCACCTTTTACCGATAATGACCCTTCAGTCTGTTCTATCCATAAATCTTTTGAATCACAAATCTTCCAACTCTCATTATCTTTCCTCAGTGAATCAAGAGGCTGCATGAGTGAACGACCTTTCAATACGTTCAACGGGTTAGTGTGGGCAACAAAGTCCTTCACATATTCCGTTTTTGGCGTTAACACGATTTCTTCAGGTTTGCCGTGTTGAATCAGTTTTCCCGATTCCATGATAGCGATGTTATTACCAATCTTTAGCGCTTCATCAAGGTCATGACTCACAAACAAAATCGTTTTGTTAAGTTTATTTTGTAGCGCAATCAGTTCATCTTGAAGTTGCGCACGAATCAAAGGATCAAGCGCAGAAAAGGGTTCATCCATCAATAGAATGTCAGTATCCATCGCAAAAGCACGCGCCAAACCCACACGTTGCTGCATACCACCAGAAAGCTCATGAGGGAATTTTGTTTCCCACTCTGATAAGCCAACCATCTCCAGTTGCTCACGCGCTTTAGCACGGCGAGCATCTTTAGCGACACCCTGCATTTCAAGGCCAAACGCGACATTATCTAATACAGTTAACCACGGCATTAAAGCAAATTTTTGGAACACCATAGAAACACGGTGTGTACGTAAGTGGCGCAATGTCGCTTCGTCGCACTGTTCGCCTAAATCAACCAGCTTATCGCCATCTTTGATTGCCAATGAACCACGGCTAATTTCATTCAAACCGTTAACAGCGCGAAGCAGTGAAGATTTACCCGAGCCAGACAACCCCATGAGTACGCAGATTTCGCCTTCTTTAACGGTCAGTGAAACATTATCGACACCCACTACTTGGCCCGCTTCATCGATGATCTCTTGGCGAGTTTTGCCTTGGTCGAGTAGTTCAAGCGCTTGATTAGCTTTGTCACCAAACACAACATCGAGATTCTTAATAGTAATAGCATCCATAGCTTTACTTTCTTCAAGCACACTTTTGTTTACTAGAGACATAATTAAGCTTCCTTCTGGTTTGGTGTTTTGCACAAGCGATCAAGAATAATTGCTACTAAAACAATCGCTAATCCGGCTTCAAAGCCTTGTGAAATGTTTACTGTGTTTAGAGCTCGAACGACTGGCTTGCCAAGGCCATCAGCCCCTACCAGTGCCGCAATAACTACCATTGAAAGCGATAACATAATGCACTGTGTGATACCTGCCATGATGCTGGGTAAAGCCGCCGGCAATTCAACTTTGAGTAGCAACTTCATACGGCTAGCACCAAAAGCTTTACCTGCTTCAATCAATTCTTCTGGTACTTTTGTGACACCCAGATAGGTCAAACGAATCGGCGATGCTATCGCGAAGATGATCGTCGAGATTAAGCCAGGAACGATACCTAAACCAAATAGCACTAAGGTCGGAATCAAGTACACAAACGTTGGGACTGTCTGCATTAAATCAAGCACTGGACGCAGCAGCGTATAGAGCCAAGGACGATGAGCTGCCATGATGCCAACTGGAACACCAATTAATACGGAAATCGTTGTCGCCGCAAAGACGAGAACAAAGGTTTCCAGCATTTCTTGCCAATAGCCAAGGTTGAGGATAGTGAGAAGCGCTGCGACAACAAAGATCACCAACGACAGTTTACGGTGTAAATACCATGCGATTGCCGCCGTGATCACGATTGGCAGCGCAGGTGGCATCCATTTAAATACATCGACTAAAAAAAGAATAACGGTTTCCAAGAAGATAGAAATAGCATCAAAAAAACCTGCTGCGTTAATTGTTAACCAGTCAACACCAGTTTCCATCCATTGTCCGACAGGGATTTTGTTTTCCGTAATAAAATTCACAATATTGCCTTTGATTATTGGTGAGCCGAAGCTCACCTTTGTTATTTATGTAACTGGGTAGAGAACTAAGCTTTTACCTGCTTTAGGTAGTCAGTAACGGCTTGAGTTGCTGATTCACCTTTATGTGTTTTTACGTTGTCTAACCAAGCTTCCACTTGCTGTGGGTTACTATTTAGCCATTGTTGAGCCGCTTTTTCAGGCTTAACGTTTTGGTTAAGGATTTCTTCCATCAACTGGTTTTCCATCTCTAGAGTAAACTCTAGGTTCTGTAAAAGTTGACCGACGTTTGCGCACTCAGACAGGTAGTTTGAACGAACATTGGTGTAAACATTTGCGCCGCCGTAGTTAGGACCAAAGAATTCATCACCACCTGATAGGTATTCCATTTCAACATTGCTGTTCATTGGGTGAGGTGCCCAACCAAGGTAAACAATCCATTGGCTACGGCGTGCGGCGCGTGATACTTGAGATACCATGCCTGCTTCGCTTGATTCCACTAGGCTAAAATCTTTTAAGCCAAATGCGTCAGAATCAATCATTGATTGGATTAAACGGTTACCATCGTTGCCCGGTTCGATGCCGTAGATACGGTCTTTAAACTTGTCGGCATGTTTTGCGAGATCAGTGAAACTTTTCACACCAGAGTCGTACACATATTTTGGTACGGCTAGTGTGTATTTAGCGCCTTCAAGGTTGGCACGAACGGTTTCCACAGTGCCCGCTTCACGGTACTTAGCAATATCGCCTTCCATAGTTGGCATCCAGTTACCTAAAAAGACATCAATATCACCGTTGGCCATTGAAGAATAAGTTACCGGTACTGAAAGTAGGTCGGTTTTGGTTTTGTAACCAAGGCCTTTTAATAGTTCAGATGTAACAGCAGTTGTTGCAGTAATGTCTGTCCAGCCAACATCAGCGAAACGCACGTTTTCACATTGCTGTGGTTCAATAGAAGCATTAGCACCAAATGCAAATGAGCTGATGGCTAATGTTGCGAACGCCTTCGTTTTTAACGCATTGCTTGCTAAAGGCTTTTTTGTTGCGGTTTGTTTATGTTGAGTCGTCATAATGATTCCTTTTTATCTTTCCTTTTACTGCCCTAACTCATACAAGTAAGGGAAGTTCTGCTAACTTTTTACTAATTTTTGTTATTACTGATTTTCTTATTTTTATTCAGTAACA
Organism: Vibrio sp. RW; assembly: GCF_027587105.1. Lineage (NCBI taxonomy): Bacteria > Pseudomonadati > Pseudomonadota > Gammaproteobacteria > Vibrionales > Vibrionaceae > Vibrio > Vibrio sp. RW. The sequence goes on from NZ_JAPPTM010000001.1 coordinate 324,717, forward strand.
GAGACTTACGCCTCTCTTACTGGTTTATTTATTCTTTGTTTCTCTTCCCATTCAGGCGCAATCCACACTGGAACGTCTTGTTCTTTAAGTGCAGGCTTGCCCAGAATCAAATCAGAAGCACGCTCAGCCACCATAATGGTTGGTGCGTTTAAGTTGCCATTTGGAATGGTTGGGAAAACAGATGAATCCACCACGCGTAAGTTGTCGATGCCGCGGACTCGACACTCTTCATCAAGCACCGCCATTGGGTCGTTGTCTGAACCCATTTTGCAGCCGCATGAAGGGTGGTAGGCGCTTTCAACGTTCTGCTTAACCCATTCATCAATCGCTTCATCAGAAGTAATGTTGAGACCAGGCTGAATCTCTTCACCTCGGTACACATCCATTGCAGGTTGAGACAGAATCTCACGCGTCAGGCGAATACAGTCACGCCAATCTTGGCGGTCTTGTTCGGTCGAGATGTAGTTGAAAATGATCTCTGGCTTTGCATGTGGATCAGCAGAAGTGATCGCCACCGTACCGCGGCTTTCTGGCTTATTGGGACCAACGTGTACTTGGAAGCCATGACCATCAAAGGCCGCTTGCCCGTCGTAACGCATTGCTGCTGGTAGGAAGTGGTATTGAATATTCGGCCACTTCAATCCTTTGCGTGAACGAATGAACGCGCATGATTCAAAGTGATTAGTAGCACCCAAACCTTTACGAGTCAGAATCCACTCTGCTCCAATCATGCCCTTGCTCACCAAGCCAAGTTTGCTGTTGAGAGTAATAGGCTCGTTGCAGTGATATTGGAAGTACACTTCTAAGTGGTCTTGCAGGTTCTCACCCACGCCATTCAGCTCGTGTTTCAGCTCAACGCCTGCCTTTTCAAGTACGGATTTCGGACCGATACCAGAAAGCTGCAGCAATTGAACAGAACCAATAGAGCCCGCTGACGAAATCACTTCTTTGTTCGCCACAGCAACTTGAGTATTGCCTGACTTTTCAAACTCGACACCAACGGCTTTCAAGCCTGATTGACCTTTTGAATCTTGTGCTTCAAGCAAGAAACGACGAGCCACGATGCCTTTTTTCAAGGTAAGGTTTGAACGCTTCAATGCACGGCGCAGATAAGCATTAGAGGTTGAGGCTCTAACACCCTTGTCTACTGTCATGTGCATGGTACCGAAGCCTTCTTGCTGGTAGCCGTTGTAGTCTTGTGTTTCTGGGTAACCGGCGTCTTTACCTGCATCAATAAATGCTTGATAAAGCGGGTTAAGCTCCATATCGTTGCCGTTACAAGTGCCTACTGGACCATTGTCGCCACGGTATTCATCACCACCTTTGCTCCATGATTCAGCACGGCGGAAGTAAGGCAGACAGGCTTGGTAGTTCCAGCCCGCCGCACCCTCTTCTTCCCATTGATCAAAATCGCACGCATGGCCACGCACATAAACCATACCGTTAATTGATGAGCTACCGCCTAATACTTTGCCACGTGGACAATGCAGTTCACGTCCATCAAGGCCCGGCTCTTGCTCTGTTTCAAATTGCCACGCATACTTTTCAGTATTCATTGGGTAAGAAAGCGCCGTTGGCATTTGGATAAAAATGCTCTTATCCGTACCACCAGCTTCCAATAATAAAACGCTATGTTCACCGCTCTCTGTTAGTCTATCCGCTAACACACAGCCGGCCGAACCCGCGCCGACGATAATATAATCGTAGCGTTGTTCCATTTTGTTTCTCCGTTGAGTTGAGTGTTACGCGTTAGGCATATGGGCTGGCGAAATCGCCTAGCTCAATAAGAATGCTCTTGGTTTGCGTATAGTGAAGTAGAGTTTCTGGTCCATTTTCACGGCCAATACCCGAAAGTTTGTAGCCACCGACAGGCATTTCTGCAGGTGAGTCACCCCATGTGTTAACCCAGCAAATACCGGCTTGCATTTGATGAATAACTCGGTGAGCGCGAGAAAGGTTTTGCGTGAATACGCCAGCAGCAAGGCCATATTTAGTGTCATTAGCACGGCGAATAACGTCGTCTTCGTCAGTAAACTTCATTACCGACATCACTGGACCAAAGATCTCTTGTTGGACATGTGGCATGCTGTCTTCGCAATCCACAAACACGGTTGGAGCAACAAAGTTGCCGTTCGCTAGGCCGTTGGCCGTTACTTGATAACCACCAGTTAACAGGGTTGCACCAGACTGTTTAGCTAGCTCAATCGCTTCAAGAACTTTTGCAAGGTGTTCTTTAGAAATCAACGCGCCAACCTGAGTATCCATCTTCATTGGATCACCAATGATCAGCTTTTCAGTGCGTGTTTTAAGTTGAGCAATAAATGCGTTATAGATGTTTTCGTGTACATAAACACGAGTACCATTAGTACATACTTCGCCTTGGGTATAGAAGTTTGCGACCATGGAAGCGGAGACCGCATCATCCAATTTCGCGTCATCAAACACGATCATTGGTGATTTGCCACCAAGCTCCATAGTGACCGATTTAAGCGTTTTGGCGCTATCGCCCATCACGGCTTTACCTGTACCAATTTCACCGGTGAATGACACTTTTGCGATGTCTGGGTGTGCGGTCAGCATCTGGCCAACGCGATAATCTCCCTGAACCACGTTAAACACACCATCAGGAAGCCCCGCTTCGGTAAAAATTTCAGCGAGCTTAAGTGCCGTTAGCGGCGTTTCTTCTGACGGCTTGAAAATCATGGCGTTACCCGCCGCGAGTGCCGGCGCTGATTTCCACATTGCGATTTGAATTGGATAGTTCCACGCACCGATACCTGCACAGATACCTAACGGTTCACGACGTGTGTAGAAGAATTGAGATTCACTAAGCGGTTGTTGGTCGCCTTGAAGAGTAGGAGCAAGGCCTGCGAAATATTCAATAACATCCGCGCCAGACGCCACATCCACTTCAATTGCTTCTTGCAACGGTTTGCCCGTATCAACAACCTCAAGGCTAGCAAGCTCATCATTTCGAGCTCTAAGTATCTCTACAGCTTTTAAAAGAATACGGCTACGTTCAACGGCTGACATTGCTGACCATACCGCAAATCCACGTTTTGCCGATTCGATAGCACTATCCACATCCGCTGAAGATGCTTGGCCCAAAGTTGCGATAGATTCACCGTTTGCCGGATTAATACTATCAAAGGTTTCACCAGACGTTGCTTTAACTGCTTCGCCATCGATATATAATGAGTTCATTTCCATTTGAGATTCTGACTTAATTATTGTTTTAGACTCTACAGGTCTATATGTGAGTGTTTGTAATTCGAATGCTATGACTAGGTTTTATTCGAGTGACACGAGTAAAACGTCAGTTGCTTATCAAGGTAGTCATTGATAATAGCGCGCGCCTTTTGGGCATCGATACCTTCAGGGTTTAACGTGCCTCTCAGCCATAAACCATCAATCAAAGAAGCAATACCGTGAGCAACGAGCTCCGCCTGTTCATGATTAAGAATACCTTTCAACTCAAGGCGTAAATGCGAAAGTAAACGTCTTTCATTCACGCGCTGAAGTCTTTTCAATTGTTGGTCATGCATCGAATATGACCAAAATGCCAACCACGTTTTTGCGACCTTGTTTTCGGCTTGGTAGCCTTCGAAGTTCCCTTCAATGATCGCATTAATCCTCTGCTGGTGAGCATCAACAGGGAGTGCTTTTAATGCCGTGGTAATGGTGTTGGATAATTGGCGAAGAATTTCACGCATAGTCTCTTCAAGCAGGCCATGCTTTCCACCAAAATAGTGATTAATGATGCCCGTTGAAACTCCCGCTTCCTTACTGATCAAAGCAATACTTGCGGCATGTAAACCCACTCGATCAATCACGGTCATCGTGGCTTGTACGAGCTGTGGTTTACGTATATCAGGCATCCCAACCTTCGGCATTTTTTAGTCCTTTTATTTTTTATTGAACGTTTAGTTAAATATAAAATGACAGAAATTTAGTTAGGGTTCAAATTATTATTTGAAACAAACCCATAACAACAAACCGTCAATACATAAATAAATTAAATAAAAACAATCACTTAAATATCATTTAGCCCCCTAATTAAATTAATTAAAGATTTGAGGTGTGATGGTTATTGGTCGAATGTTTTCACTTAAAAAGTACAAAATTCAATCAAATTAATATTCTGTAAAAATTAGGCAGATCGTCTTAAAAGCAGATTCTAACGCTGAAAGTTAGAGGTAAAGGTAATGTCAGTAATGTATTTCGATAGTAGTGCATACCGTTATTAACTCCTGTGTAAAAGGTAAACTCTATTGATTAAGACTGTGACTATCGTCCTTACGAAGGTAATAGAATAAGTGCGCTTTCTGAACATTGTTTTTTATTTTGCTCACTAATTCAAAATCAGCATTGAACTACCGTAGAAAGTGTTTAATCATTTACGTCAGATATTGTTCGCGAAGCATTTGAATTCAATATGCAACAATAGATCACCATAGAATCAAACTCGTTCAAAAAATCTCAATAAGTTAAACACCCAATAAGGCTGAAAATGGAATGACAAAACCTAAAATGATCATCGTGGAAGACGATTTGAAACTTCAGAAGATGTTGCAAGACTACTTTGTCGCGCAAGATTTTGATGTATTGGTTCTGGACGATGGCAGTAATGCCGCGCAAACCATTCTTGCCGAACAACCCGACATCGTATTGCTGGATTTAATGCTTCCTGTAACCGATGGGCTTACAATCTGCCGACAGACGCGTACGCTTTATAAAGGTAAAATCTTGATGTTGACCGCCAGTGATGACGATTTTGACCACGTCGCTGGTTTAGAAATAGGGGCCGATGACTATGTGACCAAACCAATCAAGCCAAGAGTTCTGCTGGCAAGGGTTCGCTCGCTCATGCGCCGTCAAGAAGCCTACGCTCCTTCTGTCGATGACTCAGACACCCTTCAGTTTGATCAGCTCGTGTTAAGAAACATCTACAAAAAATGTGAACTTGCAGGTTCAGTTTTATCACTCACGGACAGTGAGTTTGACCTGCTATGGTTATTAGCAAATAACCCTGATACTCCGTTATCACGAGACTATTTAACCCAAACACTGCGCGGGATTGAGTATGACGGGATCGATAGGACCATTGATAACAAGGTCGTACGCCTAAGAAAGATACTCGGTGACGATCACACACCAGCAGAGAAAATTCAGACCATTCGCGGGAAAGGTTACTTATTTGTTTCGACCGCCTGGCGTTAACCTCGCTCAATACGAGCGTAATGAAAGAGAGCGATTATGCGACGTATCTATTTGGAGTCCCTACTTGGGCTGTTAGTTTGCTTTATGACTGGCCTTTTTGCCTACGAGATTTCTGTCTACCAGCTCAATACCGACTACGAATATGTAATGGAAGATTACGAAGCGACGGCCCACCAACAACTCATAGCAAACATCGCAAAAAATCAAGGCCTTGAAGCGGCTCACCAAGCGATAAATCAGTTTGCAGAAACCACACGAAATAAACTGGTCACGCTCAGCTCAGAAGATGAAATACCAGGCCCTGTTTCAGAGTTCTTTAGTACCAACCCGAATGCCTTTATCTTTCACGATGATGAACGTGATCTATGGTTTCGCCTAACAGACAGTGACAATACCTATCATTACCTACCTGACAATGAAGCATTCGTTCGGCAAAAAATCGAGCTAGAAGATGACCTTATTTGGTTATTCTTCCTTGAAAGTTTTATCTTATACGGCTTATGTCATCTAGTTATTATCTTCCGCCGCGTCAAAAAGCTTGAATACGCCACCCTATGCTTTGCAGAAGGGGATCTCTCTTCACGAGCAGAGACTTCAAGCGGCATTGCCATCGGCTCACTGAATAAGTCTTTCAACCTGATGGCTGACCGCATTCATCGCTTAATTGAGAGTAATCGCTCGCTCACCAACGCAGTGGCTCATGAGCTACGCACGCCAATATTTCGTATCCAGTGGCAAGCTGAAATGCTCAAAGACACGCCACTCAACGAAGCTCAACAAGACACCGTAGAAAGTATTGTCGAAGATACGGAAGAGATGGAAAAGATGGTCGATGAACTGTTGTGCTACGCCAAACTCGATAGCATTGATCTCGAAAACCGACAACAACCATTAGAGATAAGAGGCTTTCTCAATCACGCGATTATTCGTTGGAACAAAGAGACGGAGCTCAATATAGACTTATCACTGCCTGAACAAGCTCAATTGATAAAGGCGGATGAAACACTACTGAACCGCGCCTTAGATAACCTCGTCCGCAACGCCATGAAATTCGCACGCTCTCAAGTCTCAATTGAAACCAGCGTGCATCAAGATCAGCTACAAATCGCAGTACATGATGATGGTGATGGTGTCGCACAAGAGCATCAAGCCCGCCTGTTTGAACCGTTTTACGTTGGCGACAAAGCGCGTAACAAAGCCAAGAGCGGCCATGGTTTGGGACTTTCTATCGTCGATAAGATCTGTGCTCAACACAACGCAACCGTGGAAGTTGGCCAAAGCCAAACCTTAAAGGGTGCGGTATTCACTATTACCATTCAGATATGTAATGATTCAGATGACAAACCCATACAGTAACTACAAAACACCTCTGGAATAATGTTCAACATCGGTCGGGAGATGCTGTCTCCCAATGAACTTATTGAGTCTAGGTAATCATGACACTGTCGTTTATGGCTTGTCATTACAGCACTGCTAAGTAGTAGCAAAGTAAACCGTTACTCGTTAACTCGTACTTTGTTAGCAGTTGAAGCCATAAGCTTACTATCTAAACTCCCAATCATTCTTAAGGTGTTTTTATGAAAAAGTTATTGTGTGTTTTAGGCGTTATCTCTCTAGCAGGTTGTTCAGGTATTAATCACAACGATGAAGTTTACACAGCGCACGCTGAAAGCTTCAATATTGTGGGTTTCCAAGTTCCTGGTAACACTCAAGATCGTGCAATGGAATTAGTACCAGAAGGTGCAACAGTTGAGACAATTCGCTCAACAAACTCTGATACAAGCTCTGTTGTGGGTATCATCAACCGTATTATCGGCATCGACTACGTTCAAGTGGGCGGTAAGAAGCAGTAATTCGTTACGAACCTTAGTTGCGTACCTTTAATTGGTAATCTGTATAAACTAAGCTCATCTAAGCCAGTGACCTCGTCACTGGCTTTTTTCATCCAGCAGATTTTGTGCTCTGTGCCAAGATAAGTGGTTAATTCCCCCTGCTTCCTGTAACAAATAACTCGAGACATAAGCCTAAAAATCTTCAATTCCTTATCAAGATTGCTTGTAAATTCGCTGAATAACCTTCTGCTTAAAATCACATTTTGAAATCGTTGATCCTTCTATCAACCCAAAAACCATTAATTGAGGCACGGATCAATTTGTACTAAAGACTTAATTATCAATGAAAATTAACACTTAATAAAAGTATCATGATTGTATAAATAAAAGACGCGGGTTCGTTCAAAAATAAACAGAAACAATAACTATCTGTAAATATGACAAATATAAATTTCATGAATAAAAGAGATCACTGCCATGCTACTAAATAATCAGACCGAATGATGTAAATACATTGTATTAGTTTTGTTACTTTTTCTTTGAATTTACATAGAAAGAGAAAATAACAATGAAAATAAGAAAGCGTTTAGTTGCCGTTGCTATAGCCAGTGCTATGTCTTTGTCAGTTCATGCAAATGAATCCGTTAAAATCGATCAACCGATCAACTTTACCAACTTCTCAGGGTTGAACGCCCAGTTAGGTGTCAGTAACGCCTCTAACTTCAAAATGGTAAAAGAAGTTAGCCTCAAAAAGCGTGGTACCTACAAAGTTAAGATTCAACAGAACATTTGGGGCACACCAGTTTGGGGGCATTATCTAAATGCGACCCAAAGTGTGAAAGGTGGGGCGCTTAAGTCGGTTCAAGGCCTCTACCTTAGAACTACAACCCTAGAACGATCGTTTGTGAAACCATCCATCAATAGCTCTCAAGCCGTTGCTCTTGCGAGTAAAGACCTCAAGACTCAAGGCTTAACCAGCCAATCTCTAGACAATGTCCAACATGAGTTGTTTATTTATCAGGGCGCATCCACCCAAAGATCCGGTAAACAAGGCATTGGCACACAAGGAGCGGATAAAACACGCCTAGTGTACGTTGTCTCTTATCTTGTCGAAGGCAGCGAGCACCCTACTCGACCATTCACCATGTTAGACGCACATACGGGCGAAGTTATTGATCGCTGGGAAGGTATTGCTCACGCACAGGTTGGCACTGGCCCCGGTGGTAACGAAAAAACAGGCATGTACGAATACGGTACTGATTACCACTACCTAGATGTGTTGGAAAATGGCACAGAGTGTGTGATGGAGTCGGAAAATGTTGTCACCGTTGACCTCAATGGTGCTACCGATGGCGACACCACTTACCGCTATGAATGCCCTCGTAACGAACACAAAACCGTAAATGGTGCCTTCTCACCACTCAACGATGCCCACTACTTCGGTAACATTGTGTTCGACATGTATAAGAACTGGTTTGACACCGCTCCGCTCTCTTTCAAACTTATGATGCGTGTTCACTACGGTTCCAACTATGAGAATGCTTTCTGGGACGGCAAAGCAATGACCTTTGGCGACGGTGAAAGCTTCTTCTATCCACTTGTCAGCTTAGATGTATCAGCGCACGAAGTGAGCCATGGCTTCACGGAACAAAACTCAGGCTTAGTCTATGCAAATCAATCTGGTGGTATGAATGAGGCTTTCTCTGATATGGCTGGTGAAGCCGCTGAATACTACATGAAAGGCACTAATGACTGGATGGTCGGCCGTGATATCTTTAAAGAAGAAGGAGCTTTGCGTTACATGGACGATCCATCACGCGATGGCTCATCAATCAACAACGCCTCCGAATACTACGATGGCTTGAACGTGCACTACAGCTCTGGTGTGTTCAATAAAGCATTCTACCACCTAGCAACCACACAAGGTTGGGACACCAAGAAAGCGTTTGAATTGTTCGTGCTAGCCAACCAAATCTACTGGTCAGAAAACAGTGACTTCTGGCAAGGTGCTTGTGGCGTGAAAAACTCAGCAACCGACCTTGGCTACAGTGCCGATGACGTTGTTGCTGCGTTCAACCTAGTCGGTGTCAGTCCATGTGGCGAGCCACCATTGCCGCCAGAACCGGAATATCAAAATCTAATCAATGGCCAAGCTCAAACCGTGACTGGCGAAACAGGTTCGAAAACTTACTTCGATATCGAAGTACCAGAAGGCCAAGACAAGCTGACGATTGATCTGGCTGTCTCTACTGGTGACCCAGATATGTATGTCGGCCTGGACTATGCACCAAGCTCTCAAGAGAATATTTGTAAGAGTGAAACCGTGACCGATGAAGTCTGTGTCATTGAAAGCCCAGTAGCAGGTCGCTATACCATTAACGTTCTGGGTTACTCAGATTATGCAGATGCAAACCTAAAAGCATCATACGAAGCAGGCAATGCTAACGTACCGCCAATCTCTTCATTCGAACACACCATTGTTGGTAAAGAAGTAGAGCTACGCAGTACAAGTTCGGACAGCGATGGCCAGATCGTTTCTTACCAATGGAACCTAGGCGATGGCAACATGCTGAATGGTGAAATGACTCGTCATACTTACGCAGCAGCTGGCGATTATGTGGTAACACTTTCCGTGACAGACGATGCTGGCGTTACTACGTCTACCAGCAAATCCATCAACATTGAAAGCAGTTCAAACGATGCCTTCCCACTAAAACTGAAGTTTGGTAACAAAAATCCGAACGGCAAAGCTCGCGTTAAGCTGGCATGGGATTACGACACCAACGACTACTTTGTGATTAAACGTAATGGCAAAAATGTTGGTGCTACAGACTACAACTCATACGTCGACAAGTTCCGTCACAACGGTACGATTGATGTGGAGTACCAAGTGTGTACCTCAAGCGATATTTGTTCAGAAACCAAGCACTACCGTTTCATTAAAGCACAATAATCGATAATAAATTCAGGGCTCCTAAAGGGGCCCTGTTTCTCTATTTGGATAGTGAAAATATCCAATAGCAGCACCAGAAAGACAACGTCAGACAAACGACGGTAAATAGAAACAATACCAATCAGAACAATGATATTAACCATAAAAAGGACGACAAATGGCTATCAAAAAAAGCATCCTGGCATTCGCTATATTCGGGAGTGTCTCGGCTTACGCATCACTCGGCATTACGCCACCAGAGGGCTCAGAAGTTTGGATCACAACCGATGCAGATGCCCAGCACCTTGTGACTCAACACGGCGCAACAGTTTATTCAGGGCTGGTTGCGAACAAGAACTCCATTGTGGCTAAAATAAACGAGAAACAACTGGCTAAACTCTCTAGCCATATGCACGAAGAAACCCACCGCTGTGGTGGTTACATGGTGCATGAAGATCAAGCAAGTGCACTCAAAGCGGCAGCTATGCCACTGACGATGAGCACGTTCGAAAAGCCAGTGATCAGCCACCAAGATACCGTGAACGACTTACTCGCTCAGGTTGAACCCAATAACATGGTCACAACCATAGAAAATCTGACCACTTTCACCAACCGTTTTTATACGACTTCTACTGGTGTTGCTGCTTCAGATTGGCTTTTAGAGCGTTGGGAAGCGGAAATTAAAGATGTGCCCTATGCGTCCGCGCGCCAAATCACACACGCTGAATATCCGCAAAAATCGGTTGAAGTGACGCTACTTGGTGCTAAATACCCAGAAGAGATCGTCGTTGTTGGCGGGCACCTTGATTCCACAGTCGGTTCTTGGACAAGTGAAGGCACCATCTCCCCGGGCGCGGATGACGATGCTTCAGGTATCGCTACCGTGACAGAGTCGCTGCGCCTTATGGTTGCCAGTGGGATTCAGCCCGATAAAACCATCAAATTCTATGGCTATGCGGCAGAAGAAGTGGGATTGCGCGGTTCGCAAGATGTCGCTAACGCTTTAAGAGATGAGCAAGCAAACGTTGTCTCGGTACTGCAATTAGACATGACTAACTACAACGGTTCAGCGCACGATATCACCTTCATTACGGATTATACCGACAGCAATCTCACCGCCTATTTGAGTGAACTTATCGATACTTACGCCAGTGAGATCAGCTACGGCTTTGATGATTGTGGCTACGCCTGTTCTGACCACGCCTCATGGCACAATGTTGGCTATCCAGCAGCAATGCCGTTTGAGAGCATGTTCAACGATTACAACCCGAACATCCATACGGAACACGATACACTCAATAACTCCGACCCTACGGCAACACACGCAACAAAATTCGCCAAACTGGCGATTGCTTACCTCGTTGAAACCAGCCTTGATTCGCCAGTTTCAGGCCCTAAAGAGCTGCAAAATGGTGTCCCTGTTGAAGGCCTTACGGCGGGATATGGTGAAGAGCAATTCTTCACCTTTACGACTCAAGATGCCGGTCAGTTAACCGTAACAATGACCGGACCTCGCAGTGGTGATGCCGACCTATACGTCAAACACAACGGTCTGGTTTCGAAAGCTAGCTACGATTGTCGTCCATACACAAATGGCAGTAACGAACAGTGTGTATTGAATAAACCTGCGGGTGAATTCAACATCATGGTGCGCGGTTACCGTAACTTTAACGATGTATCTATCGTCGCCAACTTTGTTCCTCAGTCGCTATGAGCCTTGTAAACCATCACTCATACGAGTTCCACCGAGCATCAGGCATATTTGTTAGGTAGAAATATTCTCTAGGTTAAATGGACAAAGTTAAAAAAATCCACGAGTTCGATCCTAAATAGAATTGAGCTCGCGGATTTTTTATTGTCTGCGGAAAAAGTTCGGTCAATGATCTTCCGTTATCATCAAGCCGTCTTTTTCATCACCTTGGTGCAAATATATTCACCAATCGGCATTGCAGAGGTCGCGGCTGGTGATGGCGCATTGCACACATGCAAACTTCTTGGGCTTTCGGCAAACAGAAAATCATGAACTAAGGTGCCATCTTTGAGCACCGCTTGAGCGCGAATGCCTGCAGGGTAAGGCTTAAAATCATCAACCGTAATGCTCGGGCAGTACTTGTTGACCAATTTTAGGTAACCCGGCTTCCACCACGAGTTCTTAAATTCCACCAATCCTGTTTTCAGGTTATTCGCGGTGACTTTCCAAAAGCCCGCAAAGCTCAGCATCTGACAAGTGTCCTTAAAGCTAAAGTTAAGCTTGCCATAACCTTCTCGCTTCCAGCCTTGAACTGCATTTGGCCCTACTGTTACCGAGCCATCAATCATGCGTGTTAAGTGCACACCCAAGAAAGGCAGTTCAGGGTCTGGAATAGGATAAATAAGATGATTCACCACTTGGTTGTGTTTCGCGTCCAACTGATAGTACTCACCTCGATATGGGACAATCTGGAAGTCAGTTTCAATGCCTAGCATGCTGGTCATTCTGTCAGCCATCAAACCTGAGCACGTGATCAAGAATCGGCTATTGAGTTGAAGAGTCTGACCATCGACTTTGCACGTTAACTGCACCTCATCTGCTTGTTCATCCGCCATGACCACTTCGGTGCCTAAACTGAGCTTGCCACCCGCTTCAACAAATTCTTGAGCCATCACTTCGGTCACTTTTTTATAATCCACAATACTGGTGGTTTTGACATAAATCGCGCCTAAGCCCGTTATGTTCGGCTCAGCAAGCTTTAGCTGTGCTTGATCCAAGAGATCGACATCAATATCGTTGTCCTGACAACGCTGATAGAGCGCGTTCATTCGCTCCACTTCTTGTTGACTGGTTGCAACCAACAGCTTGCCACAATTCTCAACAGGGATATCGTGCTGACTACAAAAAGCAATGGTGCGCTCTACACCACGCTTACAAAAATCGGCTTTTAAGCTGCCGGGGGCATAATAAACACCTGCGTGAATCACCCCACTGTTATGACCCGTTTGGTGGAGCGCAAACCCACGCTCCTTCTCAACTAAAAGTACGGTTTTATCAGGGTGAGCTTGTTGCAATTGCCACGCGGTCGACACACCAACAATGCCGCCACCTACAATAATATAGTCGTATATTGAATTCATAATATTCCTACATTCAATCCTTTTAATTATAGGGAGGAAGCGACCGTTCTAGACTCGATTTGAGGTTCAGTTTCTTCCTCGCTTTTCGATTCTCTTTGCGCTTTATTAGCATCGTATTTGCGACCACTGTGAATAAAAATACCGACAAACAAAGCAACACACACTAAGCGAATTACGACTGAAACATCAGGCCACACCAAGGCCACGCCAAGCACGACTAACACGACTCGAGTCATCACATTGATTTCACTTTCTAGGTAACCCTCAATTGCCGCGATAAACGCATAAGTGCCAACAATAGCAAAACCACCCGTTACCAGTACCGAGACAATATCCCAGCTCACTAAATTAGTGTAGGCAATCAGCAACGGTACTAGGTATAAGCCTTTGGCGATCTTCCAAGCCATTAAACCTGTTCTCATTGGCGGTGTTTTAGCGATAGTCGCTGCCGCAAATGCAGTCAAACAAACTGGCGGTGTCACGTTGCTGTCTTGCGATAGCCAGAAGATGATCAAGTGTGCAGAAAGCAGTGAAAGGCTGATCGCTTCTAGGCCGAGGCTTTGCTCAAGCAGCGTTTCCACAAAATCAGCAGGCACTAAAGCAATCATCTCTTTGGCTGTTTCAAGTGCCATTGGTGCATTCAATAAATCTAACTTGTCTGGTGCCGCCAACATAAAGATGGCTTTCGCCTGTTCAGGTAACTGGCCCGATACCAACAGGTCAAGCAACTGGCTTTCAGCAATCAGTTTATATAAAGCCGGAGCCGACAAAGTGCCCAGCACGATATAAGCCGCCGTTACTGGTAAGCCCATACCCAGAATCAAAGAAGCGAGTGCGATCAAAGCAATCATGATGAGCAAGTCGCCATTCGCCCAACTGTTGATCATCAACGAGAAAGTGTTACCAATTCCGGTGGTGCTGATCACGTTGATAACGAGACCAATACCCACCAACAATACTGCCGTCGTCGCCATGTTTTTCGCGCCTTGAGAAAGCGCTTCGATGATCGCTTTTGGACCCATTTTGTGATTCTTAGAGAACCATGAAGCCACTACGACAGACAGGATAGAGATACCCGCCGCGTAAGTCGGCGTAAAGCCTTTCACCAACAAGGTTACCAACACCGCTAGTGGGATCAGGTTGTGCCATCCTGAAAGTAGCACCTTCAACAACGGTTCACACCCTGAAACCACCTTCTGTACACCACTACGCTTCGCTTCAATACGCACGAAAAAAGCCACAGACAAAAAGTAGATAAGCGCAGGTAAGAAGGAAACCGCAATGATATCGACATAAGGGATTTGCGTGTAAGACGCCATGATAAACGCACCAGCGCCCATCACTGGTGGCATCAACTGCCCGCCCGTCGATGCCGCGGCTTCAACCCCTGCTGCAAAACGCGAAGGGAAGCCTGCTTTTTGCATCAGGGGAATGCTGATTACGCCAGTGGATACCGTATTTGCCACGCTAGAGCCCGACACCGAGCCCATCAAGCCAGAGCCAATCACCGCAATGAAACCGGGGCCACCAATCACTTTGCCCGCCGCCGCGCGAGACACATCAATGATGTAATCACCGACACCAGAGCGTACTAAGAATGCGCCAAATAGGATGAACATGAACACGAAGGTCCAACTGATTCTTGAGATAGAGCCGAACATCCCTTCCGAAGAATAAAAGCTTCGATAAAGTAGAGTCTCAAGGCTCAACCCCGGGAAGTGGAAGATGCCGCTGGTCCATTGCCCCCAAAGCACCACATAGCTCAAACACACCAAGATAAGCACCGGAATAAACCAGCCCATAGTACGGCGAATCAGCTCAATAACAATCGCAATCGCCAAGATAGAGAAGAACCAATCACTGGCGATAAACTTCACGCCTCGCTCATAAAGCGCATCTTCGGCAAAGGGAATATAGATAAGGCAAGCCAGAGCCGCCAAAGCGATTCCGATATCGACCGCTAAAGCTACTTTGCTCTTTTTAAGCGAGATATGAGCCGGATACCAAAGCGCACAGATGATCGCAAAACCCGCGAAGTGAGTCGCTGAAACCCAAAGCTCTGGTAAGGTGGATAGCGTGTTAAACCAAATGTGCAATAAAGAGAGAATCACACCCATTGTTGTTATCGCTTTGCCCACCCACGGGAAATCCGTCCGGGTCGGCAGTTCAAATTTTTTCAGTTCCTGCTGCAGCGAATCGCTCATAGAAAACTCCTGCTCTCCGCAGCAAACACGAAGAGAAAATCCATAAAGTGAGGAGGCGCACGAACACATTCTTTAGCGAACGCGCACCAACAATTAAGTCACGAAGGGGGTAGTTGATGGAAAACCGTTAGTTCACAGACCAATAGTTCATAAACCAATGGCTCATAAACTAATAGTTACCTGACAACAGGTAAGCTAGTTGACGATCAACTCAGAAGGGATCTCGATGCCCACTTCTTGGTAGTAACGTGCAGCGCCCGGGTGAAGCGGAACAGGAAGACCTGCGATCCCTTTCTCGAGAGCCATTGCTTTGGTTGCTTTGTGGATACCTTGTAAGAAAGGTAGGTTTTCATAGATAGCTTTGGTGAGCTGATAAACATCCTCTTCAGAGATGTCTTCACGAACCGCTAGAAAGTTAGGTTGTGCGATAGTGGTAATCGGCTGATCGACACCTGGATAAGTGTTTGCTGGGATCTCATATTTTGTCCAGATATTGTAATCACCGTTCGCTTGTTTGATTTGCGCATCGGTAAACGACAAGATTTGAATGTCTTCACCTAAGGCCGCAAATGCTTGAGTAACCGCCCCGACAGGAACACCAGCGGGCGTATTCATGCCATCAATCGTGCCATTTTGTAATGCGCTCGCACTGCCACCGTAACCCATAAAGGCGAGTTTAAATTGTTCTGGGTCTATGGAAAGGCCTCGCATAATTTGACGACCTGAATTCTCTGTTCCTGAGTTTTTCTTACCAATAGAGAACTTTTTGCCATTCAAGTTCTTCAAATCAGTCATGGTGCCCGTTTCTGTCAGATCAGAACGAACGATGAAATGCTCAACATTTTGCCATAGCATAGAGACTGAACGCAGTTGCTTTTGACTGCCTGACTTCTCATATGGACCAAGCCCTTGCCACGCCCACGCGCCATACAAGCCTTGTAAAATGGCAAACTGAGCTTCGTTCTCATTTAACAACTTTACGTTCTCACCGGATCCAGCAGAGCTGATAGCCGCCAAAGAAAAGTGCTGCTTAGGCGCAAGCTTAACTTTACTCAAAGTTGCTAAGGCCACACCAACCGGATAGTAAGTCCCACCCGTTGAGGCCGTTGCTAAAATGTAGCTGCGCTCTTCTTGTGCTGAAGCGTTGCCGATAAGGCCAATAGAGGCCATTGCGATCGCTAAAGTTTTAACTAGCTTGTTGTATTTCATTGTTACTCTCCATGTAGAGTTATTCACGTTATATTTTTGTTAACAACAAAAGCTAGATAGCAAGCACAATGCCAATAAGGTAAGTTATTGATATGGCTTACATTAAATGAAAAAATCATTTGAAATAGGCAAAATATTGCTTATTTAACAGCGATTACATGAGCTGTTTTTTGCTTATCCAAAGCCGTAATTAACACCCTCATAAAGGTGGTTACATCACACTGCGTTACATTTGCGTGATCAATGTTAATAAATTGATAAATAAACAATGAGCCATTTATTGCTCATCAGTCATCATTAATAATGACAGTTAAACGGTTCACTAAGAGTCGACATAGTCACTTCGGTTCAATGCATAACGGACCATTTTTTGGTTTAGTGTTCGACGTGGTAAATCTAAATCTTGCATCACATCGTTGATACGCCCTTGATAACGCACTAACGCGTCGTGAATCACTTTTCGCTCAAAACTCTGAACCTGGACAGCCAAAGGGATACCCGCCGTGGTGGACTCCGTAACAGAGTTAGGACGACACGCCAAAATATCACCGACTGTCAGGCTTTCATCCAATGCAAAACGAATCGCGACATTGCGCAGCTCACGCACATTACCTGGCCACGAGTACGACAACAAAGCATAGCGATCAGCCTCACTAGCAATTCGTGTTTCAATATTGGCTTCCTGGGTGAAATGTTCGAAAAGAATAAGAGCATCGTCTTCTCGCTCACTGAGCGGCGGTAAATGCAGCTGCGCGACATTCAAACGGTAGAAAAGATCTTGGCGAAAGTCGGGGTGATTGAGCAAATCGCTTTTCGAAGCAGATACCACACGCAAGTCAACATGTTGTTGCTGATTACCACCAACACGCTCAACGACATTATCTTGCAAGGTCCGCAGTACTTTGACCTGCATAGATAGCGGCATACTCTCTATTTCATCAAGAAACACCGTCCCCTTGTCGGCAAACTCTAGCTTACCAATACGTCGTTTGGCGGCTCCAGTAAACGCACCAGCTTCATGGCCAAACAGCTCACTTTCAAATAGGTTTTCTGGAATCGCACCACAGTTTAGTGGCACAAAAGGATGAGGTTTTCGCTGACTAAACTCATGCAAACAAGAGGCGACCAGCTCTTTACCACAGCCGGTTTCACCATAAATAATCACATTGGTATCAATCGAGGCAACCTTGTGTATTTGCTCTCTCAATTCACACATCACTTTACTGCGACCAATCAGAACCTGTTCAATGCCCTTCAAGTTATCTAAATAGCTTTGGCGACTGATCCTGTCTTGGCCACTTTGAAATTTATCTACCGCTTCAGAGACCGTTTGAGAGAGGCGTTCTGGATCAAACGGCTTCTCGATGAAGTCATAGGCACCTTGCTGTAAAGCCTTAACCGCCATATCGACATCACCGTGACCTGTAATCAAGATAACAGGCACGTCTGGCACAAGATTTTTGAACCGCCCTAATAGCTCAACGCCATCAATATCAGGCAAACGCACGTCACTAATGATGGTTTGGAAATCACCCTGCTCTACCGCGTTTAACGCATCTTGCCCAACCTCAAATGCGGTGACATCGAAGCCCGCTAATTGTAACCACTGACTGGTTGCTTGACGCACTATCGCATCATCTTCAATCAAAGCTATACGTTGCATAGTTTGGTTCCGCTGCTTACATCAGAATAATGTCGCCCACGGTATGTAAAAACACCGCAGACTAAAAGGAGCTAGCTCCCACTTTGGATAACACTCCTTTAACCGTTTTGTAATGTTTGTTAGCTTCAATTTGTCCCACACTTCATCTTCCCAGTCATAAAACCGTGAAGCTTCGCACTCACTCATTTAAAGAGACAGACAGCTAACTAATTTAAAAGGATTTAATCAAGAATGGTTAAAAATAATCGATATTGGCTGTTCGTGTTCGCCTGTTTGTTAATTGGTTTGGTTCAGCTAGCCACTAAAAATGGGATAAGCCAGTGGAAGCTTGAGCAAGCTCAGCGTTATGCAGAACAACGCTTTCTTGGGTACATTGCTGAAGCAAGACGCACACTCAAACGTTTTTACTATTTGCCTTACCTGGTCACGAACGATGAAACCAGCGTTCGTTTTATTGATGGTGAAAGTCGCCTCCAAAAACACATTAAAAAACAACTAATTCAATTAGACAAAGCGGCCAACACCAAGGGGTGGTATCTACTTTCCGCTGAAGGTGAGTTGTTGGTTTCCAGTGTCGAAAGAAGCAAGCTGAGTAAAAAGAACGCCAATACGATTGTGTCTAAGATCCACCAGCAAGGTGGCGCTATCTCAGTGGTCACCAAAAATAAAGGCGTGACACCCGATTACTTCATTGCGGCACCGGTTTATCGAGCATCCGATGTGGTGGGTATTGTTGCGGTACAAATCGACTTATCGCTTCTTATCGATCAATGGTTTGCCGATGGTGAAGCGATACTGTTTCAAAACCCTCGAGAGCAGTTCTTCCTCTCCAGTGATAATCGATTGAGTGCCGATTGGTTCAACGACACCTTCAATTCTCAGCCCAGAGCCACAAAACGCGAGTTGTACGATCAAACCCATATTCAAGTGTGGCAACTACAAGGTAAGGACTACCTGATTCAATCGATCAAGTTGGACGATCTAAATTGGCGATTAACCTATTTGACCCCATTAACTAGCCTCAACCAAACCACTAACTGGATAAGTTGGAGCGTGGCTGTGGGCTGTCTTTTCGTTCTGTTATTGTTGGTTATCCTCTATCAAAGACGCCAGAAAAAGCTCAGCAATTTGCGAATCCAAAAGCTTATCGAAGAGTCGGAGAAACGACTGTCTAGGATGATCAATAAGACGCATGTTGGGTTAGTATTGATCGATAAATACGGCCATATCCACGATATCAACCTGATGGCAAAGAAATACTTTTCCCTGTCCGACTCAATGATAAGCAACATCAAAGCGTGGCAACTTTTTGAAGCGGGTAATCCAAATTCAACCACACTCCAACTGCTCAAGAATTTAGAACAACACCAAGAACTGGCCGAGATCACCAGTGTCGAAACCATGGCAAGACGCAGTGATGGTAGCTACTTTCCTGTGTTGTTCTCTATTAGCGCTTTCCCTTGGCATGACACCACTTATTACCTGTGTACGGTGATCGATATAAGTAAACGCAAGAAAGCGGAAATTGCGGTGCAAAACGCCAATAAAACGCTGAAACTGCGGGTAGAAGAGCGAACACAAGATCTAAAAGATGCACAGCAAGAGCTGGTTGAATCAAGCAAGCTCGCAGCGCTAGGTCGCATGTCGAGTGCAATCACTCATGAGCTTAATCAGCCGCTTACCGGCCTAAAAACTCTGCTTTCTAGCAATCAATTATTGATGGAAAGAGGCGAGACCAAACTGTTGAAAGCGAACATGGACTTAGTCATGAGCCTCATCGACCGAATGGCTAACATGACCAGTCAGTTGAAGTCGTTCGCCTTTAAAAGGCTGGAAAGCCCCTACCCAGTTTCTCTCACAGAGGCGCTACAAGAAACCCTGAGAATTCACCAAGCCGAGTTAAAAAATATTGATATGCGAGTACGTATCGCGTCCAATGTTTCGATGGTAATGGGAGAAGAGGCACGACTTCGCCAAGTGCTTGGCAACCTGATCAGAAACGCCGTTGACGCCACCAACCATCAAACGCCTGCCACCATTATTGTCAGTGCACACACCGAACAGCAACGCGTGGTGATCAAGGTTCAAGACAATGGCTGCGGCGTCTCAGAAGACCAACTCGAAACTATTTTCGAACCCTTCCATACCAACAAAAAGATGGGCGAAGGTTTGGGGCTCGGGCTGGCAATCACCGCCAACAACGTGCGTGATATGCAGGGCACCTTGATAGCAAAGAACAACCCAGACCAAGGCATGACTTTCATCCTAACGCTGCACAATGTAAGTAGTCAGAAATAACCGGTACGCTCCGTTGAAAGTAATCATTGAATACAGGCAGTTGAACACAAGCAGTTGAAAATAAAGGCTCACTCTGAACCACTCTACTTTCGTCGCGGTTTCAAGAATAAAGTGGGGTTAAGCCCGAAGCTTGATCGTGAGAAAGTGATGTAAGCACCATGTTGGGCTAGAACCCCCTACCAGCCCAAATCGTTTGTGATCACTGACTATGATGGGTCATAAACTGATAACTGGTTTGATGCTGATAGAATGACTTTTTAGTAATGAAACGTTTGTTCGCTTCCGGCCATGTTGGATGATTTGGACAGTCAGGTAGGAACTGAGTCTCAAGCGCAAGCCCTTGATAGTTTTGATACTCCCCAGTACGAGATGGTGTTCCTGACAAGAAGTTCCCGCTATAGAATTGAATCGCTGGTTTGTCGGTAAACACAGACATCACCACCTGTTTATCGGAGCTGGTTAGGCGAGCGATAGTGCTCACACCGTCAGTCAATTCTTCAGGCAAAGTAAAAGCGTGGTCATAACCTTTGGCCAAATTTTGGTCTTCATCTTGTAGTAAACGGGCTCCGATTCTCTGAGCTGTACTAAAATCAAAATTGGTCCCTTGCACCGCTTTCAGTTCACCCGTCGGAATGAGTTTATCATCGGTGGGCAGGTATTCGTTGGCACGCAGTTGTAATTCATGATCGAGAATGGTTTTGCCAGATTCCGCACCGTCTAAATTAAAGTAGGCGTGGTTAGTTAGGTTGATAGGGCAATCTTTGTCACAAATAGCCGAATATTCGATACACAGCTGGTTGTTTTCCGTCAACGTATACGCGACTTCAGCGGAAAGGTTTCCCGGGAACCCTTGGTCACCGTCGGGAGACATCAAACAGTAAGTAATGTGTAAATCACTTTTGTCTTTCACCAACCAGCGGCGCTTATCAAAACCCTCAATACCACCGTGTAAGCTATTGCCATTATCATTACGAGTAATGGAATAAACCTGTCCGTTTAAGTTGAATTGCCCTTTGGCAATACGGTTGGCAAAACGGCCTATGGTCGCACCTAAAAACGCCGAGTGAGACTGGTAATCATGCATTGATGTCATGCCGAGCAACACTTCACGCTGGCCAAAAGGCGTTGGAACTTGGCAGCTCAACCATGTTGCACCAATATCCATAAAAGTAGCCGTCATGCCGTGGTGATTACGTAAAGTATGAACCTTGGCCGGCTTGTCATCGGTAAAAAGATCGCTCTCGATAGCAGCCTTGATCGAGCTGGGTGGGACGATGCTGTTAGGCATAGATACTCCTTGCAAAAACACAGTACCTGCAAGTTGCAGGTACTGAGATAACTGGATTAAATCGCTTCACCAAAAATAGGAAAGCCGTCTTTCCAAATGAGGCGTTTAATGCGTGTGTGGCGATTTGGGTCCCAAAGCGGGTCACCTTCAATTTCGGTATAATCGCGTGCGTGATACACCAACAGATCATGGCCTTGTTCATCGACCGTAAAACTATTGTGGCCAGGCCCGTAGATCTTTTTCTCCCAATTAGTTTTAAACACTGGCTGCTTCGATTTCACCCAGCTTTTTGGGTCAAGCAAGTCACTGTTTTCATCCGCGTACAGCAGCCCCATACAGTAATTTTCGTCGGTCGCGCTGGCGGAGTAAGTCATCCAGAACTTTCCGTGACGATGGATAACCGACGGTCCTTCATTGACCCAAAAACCAATTTTTTCCCACTCAAACTCTGGAAGGGTCAAACATCGGGGAGCAGTACGTAGCTTGGTCGGTGTTTCTAACTCCGATATATAAATATTGGAGTTACCGCCGATGTTGTTGTCTTTTTGCGCCCAAACATAGTAGTTAACTCCGTTGTGACTGAAAGACGTCGCATCCAGACAGAACGTGTCTATGCCAGTATCGACTTTCCCTTCGAACGTCCATTCTGATGTGATCGGGTTTGGATTCGAATTGGAAATCGCATACATACGGTGCTGGAACAACCCATCGATGATTTCTCGTGATGGCGCGGCGGCAAAGTAGACGTACCAAGCGTTATCGATAAAGTGAAGCTCTGGTGCCCAGATTAAATCACTGTATGGGCCTGTATCTGGTTTGTACCATGCATTGACGAGTTCGCTGGTGGTGTCGAGTTCAGAGATACTCTTTGCTCGACGAATCTCTATGCGATCATATTCCGGTACCGAAGCGGTAAAATAGTAATAGCCGTCCGAGTGTTTGAAGATGTGTGGATCAGCACGCTGCTCTATAATAGGATTTACGAATTCAGTCATACTCTCGCCTTAATTTTCGAAACTTGTTTGAGGTTTTGAAGGTTGAACTTCACTTAGGTTTTTCTTTCCGCCTTGGATGTTGGCGGCCGTCATCGATTGGTAGTACTTATCAGTCACTTTGTATTTAGACATCAGTGAGCCCATTAGGAAGTGGAAAAAGCCTGGGATAACCGTCAACATCAGTGCGATACCGGTAAGGGCGTAGTCTGATTGCGCTTCGTTTGGCACGTAATTGAAATAGGTTAGTAGCCAACCGACCACCGCACCGCCGATCCCCATACCTAGCTTTTGGCTAAAGGAGATACCGCCAAACGCTAGGCCAGAAACGCGTTGACCTGTTTTGTATGCGCCGTAGTCAACGGCTTCGGCAATCGCAGACCAGAATACAGGTGCATGCAAATCTACGACGAAAGAAACTAAGAAATACAACACGAAAGCCAAAGCCAAATCTTCACGACCAACAAATACGTAGAGCATCAAGCTTAATAACAGTACCGATACTTGGCTGTAACGGAACAGTTTAATTTTGCAGTACTTTTTAGTGATCCAAGTTGACGCAACCATCGCCAGAATCGCCGCACCGACACCCGTTGCAAGGAAGGCTGAGATAGTACCCGCGTCACCACTGAGGTAGTACTTGGCATAATACGCGGCAACTGACCCACGAATCACGTAGCCGATAGTACCTGTCACACATACCGCACACAGCACTAACCATTGGTCGTTTCTCATCAGCAATTTAACTTGGTCTTTGAATGACTTTTTGTCGACCACGTGTTCAATACGCTCTTTGGTGGTCGCGAAACAAAACAAGAACAGCAACGTGCCCATCAATCCCATCAAACCCATCGAATATTGGTAACCCAATTGGATGTTATCTTGGCCCCAAGCGGTTGATAACTGCGGAACGATAATGGTGACAAGAAAAGCCGCGATCTTAGCGAAGAACAAACGGTAACCGTTCGCAGACAAGCGCTCTTTCGGATCGTCGGTCATCACACTGATCAAAGAGATGTATGGAATGGTCACTGCCGTAAACATGACAGTGATCAAGATATATGTCGCGTAAGCGTAAACCAGCTTAGTGTTGTAATCACCGTCTGGTGTGCTGAAAGCTAAGTAGACCGAGACACCAAAAGGAATCGCAAGAAAGAGTAGGTATTGACGGTAACGACCCCAGCGAGAGGTAAACTTATCGGTAATCATGCCCATCAACGGGTCGGTCACCGCATCGATTAATCGGACCACAATGAATAACATCGCTAAGTCTTCGGGTTTGATACCAAAAATATCCGTATAGAAGAATGTAATGATTAACATCATCGATGAAATCACCACATTGACAGCCATATCTCCGGCGCCAAATCCGACTTTTTCAAGGACAGGTAATTTGTACTTATACATAGGGACTATTCCTTTTTCAGATTAGGCCCAGATATTACTCATAAATTATTTGTGGGGATGTAACCTACCTTAAATATAAGAATAGACAGCCATTTTGTTCATTATTTCAGCTAATTTGTTTATGCTAGGTTGGATAAAACAAGCTCATATTCTTTACTCTTTAAGGCGTGTCTCAGTTTAATATCTGGTAACGACTCCAAAATATTGAGACAAATTAATCACTATTCCCCACAGAGGGCGGTTTTGAATCTCTTATTGTCGTGTGACTTATTCGCTATTCAGCTTTTATCTGCTTATCTATTTAGCGGTTAGCTAGTCGACTAGCAGGTTATTCACTCAGTGGCTTCAACTATTCAGCCAGCCCCTTTAACAGTAGCTCTGTGGGGCGAACAATCGCGATGATCGATTCATCGTAGATTTTCGCTGAATCAGACAGTATCGCTTGGTAGGCATTCACGCCTGCTGCTCTAACTTTTTCACCTGCTTGCGCTTTAGCAATCAAGGTGAGCGCCAAGTCTGCGACTTCCGCCGTTTTCTCTGCGACAATCACAGTTTCTACTGAGGACACATTGCCAGCGAAGACAGTTTTAGCAGCGAGTGCAGCCGCTTTTGCTTGTTGATAATGCTCTGCAAGTTGCTCAAGCGCTTGTTGATTGCCCGTCGCAACGTCGTTGACCAAATCTTGCATCTCATACACGGCGTAGCTTTCGACTGGCAGCGCATCAACAAAGCGGTTTAAGCGCTCGTATTGGCTGTATAAAGTACCCTTGGGTTCAGTAGAGTTCCACTTCTCCCAGTTACGCGCATAGTACTGTGCTGGCTCGGTGTACTTGGCAAGCACTTGCAGGTCGTGAATATCTTGACCTTTCGCAATGCGTTTTAACAATATATCAGCATCCGCATGGTGACGCAGGCCAACCGAGACTTCAGACCATGTATCCATCGCTTTCATACGCTTATACATGCTGCGCTCGTCGGTCAATGCGGCATCAGACCAGAAGCGCTCTGCTATTGCATAGCTACGTGGCCATAAGTAGTTTTCGACCGTGAGGCTGTCTTTGTTCTCTAGCCACATGGTGATCTCGCCGCCTAAGATGAGCTCTTTTTCTTTGTCGGTTAACTCCGCAGGGTAACCACCGTTTGGCTCAAGAATCACACTGCCTTCTACATCGCTGCTCGCAATCACTTCGCCTGTGGTTGGCCAGCGCACGTTACCAATTAACTGATAGCTGCCTTCCGCAAACCCATTTGGATTGAGGTTCAGGTTGAACTCGGTGTACGACATGAAGTTATCGAAGTGGCCAACAAAGGTTTTACCCGGCACATAATCAAGGATGTAAATCTCTTCACGAGACTTGCCGTTGTAATCACTGAACGCGCGGAAAGTACCGTCTTTCGCTTCAATGATAGTCAGTGTTCCCTTACGTGGGCTCCCTTTAGAGCGAGGCTTTTGCCATTGGTAAGTCACAAACTTCTCGCCGCTGTGCAGCTTATCGTCAACCGTGATGCCACTTGGCATTGGGTCATTACGATAGTGGTAACTGGTTGGTTGAGGTTGGTCTAGGTAGTAACCGGTAGACAAAATACCTGGATAGCCCTCTTTCGCCGCACGACCAATGCTGTCGTGCCCTTGCCAGCTTTGAATCACGATAGAAGTTGGCAGATCTTTATGCCAAATCTCATCCCAACCCGTCATCTTCTTGCCGCGCTCTTCGAGCATCTTTTCAACTTTTACGTTGAGGTAAGACTGCAAGCCACGCTCGCCATCGATATTGTTCTCTTCGATGAACTGTTGGTGCTTTTCGCTGTTTTTCCACTGCGCATAGTTCGGCTCATCGCCACCAATGTGGAAGTATTCATCAGGGAACAGTTCTGTCACTTCATCAAATACGTCGCCCAGCATTTCATAGAGCTCAGGGTTTAGTGGGTCCATCAATGGCTCAAATACGCCCCAGCCACGTTCTTGTTCATAGCTTTGACCTTCACCACCCGACATCAAGCGTGGGTAAGCATGCGCTACAGCAGAAGAGTGACCCGGCAGCGACACTTCAGGAATCACACGAATACCAAGGTTACGGGCGTATTCAACTAAGTAACGGACTTGGTCTTTGGTGTAGTAATTACCATCAGCGGTTTCAGACCACAGACGCGGCCATGATTCGGTTTGAATGCGAATGCCTTGATCGTCCCAGAAGTGCCAATGGAACACGTTCATCTTCGCCGACGCCATCGCATCTAGCTGACGAATCAACACATCGAATTCAATAAAGTGACGCGAGGTATCATAAGATACTCCACGCCAACGAAAGCGAGGCTCATCAACAATGGTTACGGCAGGAATATGATAGCCAGTCGCTGTCGCTTCAACGAGCTGTAAAAGGGTTTCGATGCCGTGGATAGCGCCATAAGGGCTTGGTGCACTCAGCGTGATTTGTTCACCCTGAGTCGTAATCTTGTAGGACTCTACAGAGTCGATATTTTGTATTTCAGACTTTGGTGCTGCGTCGATATCTATGATCAGGTTCGCTTGGTCTGCACTATCAACCTGCCAATTTAAAATCGGCACACCCGTCTGACGCTCAAGGCGATCAATAAAGCGTTTCGCCGTGTATTCAACGCGATCAGAGTTAAAGCCTTTGATGTAAACCTTGAAGTTACCATCGACCTTAACTTGTCCAGCTTGAAGCTCAACTGTCTGTGGATACGGCATTAAATTTAGATCGGTATTCGGAGCCATTGCTAACGTCATTGGGGACACTACTGAACCTGAAATCAATAGAGACAATATAGTTTTTTTCATTATTAGTTTTCCTATATAAAGGGGGTTCTGTTTTGTTTATCGGAGGCGATTCACAAAACAGAACCTTCAGCCACTGCTGTTGTTTATCGTGAGCTCAAAGCCTATCGCCTGTTAACAAACGAATGAGCTCACAAACTTATGACTAGCTAACCAATTCAACCGCTTCACGAACCAACACCGCGATCTCGTCCCACTGTTCGTTCTCGATCATCTTCGGCGATACCATCCAAGTACCACCACAACAGACCACGCGATCCACTGCTAGGTAGTCATTCACGTTGTGCTTGCCGATACCGCCAGTAGGCATTAGCGACACATCAACGTAAGGCGCTAGCAAAGATTTCACCATGTTGATGCCACCAGACGCTTCGGCAGGGAAGAACTTCAAGAAATTAAGGCCAAGCTCTAGCGCTTGCTCTACTTGGCTTGGGTTGTTGACGCCCGGAACGATTGGCATGCCGATTTCTTGGCAACGTTTTACGGTGTTTGGGTTCAGGCCCGGAGCTACGATGAATTCGCTGCCCGACTCTTTCGCAAGGTCGATCTGCGCTGGCGTTAATACTGTGCCAGCACCGATACACATCTCTGGGTACGCATCGCGCATCGCACGAATCGCATCTGCTGCCGCTTCAGTACGGAATGTTACTTCAGCAACTGGTAGGCCGTTTTCTACCAACACTTTTGCCAGTGGAATCGCGTGTTCAACCTTGTTGATTTGGATAACAGGGATAACTTTGAATTGCTTAAGTTTGTTGATCATTTCTTGAGACATAATAATTCCGCTTTGTTTTTCTATTTTTTAATTAAGTGATTCATGGCGCTTATCGGGATGATCGCGCCTGAGTATTGAATAACGGTAGAAGCCAGTTGGTGACCTAGTTCAGCTGAATCGGGGGCGCTCTCACCAGTAAGGCGCGCCGCCAGATAACCCGCCGCAAAGGAGTCACCCGCAGCGCAGGTGTCGACTACGTTAGAAACACGAGTCGCGGATACATAGCTCTCAACAACATCGCCTTGTTCAACTTGAACAATCTTGCATGGCTCACAGCCACGTTTGATGACGATCTCTTGGCAACCCAAACGAAGGCAGCGTTGTTGAACACTCTCGGAGTTACCCCATACAAGCAGGTCGTCGTCTTCGGTGATCAATGCGATATCGACCAATGGCAGTAACTTGGCGTACCAATGTTGAGCTTGTTCAGTGCTCCAAAGTTGCGGGCGATAGTTATTATCAAAAATCACCTTACCGCCTTGGTTTGAGAACACGCTAATGGCTTTGAATAGGCGCTCACGAGAGGCATCATCCAAGATCGCGATACTGATACCGCTGATGTAAATCGCATCGACCTGTTTCTCTGTTAGCGCGATTTCAAGCTTGTTTAGGTTGTCAGCTTGCTTGTTTAAGTTATCGATTTGAAAGTAGAATTTTACTGCCGCGTCGTTACGCCAGTAATGAAAGTGTCGCTCGCCTGTCTCGTCGGTTTCGACCATGTACAAGCCGGGCAACTTGTTTGGGATGCGTTCGACGAAGTTGGTTTGAATACCTTCTAACTGCCAGTTATCAACCATGTTCTGAGACAGTTCATCGCTACCAAGCCCTGTCGCGTAGTGCACAGAGAGGTTTTGATGCTGAGTTAAGCGAGAAAGGTAAAGGGCGGTATTAAGCGTGTCACCGCCAAACTTTTTGGTTAATGGGGAGCCGCTGATTTCGACCATACATTCGCCAAAGAAAGCAATATTGAAATGAGAAGATGCAGGCATAGCCGATCCTAAAATAGAGAGATAAATGGGGAAGAAAGCCCTGCCGCTAAGCAGAGCCTGAGCTAGCTAAATCACTCCACAGTTTGTCGTACTAATTTTGTTGTACTCACTCGCTGTGGAGCGTTGAGATTAGCTTGTTTGATTTACAGGACGTTGAGGTGCCGCTTCTTCTTCAAGTACGCCAGTCTCAGACATTTCCATCTCCATCAGAGCACGCTCGTCATCAAGAATCGCTTTTGCCATTTCAGGTGTTACTTGGTTAGCCGGAGTACATAGGCTGACAGCCACACCTGCCGTTAGAGCAAACAAACATGAAGGAATCACAGGGTTGCCCCAGAAGGCTGTGTAATCAGCGTTTAGCATGACTATGAATGAAGCCACAGAAGCACCCGCTAGTGTTGCCAGCGCACCTTGCCAGTTATAGCGTTTCCAGAATTTACCCAACATACCGCACACAAACATGCCCGACATAACGGTTGAAATCATCTTAGTGATGTAGCCAATGATATCGTTTGACGTTAGCGCGAACAGTAGTGCGAAACCAATCACCACAATCAGAGCCAAGCGAGAGTAGTTCAGCATTGATTCTTTATTTGGTACGCGGCCTGTGAACATCACGTACACGTCACGCAGTAGGATAGACACACCAGCAATCGCATCTGAGCTTGCACTCGACATCGTTGCAGATAGGCCCGCGATAAGAACAATCATACCTACGCCAACTGGAAGAACCGTTGCTGCTACGTAAGGGAACGAGTAGTTCGGGTTATCCAATGATGGGTCGATGGCGTGTGCAGCCATACCAATGATTGCAGGGATAATTGAGAAGAAAAGATACAACACACCCGAGGCCACAAATGAGCGACGGATAGTTGAAACATCTTTACCAGAGTAGATACGTTGGCGGAATGAAGGCGTCGCCAGTACACCCACACCGATAACCACAGACAAAGAAACAGCAGGCAGAATGCCCAGTTTATCGATTGCTAAAAAGCTGGTAGCAGCAGGGTCCATCGCAGCATAAAGGTTGTCCATGCCACCAATGTGATCAACAGACATAACCGCCATTAGGATGAAGCCAGCAAAAAGGATGATTGCTTGAATGGTATCGGTCCATACAACCGCAGTGTAGCCACCGATAACAACGTAGATTGTGAAAGCTGCAGCAATAATGATTTTCGCAAGGTTAAGGTCGATGTCTGCAATCCACGCTAGGTACATGCCGCCACCTAGAATGTGCGCACCTAACCAACCGATTGATGCGATAAAGATAAGTAGACCAACCACGTTTTTCACGGTTCGGTTGGCGCCTACGTAGTAAGCCAGCTCTTCACTCATGGTCATGAAGTTCAGTTTACGAACCGGAGCAAACCAAAGGGCAAGTAATAGGATGCCCACAGCACCACCAATTCCGTACAGAGCACCCGCCCAGCCATTTGCGTAGCCGAAGCCAACCGCCCCCATACTTGAACCGGTGCCGACCATCGTCGCGACGGTTGTACCCAGTACTAAGAATAATGGCAGGCCACGGCCACCTAATAAGAAATCTTCGCCAGATTTTTGATTACGCGAGACAAACCAGCCTAACCAGATTAAGAATAATACGTACACGCCGAAGCCTGTAAGAAAAAGTGTGCTGTTCATTTGACACCTCTCAGTGAAATATTAAGTTC